>NZ_JBQKLS010000001.1:0-320198 GCF_052116105.1 Oribacterium sp. Sow4_G1_1
AAAAATAACATCAAACAACCCCCCCCCCCCCCCCCCCCCCCCCCCCCCCCCCCCCCCCCCCCCCCCCCCCCCCCCCCCCCCCCCCCCCCCCCCCGGTACTAGCGTTCGCATATTAAGGCTCGGAAACCTCGAAAATCATATCACCATAGCTCGGATACGGCCACAGATCCTTATCCACGATCTGCTCCAGCTCATCGACCGGTGTACGCAGTGCCCGCATATCCGGCACGATCGTATCGTGGTATGCCCGTGCCTTCTTCTCGGCATCCTTCTCCGGGCCATACAGCTCGACATCCTGCAGCAGCTTCGTTCTTGCCTGCTCCATATCCGAAAGCAGCTTCGACGCATGCAGCAGAAGTCCCTTCTGAACCGATACATCCGCCTCCGGGCATGCCTCGCTCACCTTGCGGATCGAATCGGCGAGACGCGTGGTGTAGTGGATAACCGCCGGGATGATCTGCTTGCCGGAGATATTGATCATCGCACGTGCCTCGATATTGATGACCTTCGAGTACTGCTCGTACTCGACCTCCTCACGGCTCACCAGCTCGGCCTCTGTATAGATACCGAACTCCTTAAAGAGCTTGATCGCCTTCTCGGTGGTCAGGGCCGGAATCGCATCCACCATGGACGGAAGATTCGGAAGACCTCTGCGCTCTGCCTCCTCTACCCACTCCTCGGAGTAGCCGTTTCCGTTAAAGATGATCCGCTGGTGCTCCGTCAGGAGCTTCTTGATGTAATCATGACACGCATCGCTGAAGTTCTCTGCCTTCTCCAGTACGTCGGCGGCTTCCTTAAACTGCTCAGCGACGATAGCGTCGAGGATAATGTTCGCACTTGCGATGGACTCGGCCGAACCCACCATACGGAACTCGAACTTGTTACCGGTAAAGGCAAACGGTGACGTACGGTTACGATCGGTGACATCCGCATAGAGATCCGGCATGGTGTTGACACCGGTCGGAAGGATCTTGCCCTGCTTCGACTCGGTCGCATAGCCGGTACCGATCAGCTGCTCCACGACATCCTCGAGCTGGGTGCCGATGAACGCAGAAACGATCGCTGGTGGTGCCTCATCCGCACCGAGACGATGCTCGTTTCCGACATCCGCCGCACTGAGACGAAGGAGATCCGCATGCTTATCGACCGCGGCCAGTACGCAGGAAAGAACCAGAAGGAACTGAATGTTCTCATGCGGTGTCTCGCCAGGATACATCAGATTGATGCCATCATCCGTTACGAGCGACCAGTTGTTGTGCTTACCGGAACCATTGACACCGGAGAACGGCTTCTCATGGAGCAGGCACTCGAGACCATGGCGTGGTGCGGTCTTCTTCATGACCTCCATCACCAGCTGGTTATGGTCGACCGCAAGGTTCGCCTCATCATAGACCGGTGCCAGCTCATGCTGTGCCGGTGCGACCTCGTTGTGCTCCGTCTTCGCGGTGACGCCGAGCTTCCAGAGCTGCACATCCACATCGCGCATGAAGGCGGCGATGCGATGACGGATGGAACCGAAGTAGTGGTCATCGAGCTCCTGGCCCTTCGCCGGCATCACGCCGAAGAGGGTACGCCCCGTATAGATGAGGTCCTTCCGCTTCAGATACTTGTTCCGGTCGATCAGGAAATACTCCTGCTCTGCACCGACGGATGGCTTCACCGACTTCGATGTCGTGTTACCGAACAGACGGAGAATACGCAGTGCCTGCTCATTGATCGCCTGCATGGAGCGAAGCAGCGGGGTCTTCGTATCCAGCGCCTCACCACCGAAGGAACAGAAGGAGGTCGGGATGCAAAGTGTTACGATTTCGCCATTCTCTCCCTCGCGACGAAGGAAGGCCGGGCTGGTGCAGTCCCAGATGGTGTAGCCTCTCGCCTCAAAGGTCGCACGAAGTCCACCGGACGGAAATGAAGAAGCATCGGCCTCACTGCGGACCAGCTCCTTGCCGGAGAACTCCATGATGACCTTACCGTCGGCATCGGCGGCCGAGATAAAGGAATCATGCTTCTCTGCGGTGATCCCGGTCAGCGGCTGGAACCAGTGCGTGTAATGGGTCGCACCGTTCTCGAGTGCCCACTCCTTCATCGCCTGCGCAACCGCATCCGCGATGGTCGGATCGAGCTCGTAGCCCTCTGTGATGGTCTTCTTCAGCTTCTTATAGACTGCCTTCGGAAGACGCTCCTGCATCACCTTGTCGTTAAAGACATCCTCACCGAAAATTTCCGTAACATTTATAACTTCACTCATTCATTGTCTCCTTCTACTCCCCTATGAAAGGCAGGACATAGTGCGTGAAAAGAACCCGTCCCAGGATCTGGGACAGGTTCTAAAAGTAACCGTTAGATTAAGCCTTGTGTGCGGAACCGAATACAGCGATACGTGCCTTGCACTCCTCGATGATGGCCTCTGCACCCGGCTTCAGAAGCTTACGAGGATCGTAGCCCTTACCCTGAAGATCCTTACCAGCCTCGATGTACGCTCTGGTCGCCTTGGCAAATACGATCTGAAGCTCGGTATTTACGTTGATCTTTGAAACACCGAGAGAAATGGCCTTCTGGATCATCTCATCCGGGATACCGGAACCACCATGCAGAACCATCGGAAGATCACCGATCTGCTCCTTGATGGCTGCGAGTACATCGAAGTCGAGACCCTGCCAGTCTGCCGGATATACACCGTGGATGTTACCGATACCAGCTGCAAGGAAGTCTACACCGAGATCTGCGATGCGCTTGCACTCTGCAGGATCTGCCTTCTCACCGGCAGAGGTAACACCATCCTCTACACCACCGATACCGCCGACCTCAGCCTCCAGGCTGCAGCCATGCTCGTGTGCGAGCTTTACGAGCTCCTTGGTCTTCTCCACGTTCTCGTCGATGTCATAGTGTGAGCCATCGAACATAACTGACGTAAAGCCGGCCTCGATGCAAGCCTTCGCTCCATCGTATGTGCCGTGGTCAAGGTGAAGTGCCACCGGAACGGTGATGCCGAGCTCCTCAACCATCGCCTTTACCATCGCAGCAACGGTCTTAAAGCCGGTCATGTACTTGCCTGCACCCTCGGATACACCGAGGATTACCGGAGACTGCACCTCCTCGCATGCAAGCAGTACAGACTTCGCCCACTCCAGATCGTTGATGTTGAAGTGTGGTACAGCATAGTGACCAGCCAGTGCCTTATCAAGCATTCCCTTAGCGTTAACTAACATTGTATTTCCTCCTAATAAAACAGCATTTAGAAACTATGTGAATATATTAACACAGCCTGCATTGTATTTCTATAGAAACATAGACAAGCTCTACTTCGTTTTCCATGTTTCCTATACACATTTTCACTAAACACATCCCTGTCGCTCTCTCACAGGCACGATGCGCTCTCTGAAAAATCTCAGACGAAGAGGAAGTCCTCGACCATCTTTTTCATCTCGGAAATCTCGCAGACCTCGCTGTGACGGATCGCTGCGTTTCGTACCTCACGAATCGCACGTGGCTCCGGCACACCGGAAATCTCCGACAGCTGGTCGATGACAGCGAACACATCCTGATGCTCCACATCGTACCCAAGGGCCTTCATCACATTCGGTGCAAACTTATACGGGCTTGCGGTCGATGCGACCACGGTCTTACGGGTATCGCCCGTCTTTTCAGCATACTGCTTATAGACGGCAGATGCAACTGCTGTATGCGGATCCAGTACATATCCGGCCTCTTCCTTCAGATCACGGATGGTCTTAAAGACCTCCGGCTCCTCTGCGAAGCCACCGACGAAGTCCGCCATGAACTGACGCATATCTTCACTCACTTCATACACACCCTTCGTACGAAGGTCCTCCATGAGCTGTGCGGTCTTCACACTGTTGCAGCCGGTGCTGAGATAGATAAGGCGCTCCAGGTTCGAGGAGATCAGGATATCCATCGACGGGCTGGAGGTAAGGATAAACGGACGGTTCCGATTATACTCACCGGTACCGAAGAAGTCCGTCAATACCTTATTTTCGTTGGATGCGCAGATCAGCTTCTCGATCGGCACCCCCATGTGCTTCGCGAGATACGCTGCCAGGATATTACCGAAGTTACCGGTCGGGACGCAGACATCGATCTTCTCACCCTCTGCGGCATCACCAGCCTGAAGCATCTGACCATATGCATAGACATAGTAGACCACCTGCGGAACCAGACGGCCTATGTTGATGGAGTTTGCCGAGCTCAGAACGACGCCCTGTGCCTTCAGCTTCTGTGCAAATGCCTGATCATGGAAGATCTGCTTCACACCGGTCTGGGCATCATCGAAGTTGCCACGGATCGCTGCTGCGTGGGTATTCTTCCCCGGTTCGGTCCGCATCTGCAGCTCCTGGAAACGGGAAACACCTCCATACGGATAGAATACGATGATTTCCGTACCCGGTACATCCGCGAAGCCGGCCATCGCCGCCTTTCCGGTATCACCGGAGGTCGCGGTCAGGATCACGATACGATCCGTCACCTGATTCTTCCGTGCACTGGTCACCATCAGGTGTGGGAGGATGGAGAGGGCCATATCCTTAAATGCGATGGTTTTTCCGTGAAACAGCTCGAGGTACCATGCGCCGCCCTTCTTTACCAGCGGTGCGATCTTCGGATCCTCGAACTTCTCATCGTAGGCCGCACAGATACAGTGACGGAGCTCCTCCTCGGTAAAATCCGTGAAAAACTCCTTCATAATCTCATACGCAAGATCCTGATATGAAAGCGTGCTTAATTCCGAAAGTGACTTCGTAAGTACCGGCAGTTTCTCCGGCATGAAAAGACCACCATCCGACGCGAGCCCCTTCAGAATGGCCTCCGATGCGCGGAGGCCATTCTCTCCCCCTCGGGTACTGTTGTAAAGCATGCGGCTACCTCCCATTTTTATATACATGTATGTTTAACTGACTGCTTCTATCCTTCATCGGCCGACCTCGACCGTGAGGGGCGGTTAATCGGCTCCGTTCTCCAGTGTATCGAGAATCTTCTGAATCTTCGTACGCATGAGATCGAAGGCGACATCGTTCATACCACTGTTGATGACGATGTCCGCGAGTGCTTTCGTCGGCTCGACATACAGATAGTGCATCGGCTTCACGGTCGTCAGATACTGCTCGGAGATATCCTCGACATGACGGCCACGCTCCTTCACATCACGGATGATGCGACGGATGATACGCTCATCTGCATCGGCTTCCACATAGATTTTAATATCGAAAAGGGAACGAAGCTCCGGATTTTCGAGGACGAGGATGCCCTCGACGATGATGATTCTGCTCGGTCGAAGCTCGGTCGTCTCCTGCGAACGATTATGCTCGGCATAGTTATACACCGGACACTGTACGCACTCGCCGCGCCGAAGTGCCTTCAGATGTGCGATGAGAAGATCCGTTTCGAAGGCATCCGGATGATCGTAGTTCACCTTCTGACGTACCTCAAACGGGATGCCATCGTTCGACTTATAGTAATTATCGTGATAAATCACGGTAACCTGATCACCAAATTCCTTCTTAAGACGATTCGTAAAGGTAGACTTGCCGGAGCCTGAACCACCGGCGATACCGATCATGATACAGTTCATCTTTCACCTCTCCCATCTCTGTTCAATAGATAACATTTAAGCATAAACAGACTTCGTTTTCAAGAATTGCTTTATGTGCATAAAAAGAGAAACAATCGCGATTCCGAGCAGCACCCCGCTGCTGTCAATGAGCACATCGCTCACCCGCCCGGCACGTCCCGGCACAAACAGCTGATGAAACTCATCACTCGCTGCATAGAGAACACCGAGCGGAAAGGCCGTACAGAGCAGCCTTCTCCGCTTCGGTACCACCGCTACCGACAGTGCACTCAGACTGTACAGTATGCCGAGCACCGTATACTCGCTGGCATGGGCGAGCTTCCGCACCGGATAGTCGATCTGCATCGCAAGTTCCCGCTGCTCTCCTGCCGGCCAGTCACGATAGCCCGGCACCACGAGCTCTGCCACGAGCGTACCGGCCCGAAGGCTTGTTTCCGTCGACACATCTGCGTTCTGCTGCGACATCATAAAAATAAACACCATCCATAAGAGGCTCAGCAGGAAGCAGACACGTGCCGCTTTCCGTCGTCTCGGAGCTGCAGCCTGTATTCTGTTTTCCGTGATATCCACCACTTCTTTCATTCTGTTCGTTCTGTCTCCTGTCACTGTCGATCCCGTATGCCATGAGCCGAAATCTATCCCTGCGGTCGAAGCATAGGACATCTTCTGTCCTTGCCGCTCTTTCGTCTACGCTTTCCGGCGTACCGGATGCGGCTTCAGCTGTCGCATACTGAAGCCGAGTGCCAGAAGCGACAGAAGCATAAAAAACAGGAGGGCGATGACATACGCCTGTACCCCACCGATGCCGAAGCGTCCACGGAACTGAACGAACAGCAGCGCGGCCAGGATGCAGAGCGCCATGCCGGCATACGACACCAGCGTGGCGGCCGTTGTGATATAGATACTGACACTGACGAGTATGCCGATGCTCGTGGACAGCAGCGCGCATACGAAGGCCGTAAGCAGGTACATCAGGATATCGAAGAAGGTAATACCGCCATAGATGTATACGGTTGCGAAGATCGGAAGTGCCGTCGCAACGAGCAGCATCAGTGTACTCATCACACTCATCAGCTTGCCGATGATGATATCCGCCGGTGTCAGCTGAGTCGTCAGCAGAAGCCCCAGTGAACGCTGGTCCCGCTCACTGGCAACGGAGGACGCGGCCAGTGCCGGCGCGAGCAGAAGCACGAGCAGAAGCTCCAGCAGTGCTGCGATATAGTAGATACGCAGGAAGCTCTGATACGCGATCTCCCCCGTCAGCTCCGCCGTCGAGACGATATAAAACAGATTGATCAGAATCAGGATGCTCAGTCCCCCGTTCAGGAGTGTCACAAGCAGCGGAAGCGTCAGACTACGTGCATTGATGAGCTCATCCCTCCGGAAAATCGGATTCCGCTTCATAGTATGTCACCCTCCTTTCTTCACGTGCACCGGTCAGCTGCAGGAAAAGAGATTCCAGGTCGCCCTTCTCCCGATGGAAGCCGCGTACCGGCACACCCGCCTCGATCAGTCGACGAAGCAGTGCCGATTCCTCCTTCTGTGAGCCCGCATACGTAATCAGCAGATTCTTATCCCGGATACTGATCGATTTCACCAGACGATCATGCTTCAGTGTCTGCATCGCCGAGCTCAGATTTCCTGCGATGCTGATGATGATCGGATTCGACGCATCCACCCGATCCAGCACCTCATGGATTTTTCCTTCCATGACCAGACGACCGCGGTCGAGGATGCCGATATCCGTACACAGATCCGAAATCTCCGTCAGTGTACGTGAACTGATCAGGATGGTCTTTTCGGAATCCGCGAGGCTTGCGAGGATCTGCCGGAACTCGAAGCGCGTCGCCGGATCCAGATCGACCGTCGGCTCATCCATAACGAGAATCTTCGGGTCATGGATCAACGCACGGGCCAGGCTCAGCTTCTGCTGCATTCCCCGGCTCAGCGAATCCATATACTGCCCCTGCCGATCACGTAACCCGACGAGATCGAGCAGCATCTGAATCTGTCGCTTCGTCTTCACACCGGACAGATCATAGCAGTCCGCAAAAAAGTCCATATACTCTGATACACGAAGGTTCGGGTAGGCACCGATGCGATCCGGCACATATCCGATGCGGCGCTTCAGGCGACGCACATCCGCGCCTGCCTCCATATCATCGATCAGGACCTGGCCGCTGTCCGGATATACGAGTCCGAGCAGCATACGAAGTGCCGTGGTTTTCCCGGCACCATTCGGTCCGACGAGTGCATACAGTGCGCCATCCTCCACATGCATCGTGAGCCCATCGAGCGCTGTCACATGGCCGTAGCTCTTTTTGACATTTTCAAAAGAAATCATGGATACGCTCCTTTCTCATCCGTGGCTGACCCCCCATACAGATTCTTTCCGATCTCATCCGATGCCGGGCTCTGTTTCCTCCGACACACTGCCTTCCCCGACATACTCGGATGCCTCAAGTTCAGCCGCATCGATCATCTCCACCGGCTTTTCTTCTGTATTCCGTGCCGTCACGGTCAGCATCGGGAGATACCGTCGCTCATCGATCCCCGTGTTCTCCTCACTCGAGGTATAGCGCACGATGAGTATGTTGTCCTCATCGAGATAGCTGTTAAGCTGTGCCCGCGTCAGCACACCGTTTCCGATATCGATGACATCGAAGCCGCCGGTCGTATAATTATAGAAGCTCATGCTGCCACGGAACGGACGCACGCTGCCGATGGACTTCGCCTCCCCCGCATCTTCCGCCGAAAGACTCTCGATTGTGAGAGTCGTGATGTCACTGCCCTCGCCGAGATGGTACTCAAGCGTCGTCGGCCATGCACTCGCGACCGTGTTCTCCGTCGCATCATAATCACCCGACTGGATCTGCGGATCCGTCGAGAGTGCACTGTAGCTGTAGACATCCCCCACGCGGGTACTGAACGGCAGAGAGGAAACCACCATCGTGAAGCCATAGCTGTCGATATCCGTCTGCTCTGTGAAATCCAGTGGCTGCTTCTCTGGATTCTCCTCCCGGACGCAGCCGACGATGCGCGCATCACTGAAATAGCCGTTCAGGCTGTTCATCAGATAGTAGCGAAGGAAGCTCTGCCAGCCTCCGCTGGTGACACTGGCGGCGATTTTCCGGCTGTCACCCACCGGCACATTGATGGTCTCACAGCTTCCGAGGTCAATGCTGGCACCGGCATCCAGACGTCCGATCCGGATCACCTTTCCATAGATCAGCAGTGCCGCATCGCCGAGGTCATAGGCCGTACCATTTGTGAGCGTGCCACGTACACTGCCGTCCGCAAAGACGATATCCGACTGGAAGCTTCCATCGGCGTTCGGCATGTTGTTGTGAAGCTCGAAGTAACGGGCCGCAAACGGTGCCGCGTTCTGAATCGTGATCGTCTTTTTCTCACGACCGTTATCGATGCTCGTATGACTTACATTCTCCTCCATAGACAGCAGTCCCTGGATATCGCCTGTAAAGTCCGCGCCCTTCAAGATTGGATACACATCATACTCGGTCTTCACCGGAAGCTCATAGCTTCGGTAGTAGGGTGAGCGCAGATTCAGATAATCCGTCTCATCGACGCTCTCCGCCGAGATGTTTTTCAGACGGACACAGGTCAGGAACGGCCCCATGAAACGTGTGCCGAGTCCCATGACATACACGAGAATGATCGTCAGCGCCGTCACCAGCAGGACGCCCGGACGGTACATCCGAAGGACCTCCCGTTCACGCATGAAAAAGTAAAGTCCTGGACCGATCAGAAGAACATAGGCAGCGAGAATGACGGCATAGAGCAGTGGCTTCGGCACCTTTCGGAGATCACTCAGGTTCATAAGCTCCTGTACATTCCAGTAGCGGGCGAGACTCCGCTCCGAAGCCGTGATCGAGAGATTTTCGAGACGCGTTTTCCCGAGAACAGCAGAAAAGAGCTGGTCGATGTATCCACTCTGATCCGTGGCGAAACGCGTAAGGTCACAGAAATCATACCCGCTGATGGCGACGATACCCGCACCCTCCGAGATCTCCGAAACGATCGGCACACCATCCGAAAGCACGACCTCCTGTCCACCCTTGATCTGAACCGGGGAGGCCGTCAGTGAGAGGAATTCCAGATCTCCGTTCTCGTGATACGCGTTCCCCATTTCGAGACTCATCTCCGTCGGCTGAAGTGCATTTCGTAGATACCCTGCGTAGTATGGGCTCAGGGCATCCTCCCCACGCGCTCCTGTTCCCAGCAGCAGGATACCGCCATCCCGTACCCACTGTGCGATGACCTCTGCCTCGTTCTTACGTATCCTCTTCATCGAAAAGTTCGAAATCAGAAGAACGTCCAGCTGATCGAGCTCGTTTTCTGAATCTGGCAGATCATCGACCGGCAGAATCACACTCCGGGTCCTGAGAATACCGTTATTGATCCCCACATTATCCAGATAACTGAGCGCCTCTGGATGATCGGAGATGATCCCGATGATAAGCTCTGCATCGGAGCCTGCGACATCGAGGCCGATCCGCCGTGAGCCCAGCGTATGCCCCTCTCTGTCCTCCGCCGTCACCAGCAGCTGGCTGATACCGGAGCTGAGTGACACGGTTACATTCAGCGTATCCGAGGAACCGCCCTCGACGATTTTCTGATAGCGGTACTCATAGACACTGTCCTCCGACTCAACCATATAGACATGGATATAGCCGGAGAAGGTACTCTCCTGATGGTTTTCGATGCCGATGCTGAGCGGCAGACGTCGGCCGGCTTTCGCTGTGTTCTGATAGCCATAGGTCACCGAGAGATCGACGGTATCCGCATAGCTACGCACTGAAAACAGAAGCAGCAGGCAGAGCAGGGTCAGTATGAACCACAGCCCCCGGCCGGTACTGCGGAAGCCAGATAGACGATATGAAATTCGCTGCATCGACATACTTCGCTTATATCCGGAACTCAAAATGTTCTCTCCCCATCAAAATGAATCTTCAGTCGGACCGTGAAGACCGTTCCCGAAAGATCTGAAGAAACCGACACCGTACCATGATGCATATCGGTGATGTTCTTGACGATGGCCAGACCGAGGCCCGTTCCACCGGGACCGGACGCGTTCGTCCGGCTGTGATCCGTCCGATAAAAGCGGTCGAAAATCAGCGGCAGCTCATTTGCCGGAATCACATAACCGTAATTCACGATTTTGATCGTCACGATCTCTCGATCCGCCCGGAGATTGACCCGGACACGCTTTCCTTCCTTACCGTACTTGATGGCATTGCCGATCAGATTGTCGAAAAGTCGTGCCAGCAGATCACCATCGGCTTCGATGATCTGCGACTTCCGATTCGATACGAAATCATAGCTGAGGCCGTTTTTCTGAAAATTCGGGTAGCTCTCCTCGAGAAGCTGTGCCAGCAGCTCGACGATGTCCACCTTCGCCACGTTCATATTGATTTTTCCATAGGATAGCTTCGTGAAGCCGAACAGCTCCTCGATCAGCTTCTGAAGGCGTACCGACTTGTTGTAGGCGATGTCCAGATACTTCTGCTGCATCTCCGGTGAGAGCTTCTGATTCTTCCGAAGCAGCTCGAGATATCCGAGGATAGAAGTCAGCGGTGTCCTGAGATCATGTGCGACATTGGTAATCAGATCCGTCTTCGACTGCTCCGATGTCCGCTCCTTATCGATGAGCTCCTGGATATCCTCCTCCATACGATTCAGATTTTCGGCGATATCCGTGAGTTCCCCCTCCCCCTCCAGCTCCAGGCGGGTACTGAGATCCCCCTCGGAAATCTGCTTCACTGCACGGGCGATCGTCTCGACATCCCGCGCCATCTTTCGTTGCAAAAGCAGGAAAATCAGGGAAAACAGGAGAATTCCGAGCAGCACAAAAAGCAGGACACTGATGGTCGAGCCGAGCGCGAAGCGCTGCAGGGCCTGAGAATCGTTTCCTGTCTGATAAAGAAAGCTGGTGATGGCTGTAAGATTCGTGATGAGAAACACGAGGAGGATGATCGTAATCACCGACGCGATGCCGATATGTGCCATCAGCTGCATCATATAGCCATGCCCATGGGTATGATTTTTCTGCTCGTTCTTATCTTTTTCCAAGGTCGTGATGCTTACTTCTCGATCTTATAACCGATGCCCCAGACGGTCGAGATGATCTTGTTCTCGCGGCTCTCCTCCCGCAGCTTTCCACGCAAACGGCGGATGTGCACCATCACCGTGTTGTTGGCCTCATAAACCTTTTCATCCCATACCTTTTCGAAGATCTCATCGGTGGAGAACACCTTGCCCGGATGGGATGCCAGCAGGAACAGAATCTCGAACTCGATCGGCGTCAGCTTGATTTCCTCGCCGTCCACCAGTACACGATGATTATCCTTGTTGATGGTGAGGTCACGGATCGTGATCTCACTGCTGGCGAACTGATCCGCTGCGTTCGGGTTCAGCTGCGTATATCGGCGAAGCTGTGACTTCACGCGTGCCGTCAGCTCCAGCGGATTAAACGGCTTCGTCACATAATCGTCCGCACCGCCGGTGAGGCCGACGATCTTATCGAGGTCCGTGGACTTCGCCGACAACATGATGATCGGGATGTTGGACTTCGTCCGGATCTTCCGGCACATCTCGAGACCGTTCATGCCCGGCATCATGATGTCGAGCAGCACGAGATGGATCTCCTGCTCATCGAGGATCTTCAGGCCCTCTTCTGCATTGTAGGCCTTAAATACCTTATATCCGTCACTGACGAGATAGATCTCCACCAGCTCTGCGATTTCCTTTTCATCGTCAACGACGAGCACACTAATCTGTGACATAGTTACTCCTTTCCGTAATTCCCCAGGATACGAAGGGATGTGATCTGATCCTCGAGTCCGGCGAGTGCATTGATGACATTCGGCATGGACAGGTTTCCCTCGAGATCGACGAAGAAGCGATACTCGAACGGCTTCTCCTGAATCGGCCGGGACTGGATCATCAGCATATTGACATCATTGAATATAAAATTACCCAGTGCATTATAGAGCGTACCCGGCTTATGTGCTGTTTCGAAGCAGATACTGATCTTCTCTGCATCCGCTGTATAGACGCGCTCACGGCCGAGCACGATAAAGCGGGTCGTGTTGCTCTTTTCCTGATTGACTCCATGCTGCAGAATCGTCAGTCCATACAGCTCCGCAGAGAGCTCGGAGGCGAGTGCTGCGCAGCACGGATCCTGATGATCCCGGACGTACGCTGCAGCGACTGCGGTGTTCAGCACCGGCACCGCCTCGATCTCCGGATGTGCCTCCAGAAAGGCCGCGCACTGACCGAGTGCCTGTGGATGTGAGTAGATCCGCTTCAGTCCGTCCACGCTGGCGCCCGCCACGCTCATCAGCGCATGCGCCACATGCAGATCGACCTCCTCGACGATCGCGAGCGACGGATAGCGCACCAGAAGATCGAAAATATCTGAAACTGCCCCATGACTGGAATTCTCGATCGGAAGCACTGCGTAGTCCGCCTGTTCCTCCACGACCTCGTCCATGGCATCCTTCCATGTTTTCACATGGCGGAGTGCTGTCTCCGTGCCGAAGCACTGTCGTGCCGCAAGATGGGCATACGCACCCTCGACGCCCTGATAAACGACGCGCTTTCCACTCTTCGGAATCGCATCGAGCTTCTCGAAATCCGCATGGAAGCTCTTGCCATGTGCAGACAGAATACCGAACTGCCGGCGTCTCGAAATCGTCATCATCTGCTGATAGAGCTCCCGGATCGCCTTCCGATCGAAATCCGTATCGAGATAGGACTGTACGGTATCCAGCTTCTGCGCCTCCCGTACTGGATCAAATACCGCTTTGCCGGTTTCGATCTTATACTCTGCCACCTTTTCGCAGAGGTCCATCCGCTGCTTATAAAGCTCTGTAATCTGGTAATCCAGTACATCGAGCTGGTCACGAATCTTTAAAAGTGCGTTTTTTTCTTCCATGTAATGACCCTTTAGTCTTTCTCTTCTGCCAGCAGTGTCTGGATATCCGCCTTCACCCTCGCCTGAACACAGGCGCCGATGTGCTTCTGCTCCTCTGCACCGAGGTTTTTCACCTCGATCGGAGCACCGATGCGCACCTTGATATGCTTCGGTCTGATCGCCGGGAACTGCGCCTCCAGAATATCGCGTGTTCCGATCATCGATACCGGCACGATCTTACATCCGGTCTTCTCTGCCACCTTGAAGGAGCCCTCCTTAAAGGTCTCCATGTCGAGCTCTGTCGCACCTTCTGAACGGGTGCCCTCCGGGTAGATCCAGATGGACTGCCCCTCCCGCACCTGCTTGATGGCCGTGATGATGACCTTCAGGGACTGCTTCAGATTATTTCGATCCATAAACAGACAGCCGAGCTCGTCCATCCAGCGCTTCAACGGCCGGATCTTCTCGATCTCTGCCTTCGCGATGAAGCCGGTCGGGCGGTCCACCAGGGTATAGGCGATGATGACATCGAAATACGAGCGGTGATTTCCGACGAACAGGACACCCTCGTCCTTCGGGATCGACGTGAGGTTTTCCATTCCCTCAACCTCCACCGTCACATGGGCTGTTTTCAGAATCTTCCGGAAGATGCCCTGCACGAGCGGCAGAGTATACTCCGCGCGCTTCTTCGGGTCCTGGATCGCCTCGATCTTTCTACGGTAGTAAAGACTTCCGAAGGTCAAAAAAAACAGTACATTTGCTAAAACTGCGATCGTATACAGCATATCGACTCCTTATGTGCGCTTCCATACTTCTGCACGTTCCGGCAGAAAGCATGCATACGCAGCTGTGTATCTGTAAACACCCGGTTTCAGGGTGCCTGGTCACATAGTTTCGAACGTTTCATCCGCCTGTGCGCTTACAATACATCCGAAAAATGCGGACGGAGCTTACGGAAAAACGAGAGGCCGACGAAGAAAATCACGAGCGTCACCACCCAGAAGTAAATGCCGAGGGTCGGGCGCATCCAGAACCCGGCTCCCGTCAGCATGGAATCACGGTACCCCGCCACGATATAGTAGAGCGGATTCAGCTTCAGCAGGGTTCCGACCCATGGTGCACGGCTCGTAAAGAGGGTTTCATCGTACATGATCGGGCACATCCAGATACCGAACTGGAGGCAGATTCCGACGATCTGCTGCATGTCCTTAAAGAAGACATTGACCGCACTCGTGAGATAGCCGAGACCCAGCACCAGCACGGAAGCAGCGAAGCTGTAGTAGATGATCTGGAGCCAGCTGAGCATCGGGGTTTTGCCGGACACGAGGAAGGCGACCAGCATGATCACGATGAAACAGAGGTGAACGAAAAAGCAGGACGCGAGCTTGATGATCGGAAGGAGCTCCACCGGGAAGACGACCTTCTTCACGAGGTAGCTGTACTCCTGCAGGATGCCGGTCAAGGTGTTCAGGCTCTCACTGAAGAAGAACCAGGGCACGAGGCCCGGAATCAGCCAGATCACGTAGCTCGTGTTCGGCACCGGCGGCGCGGACTTGAAACCATAGGGTCCGAAGATGAACGCATAGATGGTCACCGTCGCGAGCGGCTGGAGAAACATCCAGATGATGCCGAAGTAGGAGCCGACGAAGCGCTTACGAAAATCGGACTTTGCAAGGTCCAGGATCATCCGACGCTTCTCGGCCATGTGCTGTAATAATTCGATAAATGCTTTCATGTATAGTTTATTCTTTCCATCTTCCTGTGTTTATGTGAACACTTTATTATACCACCTTTCAGGCCCGCTGCACAACGGTGAGGAAACAGCCGAGGAGCACGAGTGCATCCATCAGCAGCATCACGCTGAGAAGCAGTGCGTCGAGCCCGATGCCGACGCGGCCAATCACCCGCAGGCGGTGGAGCCGTGGTGTACGAAATGCCAGCAGCAGAACCGGAAGGAACGGCAGGAAATAGCGTCCCTGAACGCCCAGGATATAGAAGGTATCCGCCGGTGTATAGGCGAGCAGCATGCTGACCATCAGGATGAAGCCGAGGAGCAGAAATACGAGAACCATCCACACTCTCCGTGGGATGGACAGTGTCGGTTCCTCCCGGCGTCCGGTGATGGCCAGCAGCAGTGTACCTGTCCAGAAGAGCACAAGCATCGGCACTGGCGTCGCCAGTCCCCGGTCGAAGGCGCCGAGCCACATGCCGACGGTCGTACCGAGGAACTGTCCACCCAGGATCTGAAGTGTATTCCGTATGATGCGGAACACGAGCGTCCGGTCATGGATGAGCTCGGCGAGGTCATGTAGCTTCACTGTGTTCACGTCGCCGGAAGAGGTAAATTCCGGTGCCTGTGTCACGCCGGAAGCATTGACATAACGGAGGACCTCCCGGAAATTCACGAGAAGGATGGAGCCGACGATCAGCGCACCGATGAGGAGTACGGACAGGATCCACTTCGGCCACGGCCTCGCGCCCCACTTCTGAACCGGGATCAGGAGGCAGAGAAGGAAGAGCGTCGCGTAGATCATCTTGCACGGGGACAGCAGCAGCGCGAGTGCGGAAAGCTCGATCACGTTTTTCCGCGTGATACCGGTCGATGGCTTCGCGAGCGCGAGATCGAGGATCACGGCGGTCAGATAAAAGCTGAGCGCGATGATATAGCTGTCGTAGCTGTAGCTACCAGCGAGCTCAAGGGTCATCGGAAAGAGCGAGATCGCGAAGAAGAGCTCTTTTCCGATCGGCGTACGGCGGACGGTCATCGCGCCGAGGGTCGCAAACAGGAGGAGGTTCATGAAGCGGCCGAGCAGCACGAGGCCGACGGCGCTGAGCTTCAGAAGGCGGGCGAGGGTGATGCCGAGGGCCGGCAGGAGGTACGCACATGGGGTCGTCTTCACCGGCTGCTGCAACGTGATACTGGTCCCGGTCTCCGTCGCGTGGAAAAGGCCCTTCTCATGCATCGCTTCATACACCGAGCGGTCAAGTGTCTGCCCGAGCACCGTAGCTTTACATGGGTCATCGTCGCCCGGCCAGTTGACGAGGTACTCGTCCTCCTCGCGGATGCGGACGTGGCCGTCTTCATCCCGGACCGACTGCCCCATCATCTGGTTAGACAGCGCATAGGCTCCGGTGAAGTGCAGGATCTCGTCCGGTGCGGAAAGCGGCGGAAGTGTGCACATGAAAACAAGCCCCATTGAGAACACCGCGATGAAGTAGATCTGGTGAAGCTTCCATCTGGATTTTTTAAACAGGCAGAGGCAGGTCGCGATGATCACGCATAGCGCGATCATCAGGCAGACGAAACGGCCGATCAGGAACTGATCGCCGGTGCCGATGAAACTCTGAAAAAGATGCAGCATATAATTCCTTCTGTATTATTCTCGGACGTAAATCGGAGATGAAGCCCGCTACTCACTTAGTTCAAAGTACAGAACCTTTCGGATCGTTCGTGGCTGCCATAACAGGCAAGCCTGTATGTCATCCACGGACGATCCGATAGAACCTGTTCTTTGAATGCGCAATTAAGCGGGCTTCATCTCCGGTTTCCTGTGCGTGACGACATTTATAAACGAAGTCATTTTACTATATATTGCGCATTCAGGCAATTTTTACTACATTAATGATGATCACTATAAATAAAGGAAATGATTATGGGAACTTCATCGAAGCGTTTATACTATCTTGATTCTTTAAAATATATTTTTTGTCTGATGATTTTCTGGGCGCATCTGGCGGGGGTGTTCTGGACGCTGTGTGATCCGCGACCGGCGCTGCGGCAGGAGCTCGAGCGGCTGTTTATGTATCCGCTGTCGGTGCTGCTGGATTCGAGCCTCGCGCTGTATGGTTTCTGTATCCTGTCCGGTTATCTCGCGTCGTTCAAACGAACGAGGGCGCAGCATCTGCTGCCGCAGCTGCTGGCGCGCTATCTTCGCTTCGTGGTGCCGTTTTTCTTCATCAATCTCGTCGCGTTTATCCTGTACTATACCGTGGGCTATCCGACGGCGGAGGCAAGTGCACTGCTGCACAACGCCTGGCTCGCGACCTACTACACGCATGCACCGACGATCCCGGAGCTGCTCCGCGCCACCGTCACCCTGGACGGGGATCTGAACGGTCCGCTCTGGATGATGAAGTACATTCTGCTCGGCACCTGCATCATCTACCTGTATAACGCAGTGGAGCAGAAGCTTCCGCTCCGCCTCTTTCAGTTCAGCTGCCTTGCGGTCTTCGTTTACAGCTTTTTCCATCTGCCGGAGCCGAACTTCTTCCATGTGCATCTCGTGTTGATGGGGCTCATCCTCCGAAAGCTGGATGACGCACTGAAGGCGTGGCTTACACAGCACGAAAAAGACGGGCACCCCCTGCTCCGCTTCTTCTTCCTGCTGCTCGTGCTGCTCCCGATCGCCCTGGATGCCGGTGGCCTGCAGCGCGTACTGTATCCGTTTTTCCGTGCACACTGTCCGGCGATCGCCCCAGTGTTTATCTGGAGCGCCTACTGGGTCATGCTGTTCAGCTTCAGCCTCATCGTCGGTGTCATGAACTGCCCGCCGCTCCAACGTGCACTCGAGTGGGCCCCACTGAAGCGTGTCGCGCCGATGAACTTCGCGGTATACCTCGTACACTTCCCGCTCATCGCGAGTCTGTCACTCCATCTCTACCTCCGTCTCGTGAATCGCATCTCCTACTCGAAGGTATTCGTGATCCTCACGGTGGTGAGCTTCGCGGCCCTCTTCCTCACATCCTGGCTCTATGAGCAGAGCATAGGGAAGCTTCAGGATAAAATCGTAAAAAAAATCACCGCGCGCCTCGCAATGTGATAGAACGGTACATCAGATGATGCCGAAAATCAGGATTCATGGTCTGCACTCAGCTGCACGTCCATACATCGGCATCGGATAAGCCACTACATCATGTGCATCCTCATCGATGCACGAAAGGAACATATCATGCAGATCAGTCTATTACTTGCGCTTCAGATTCTGAAGCTGTTTGCCATCATGCTGATGGGCTACGCCATCGTGAAGCTCGGTCTTTTAAAGGCCTCCGACAGTAAAGCGCTGTCGGTCGTGCTCGTCTATCTCATCATGCCCTGTGTCATCATCAACGCCTTCCAGGTGGAGGCGACGCCGGAGGTGCAGAAGGGACTCGCGCTGGCCTGCGTGGCCGCGGTTGCAGTTCATATCCTGTTTCTCGTCATCACGATCCCACTGCGGAAGCTGCTGCACCTGAACGCCATCGAGCAGGCGAGCTGCATCTATCCGAACGCCGGCATCCTCGTCATCCCGCTGGTGCAGGTGCTTCTCGGACAGGAGTACGTCATCTACTGCAGTGCCTTCGTGGCGATCCAGCTCATCCTCCTCTGGAGCCATGGCAAGTTCCTGCTCTGTGAGGAAAAGAAAATCGACTGGAAAAAGGTGCTGCTGAACGTAAACATCCTCTCGATCCTCGTCGGTGTCATCCTCTTCCTTCTGCACATCGAGTTGCCGGGCAGTGTCCAGGATGTCCTCGTGATGATGAACAACATGATCGGTCCGACCGGCATGATCCTCGCCGGCATGGCGATCGCCGAAACGCCACTGAAGCGCATCGTACTGACACGGCACAACTATGTGACCGTCGTGCTGCGCCTCATGGTTTATCCGCTCCTCGCACTGCTTCTTATGAAGCCGTTTCTCGATCTCGCGCAGATACCACATGCCGACGCCATCCTGCTCACCGTCTTCCTGCCATCCATCACGCCGGCCTGTGCCACCATCACCTCAATGGCCCAGCTGTATGACCGCGACGCCGCCTACGCAAGCTCGCTCTACGTCCTCACGACCCTGCTCTCGATCTTCACCATGCCGTGCATGGTCTTCTTATATGAAACACTAAAGTAAAAAAGAGTCTGCCCCACGATCGGTGAACACCGTTCGTGGGGCAGACTGCGTTATTTATACTATTGAATCGGAAATCTGGTTTACTGTGGTTCGCCCTGACCGGCTGCGGCAGCGGATTCTGCTTCCTTCACGGCCTGCTCTTCCGCGGCGCGTGCAGCAGCATCCTGCTGTGCGGTTACAACCGGATCGGTCGGATCGTAGGTCTGCTCTCTCGGGATCGGCTGCTCGATGGCATCCTTCTCGATCGGGCCCTTATCCCACATATCGTTGTAGATGATGACTGGTGTGCCGTTTCCACAGTTGTTGTAGATCCATGCACAGTCGACGGCCTTCAGACGGATGCATCCACCGGAAACCGCGTCGTCCATGTAGTTATAGTTGATGGCGTCGAGCGTGTTGTGATCCGGTGAGCTGTAGAGCAGCGAGTGGAGCAGGTACGGTCCGTTAAAGCGGCTCAGGAACTGGCAGTAGCAGCCCTTATGCATGAAGTGCCATCTGTACTTCGCGTAGATCTTGAAGGAGCCGAGCGGTGTATCCGTACCGACGGTGACCATCAGGGTCTTATACGGGATGGTGAAGTTGCCGCTTTCATCCTTCGTCATGACATAGGCGGTTCTGGTCGCCTTGTTGATGCGGATCGCGTAGCTGGACTGTGCACCCATGACGCCGGAGAGATCCTTCAGTGCGACACCCTTCTCATCGAAGTAGATGTTGTAGCCATCGACGGCATGCCAGCCGGTGACCGCGACACCATCGACGAAGTAGTACTGGTTCGAATCCTCATCGAAGCCCCAGCCGGTATAGGCACGGCCATCACCGGTGATGTAGCGTGCGCCCTCCGAGGTGATGATGACACCCTCGTTGTTTGCATTGTCCAGCGGCTTGGTGGTCTCATATGGGAACTGAACGTCCTTGCGCCAGTACGCGAGCTTGATCGCGCAGATGTAGCGGTTCGAATCACCGACAACACCGACGGCCTGGCCCTCACGTGCCCAGTCGGTGATGGTACCGTCGTTCAGGACGGCTCTGTAGTACAGGGTGCCATACTTATGAGAGTTACCCTTTACACGGAGCTGCATCGCAGATACGACACCCTGGTTCGGTGTGTTTTCCTTCGATGTGGCCCATGGACCCCAGCCGGCAGTAGCGTTATAGGTTCTGTAGTACCAGCGGGCGATGCCGGCGTGCTCCAGAGAGAAGCTGGTGAAGCCGTTCGGTGCATAGGCGAAGGACTCGTTCTGTACGGTGGTTGCCCAGTCGATACGGTTGCCGTTCGCATCCTTGATGAAATAGGTGGCGAGCGGGATCAGGTTGAGTACCGGATCCGCCTGCATGTCACCCGTGCTGTCGACCATCATGTATGGACGGATCGTCTCCACGACCGGATTGATCTTCGGCAGGATCTTATTTCCGGTGCTGGCGGTCATACCGGTGGTTGCAGCAGCCGCATCGGTTGTGGTCTGTGCAGCATCCGGCAGCACCGTGCCCGGTGCGGTGGTACCAGCAGGAACGACGGTGCTTACCGGTGCCTGTGTAGCGGCCGGAGCGGTCGTCGTGCCGCTGGTCTGATTTGAGAAATCCACCGTGGCCGTGGTGCCCGCGTCATGGATCTCGAACTGCGGGGTCAGGTTATCGCCCGGTGTGGCAGCGAGGGTGGTCAGCGGCTGTGCCATCATCATAGCGGCAGCGGCCACGATCGCAAGTGTACGCTTCATACTCATACATTAAATCCTCCAAGATTTAAAATGGTTAAATTTTCTGCCTAAAAGATAACACAAAAGCCGAGCGCTTTCCACCCCGGGTTTACATTTTAAATGCAATATTATAGAATCGTAACGAGTTCGTCAGAATGTCGAAATTTCGTAGGAAATTCGTAATTTTTACATCGGCGAAGCCGCAGAAGCGGCAGGAGAAAAAATCATGAGTGATTCAAAAATCATCAACGTCACGCGTGCCAGTCTGCCGCCGCTTTCCGAGTACGAGGAGCTGCTGCAGCATATCTGGGACACAGCGTGGCTTACCAATATGGGCGAGTACCACGAGACGCTTCGGGCGAAGCTTCAGGACTATCTGAAGGTCGGATCCGTGCAGCTCTTCGTGAACGGACACAGTGCGCTGGAGTTTCTGCTGCAGGCGATGGACCTCCATGGCGAGGTCATCACGACACCGTTTTCCTTCGCCTCCACGACCCATGCAATCGTGCGGAACGGCCTCACGCCGGTCTTCTGTGATATCAACATGCGGGACTATACGATCGATGTCGATCAGCTTGAGTCCCTGATCACCGAGCGCACCAGCGCGATCGTGCCGGTGCATGTCTATGGAAACATCTGCGATGTTCACCGGATTCAGAAGATTGCGGACCGCCATCATCTGAAGGTCATCTATGATGCCGCCCATACCTTCGGCGAGGAGCTGGACGGACAGGGGGTCGGCACCTTCGGTGATGCCTCGATGTTTTCCTTCCATGCGACGAAGGTCTTTAATTCCATCGAGGGTGGCGCCGTCACGACCGGAAAACCGGATCCAGCGCTGATGGAGAAGCTCTACGAGCTGAAAAACTTCGGTATCCTCGGGCAGGAGGAGGTCGCGTCGGTCGGCGGCAACGGAAAGATGAACGAGTTTGCGGCGGCGATGGGCCTCTGCAATCTGCGTCATGTGGACGAGTACATCGCGAAGCGGAAGCTCGTGTTCGAGCGCTACCGCGCGCATCTCGCGGATGTTCCGGGCATCACTTTCCCGGAGATTCCGTCGAACGTAAAATCGAACTATGCCTATATGCCGGTACGCTTCCATGACTATACGTACACGCGGGACGAGATTTTCGACCGTCTGAAGGCGGAAAATATCCGTGCCCGGAAGTACTTCTATCCTTGCATCAATGCCTACAGTTGTTACCAGGATCACTATGATGTGAAGGATACACCACATGCACTGCTGGTGAGCCAGGAGATCCTGACCCTGCCGATGTATCCGGATCTCGCACTCGAGGATGTGGACCGGATCTGCAGCATCATCCTCGGATAGAGAGCCACTGCCGCTGCATGATGATGTGGCCGGATCTCCGACATTGACCTCAGATACATGATCGGAACCACGGCACGCAGGGCTCTGTAGATAGATACCGCGGGGGAGCCTCGCGGTGAGAAAGGTGATCGTATGAATACAACACAGCGTACCGCCCTGGTCACGGCGATCGGCTCCTTCAGTGCCGATACGGTGATCCGGACACTGCGTCAGGAGGGCTGGCGCATCATCGGCACGGATATATATGAAGCAGACTGGGTGGCGGCCTCCCTCATGGTGGACGCCTTTTATCAGGCACCGTATGCGAGTGAGGAGGAGAAGTACATCGACTTTATCCGGGACATCTGCACCCGGGAGCAGGTCAGCCGTATCCTGCCGCTCATCGATGTGGAGGTCGATGCATTGAATCGGCATCGTGCGGAGATCGAGACCGGGGACTGCCGGATCTGTATGTCGCCGGAGAAGAGCATCCGTATCCTGCGTGATAAATTCGAGATGAAGACGCTCGTGGACGGGGTGCTCGACGAGAGCCCGGAGGAGATTCGGACAGCGGTTCGGACGATTCCGACCGAGCGTGCCTCGGAGATCGATTTCGAGACGGTCAGCTATCCGATCATCCTGAAGCCGGTCGATGGCCGCAGCTCCAGTGGGCTCTACCGCATCTACCAGGAGGATCAGCTCGGCTTCGCGTTTTCGAGTATTATGGACCCGACGAAGCTTGAGGATACCAGCCTCGAGCACTATCTCGTGCAACCGATGATTAAAGGACATGTCATCACCGTGGATGTGATTCGTGATGCCGCCGGTCACTGTACCGCCGTTCCGCGTGAGGAGCTGCTGCGTACACCGAACGGCGCAGGTCTTTCGGTACGCGTGTTTGAGGATCCGGTACTGGAGGCAACCTGCCGCGCGATCGCAGCGCGGGCGGAGATTCTCGGCTGTGTGAACTTCGAGTTCATCCGGGGCGAGGGCTCCGGCATCTACTATTTCATCGAGTGTAACCCGCGTTTCGCGGGTGGTGTCGCTTTCACGGAGCTCGCGGAGGTACCGGCGGTGCACATGCATCTCGCGATTTTCGACGGTGGTGAAATCAGTGGAGAAGAGAAACCGGTGACGGGCTTCATGACCAGAAAATATCAGGAATTCAGGATGTGATCTCCATCGCCCACAGTCAGGGCGTGGCTTGCCAGTGATGGCAGAAGTGTTTAACGTATGAATGATGTACTACTTATCATCCCGGCGTACAACGAAGCCGGGAACCTCCCGCGGGTCATCGAGAACATCGAGACGCAGGACTTTCCGATGGATTATCTGATCGTATCGGATGGCTCGACCGATGGCACGATCGCACTCTGCGAGGAGAAGCACTATAACTATGTCGCACTGCCGACAAACCTCGGCCTCGCGGGCTGCTTTCAGACCGGAATGCAGTACGCGGCACGTCGTGGCTACCGCTATGCGGTACAGTTTGACGGCGATGGTCAGCACCGTGCCGAGGACATCCGCGCACTCTACGAGAAGATGCAGGAGGGGGACTACGATATCGTCCTCGGCTCCCGTTTTCTCGACCAGAAGAAGGGCGGCAGCATGCGGGAGATCGGTTCCCGCCTGATCACCGGCGCGATCCGGCTCACGACCGGTGTCCATGTGACGGACCCGACCTGCGGACTCCGGATGTACAGCCGCCGGATGATCTCCTGCTTTGCCTACCGTATGAACTACGGCCCGGAGCCGGATACGATTTCCTATCTCATGAAAAATGGTGCGCGCATCACGGAGGCACCGATCCAAATCAACGCTCGTCTGTCTGGTGAATCCTACCTGCGTCCGCTCACCGCAGCCCGCTACATGGCGCGCATGCTGGTGTCGATCCTGCTGGTGCAGGGCGCACGAAAAAGAGAAAGCTATGAATAACGAAAACAATCAGAAAAAGGATTTTCTGTGGAACGCCGTCGGCAGTCTTCTCTACGCGCTGGCCTCCATCGTGCTCGCCTTTGCCGTCATCCGGATCGCCGGGGACGACGAGGGCGGTATTTTTGGTTTCGGCTTCTCCACCCTGGGGCAGCAGATGTTTATCGTCGCCTACTTCGGCATCCGCCCGTTTCATATCACGGACCGGACACCGGAATACAGTTTCGGTGATTACCTCGGCACCCGCCGCCTGACCTCACTGCTCGCGGTCCTCGGAAGTCTCCTCTTTCTCGGCGTCCAGCTCGGCACAGGACAGTACAGCCTGCATAAGGCGCTCATCCTCCTGCTGCTCGCCCTGTATAAGATCATCGACGGCTATGCAGATGTCTATGAGTCGGAGCTGCAGCGCCAGAACCTGCTGTACCGCAGCGGCCAGTCGCTCGCCTTCCGTACGAGCCTCTCGGTCGTGACCCTGCTCGGCAGCCTCCTCCTGAGTGGCAGTCTGCTTACGAGCGTCCTGCTCGCCGATCTCATGCAGCTCTTCGGCACCTGGGCCTTCGCGATCCGCGTGCTGCGTGCCTGCCAGAAGGGACAGCTCGATACACAGTTCTCCTGGACGCATGCCGGAACACTTCTCCGCAGCACGAGCCTCCTGTTTTTCGGCGTATTCCTCGACTTCTACATCTTCTCCGCGTCGAAGTACGCGATCGATCGTCAGATGTCGAACGCAGATTCCGGCTTTTTTAACATCCTGTTTATGCCCACCTCCTTCATCTATCTGCTGGCGAACTTTCTGATCCGGCCAATGCTTACACGTCTGGCAGATCAGTTTACGGCGCGGGATACGGAGGGCTTCTGCGCCTCCGTCCGGGTCATGGTGCGGGCGGTCATGTTTCTCAGCCTCGGCATCCTCGCGGCGACACTGCTTCTCGGCCGCTGGGGCCTCGGCATCTTCGAGCTCATCCTCGGAGCGAGTGCGACCGGTCGTCTCGTGCCGGCCTTCCCGTCCTTCCTGCTGATCATTCTCGGCGGCGCGCTTTATGCGATGGCCAATGTGATGTACTATATTCTCGTGACGGTGCGCGAGCAGCGCCGGATCTTCCTGTGCTATCTCCTCACGACGGTACTCGCCTTCGTGAGCGCCGACCGCATGGTGGCGGCCCGGGGCATGCTCGGCGGTGCCATCAGCTATGTACTGCTGATGGGCGGGCTGCTGGTGCTGTTCAGCCTCTTCGTCTCCGTCACACTTCGGAGGATGAAAAATATTTAATGAAATGAGGAAACGACATGTACAGTGTGGATGTCATCATCCCGAGCTATAAGCCGGATCAGAAGCTTCGGAAGCTGCTGGAGCTGCTTCTCCGGCAGAGCTACCCGATACAGAACATCATCATCATCAATACCGAAAAATCACTCCTCGATCCGGCGCTGATTCCGGAGGATGCACGCATCTCGGTGACGCATATCCGGAAGGATCAGTTCGATCACGGCGCGAGCCGGAACCTCGGCGTGTCGAAGTCGGATGCAGAGCTTTTTCTCATGATGACCGAGGACGCAGTACCGAAGGATACCACCCTCGTCGAGAGGCTGGTGCGTGTCTTCGAGACGGACCCGTATAAGGACGCGGCACCGGTGCCTGCATCTGCGGATGACACGGCGCTTTTGGGAGAAACAGACACTGCGGACGGGTATGCCGATGGAGACATTGGACACGGAAAGGCAGCCCGCGGCCCGATCGGTGCGGTCTATGGCCGGCAGCTCGCGACGCAGGAGAGCTCCTATGACGAGCAGTATGCGCGGCAGTTCAACTACCCGGCGCAGTCCTTCGTGAAGACGCAGCAGGACATCGCGCGGCTGGGTATCAAGACCTACTTCGAGTCAAACGTCTGCTGCATGTACCGCCGCGACATCTTCGACCGGCTCGGCGGCTTCATCGATCATACGATTTTTAACGAGGATATGATCTACTGCGGGAAGCTGCTGCAGGCGGGCTACGCGAGTGCATACGAGGCCTCGGCGGAGGTTTACCATGCGCATCACTACAGCGGCTGCCAGCAGTTCCACCGGAACTTCGACCTCGGCGTGTCGCAGGCGGATCACCCGGAGATCTTCGCGGGGCTTCGCTCGGAAGGCGAGGGCGTGAAGCTGGTGCTCGGCAATGCAAAGGACCTCCTCCGTCATGGCCGCCTCTTCACCGTACCGAACCTCGTCTGGAAATCAGGCTGCAAGTACCTCGGCTTCCGCATGGGCCGCAACTACCGGAAGCTGTCTCGCCGGATGGTGCTCCGCTGCACGATGAACCCGCGCTACTGGGCGTATGCAGGCAGATGCATCGAGGAAAACGGCGATCACAGCGGCGACCGAAAGAACAGATAAAGTGAAAACCTGCCGTGACCGTGCCTTCGTGCGTCGGCGTTCGGCATAGTATGAAAGGAAGAAACGCGATGATGACCCCCCTCTTCCGCGTGGTACTGGTCGTAGTCTCGATCGGCACACTCGCGACGGTTCTCAAACGAATACAGAAGGCGAAGCTTACGATCGAGGACTCCATTTTCTGGATCCTCCTCGCGATGATGTTTGTCGTCTTCGCCCTGTTCCCGGTCGTGCCGGATACCCTGGCACGTCTGCTTGGCATCTACTCCACGGCAAACTTCCTCTTCCTCTTCATGATCTTCATCCTGCTGATGCGGATGTTCTCGATGAGCATGCGGATCAGCACCTTGGAGGATAAGATTCGGAAGCTCGTGCAGGAGCTCGCCCTCCGCGACAAGGATGCGCGGGATGAACGGACGGAAGCGTCGGCAGAGGGGTGCGGATGTGATCGCGCAACGCGAGCTCAGGATACAGCATCCTCGTCGAGCAGACATGCAGAAACGTGTATGGAGGAGAAAAACGCATGAAGACCACCGGACGAAGCCTCTACTGGGATATCTTCAAGGGCCTCGCCATCATCATGATCGTCTTCGGTCATACCGGACATGGCGGTGCCTTCGTGTACCTTTTCCATCTCGAGCTGTTCTTCTTCGTGACCGGCTTCCTGTATAACGAGATGAAGTACGGTGACCAGCCCTTCACCTTCCTGCAGAAGCGCATCGAGGGTGCCTGGCCACGCTATACGGTCTACAGCATTTTCCTCGCGCTCACGCATAACTACATGGTGAAGCACGGCCTGATGGCTCCGGGGACGGATGTGCACTACGCACTTCCCGAGATGCTGACCTCCCTTTTTCACGGGATGATCTTCCAGTCCCCCGAGCTTCTCGCCGGACCGATGTGGTTCGTGCCGGTATGGATCCTCGGCGCGGCGCTCTTCGGCGGCGTGGTGTGGCTGGCGCGGTGCATTGGACGCATGAAGGATGGAATCATCGTGCTCTGTGCACTTCTCGGCATGGGCATCGGCTACTACTTCATCGGGCAGGGCATCCGCCTGTTCTATGGCTTCGAGCTTTCGTTCTTCGTACTGCCGCTCTTCGCCGAGGGCTACTTCCTCCGGAAGTATGCCGGTGACTTCGCGACGAAGATCCGCGGACCGCTCGCCCTCGGACTGCTCGTCGTGAGCTTCATCGCACTGAAGCTCTTCGTGAAAAGCGGCATCTGGTTCGACCTCTCTGCCCGCAGTGTGCACGGGGCTTGGTTCTTCGTCGGCACCGCCATCGGCACCGTCTTCACCCTGATGCTGACGCTGCTGATCGAGAAGCTGCCACCAAAAATCGGCGAAGCCCTCGCCTACATCGGTCGCCACAGCTTCGACGTCATGGCCTTTCACATCTTCGTCTTCAAGATGCTCGACATGTTTCTCCGAAAGCTGTACTTCCGAAACCCGGCGATGGACCTGAGCGGCTACCCGTCACCACTGTCCGAGCACTACTGGATGCTCTACACCCTAGTGCCCCTCGCCGTCTCCGTCCTCGCCGGATGGATCCTCGACCGCATCGGCGCACGCTGGAAAAATACCCGATAAGAAAGCTCAGTTGATCTAGATTCAAAACGCAGGCTGCCCCACGAACGGTGAAAACCGATCGTGGGGCAGCCTGTCGTTATTTACGATAACCAGGTCATCTGGCAACATGGGCAATGCTGATTTCTGGAATTTCATCCGTCTGTCAACACCAGCGTGGCTTTTTAGTCAAATTGCCCCGGCGCAGAGTAACAGTCCAGCCAGGTAAATTAGACAAAGATTGATGGTACTATCCAATAACTGGTTGATTTTGAAATCGTGGATATTTTCAACATCGTTTATCATTTTTGTGCACAGAGCTAAAATATCCATAATTTTGAAATAAGGCACTTATTGGATACTTTTCCGCGAAATCAGACATACGCATATAAGCGTACTATCCATTTTCCCTCGGTTTTTCAAATAATGGATATATATTTTGAGCTTCATAGAAGCATTTCTTTAAGCAGATATCCAATATAACTTCTTTTTTTAAATACTGGATACTCGAGCCCGGATTCCACTTATGAAATAAGGCTTTTCGTATCCAGTATTTTTGAAATCGCCTAAGAGTGGATACTTTACAATCGATTTCGATTATTGCAGCCAAAAAACATATCCAGTAATTTCAAAATCAAAACATATTGGATAGAGATGTAACATAGCAGTATGGGGCGAATGAGGACCAGCCTCAAACTTCTGGAGAGAAGCAAGGGGGGGCGGCAAATATCCGTAATGGCAAAAGAATCCCTGTATTCGTGTTTCTTCTATGCTATAATGATATGACTTTTAGCAGGAGCGTCATGAAAACGTCACACCCTCCGGTGTGTTGTCCACATCTGTTTTCATGACGCTTGTAACAGTTCAGGTAGTGGGGGGGGAGACCTGAACTGTAACTGCCGTTTTCTGATCCTGTCCATCATCTGAATCGAGGTATCTGTCTATGCCGACATCTGAAACCACACACAACACGAGCCGTACCCTGGTCGTGATTCCGAACTACAACGGTCTTCGCTTCCTGCCGGACTGCATGGAGGCGCTGTCCCGCCAGACGGTGAGGGATTTTACGACCCTGGTGATCGACAATGCTTCCGGCGGAGAGGATATCACCTGGCTCCGCACGTGGCAGGCGGAGGATCCAACACGACGGAAGCTGCTTCTGAACGACGCGAACCTCGGTTTCTCCGGTGCGGTCAACCAGGGCATCCGACAGGCGCTCGAGGAGCACTACGAATTCACGCTGCTGCTCAACAACGATACGAAGGTCCGCCCAGACTTCATCGAGGCCCTCGAGAAGCGCATGGATCAGGATCCGAAGGGTCGTGTCTTCGCCCTCTCCAGTAAGATGGTGAAGATGCATGATCCGCACGAGATCGATGACGCCGGCGATGCCTATACCCTCCTCGGCTGGCAGTTCCAGCATGGCCTCGGCGAGTGTGCCGAGAAGCCGGTCTGGAACCGGGAAGCCGTCGTATTCTCGGCCTGCGCCGGTGCGGCGATGTACCGCACCGCACTCTTCCGTACGGTCGGTCTCTTCGACGAGCATCACTTCGCCTACCTCGAGGATATCGATGTCTCCTACCGCGCACAGCTCTATGGCTACCGCATCCTCTACTGCCCTACGGCCGTGGTGGAGCATGTCGGCTCCGGCACGAGCGGCTCGAAGTATAACGCGTTCAAGGTACGCCTCAGCGCACGGAACTCCGTGTATCTTCTCTATAAGAACATGCCGCCGCTCATGCTCCTCGTGAACGCCCTCCCGCTTCTCCTCGGTTTCCTCGTGAAGCAGCTCTTTTTCCTCCGAAAAGGCTTCGGAAAGGAGTATGCCGCAGGGCTCCTCGAGGGGATCCGCACCCGAAAGCAGCTTGAAAAGGCCAAATCAAAAGAGGTACCGCTTCTGCGATACCTCTCGATCGAGTGTTCTCTTATCTATCAGACGCTGGCGTACGTCCTGCAGCTAGGCCGTAAATATACTGCAGGGGCTCGCGGTTAAAGAGGAGCGACAGCAGCAGATAGACGATCACGCCGACCAGCATCTGAACAAGCAGCATCGGGAGCATCCCGAGCGGCAGTCGATGCAGGAGGTAGACCACGACGCCCATCACGGCGGAGATCCATGCACTCGGCAGGACATCGGCCCACTGACGGAGCGGTCCGTAGCCGATCAGCGCACGATTCGGCCAGGCGTTGATGAAGGTGCAGAGATACTCATCCACCACCTTAAACAGGAGCATCGGCCAGATGCCGAGCGGTAAACTAAGCACCAGGATCACGATCCCGAGTGCTTTTTTTATGATCTCGAGCTTCAGGAAGAGATCCGAGCGTCCCATCGCGTTCATGACCTGCAGGTTGATGATGTGGATCGGATAGGTCGCATAGCTCACCGCGAGCAGTACGAGGTACGGGGCAGCCACCAGCCACTTCTCCGTGAGAAGCAGGGTCACCAGCGGCTCCGCTACCGCCGCGAGGCCTGCCATCATCGGAAAAAGCACGAAGGCGCTGAGTCGGATCGAACGGCGTGCCATGCGCTGCAGCGTGTCCGGGTCGTCCTGCTTCTTACTGTAGGCCGGCAGGAGCACGGACTGGATGGCGGTCGCGAGGTTCGTCGAGATGATCTTCGGGAACTGCTCCCCGCGGTTATATGCCCCGAGATCAGCGCTCGTATATTTCCGGCCGATGATGAGGCCGTAGATGTTCTGCCAGAGGGTATCGAGAAGACCGGATACGAGGATCTTCCAGCCGAAGGTGAAGAGCTTCCGGAGACGTTCTGTCCGGATCAGGATGCGCGGATACCAGCGGATCGTCACAAACAGCACCAGCATCAGTGCGAAGTAGTAGACGATCTGCTGCGCTGCCATCGCCCAGACACCGAAGCCCCGCATCGCAAGTGCGATCGAGACGACGCCGGAGATCACGACGGCGACCATCGTCGACTGGAAGAGCTGACGGAAGCGCAGGTTCCGGGAGACGAAGGCGGTCTGAATCGAGACCACGGCCCCCGGGAAGAGCACGAAGCCCATCACCCGGACGAGGGCCTCGAGGACCGGTGTACGGAAGTAGGCGGCGATCCACGGTGCACCGAGGAAGAGGGCGATGTACAGCACGACCGACAGCAGCATCGAGATCCAGAAGACGGAGGAGTAATCCTCGTCCTCGACCTCCTTTCCCTGCACGAGGGCGGTCGCGAAGCCGGACTGCACGAGGGTGTTCGCGATGGTGATGAAGATGGTGATCAGGCTGATCGTACCGTACTCCTCCGGCGTCATGAGACGCGCGAGCACGAGGGCGACGATGAACTGGATGCCTTGGGAGCCGCCCTGCTCGAGCACCTTCCAGAAGAGCCCCTGCACCACCTTTGATTTCAGTGAATTCTCTGTCATAAAATACCGAATGCTGCCCATTCCGCGCAGTACTGTGCGGGACGGGCAGCCCTTTCTATGTTTATACGCTTCCCTTTTCTTCAATCTGCTTCGGAGCCCCGCTCTTCAGACGGCGGAGTCCATGATACAGTTTCGGGAAGCGATGCTCGAAGTCGATGAAGAAGCGATCATGTCGGCTCAGCTCCTGCAGGAAGTCCGCATTTTCCGGCCGATAGATCACGTCGAAGTTTCGTGTGTTGACGGCGGTCAGGAATTCCACACGTCGACCCGCGTGTTCACAGGCTTCGTGGAAGCGTCCACCGGTTTCCACATCGAAGCGGTGATACATTTTCCACATATCGGCAGCATATTTCCGCTGCTTCTCCACATAGTCCCCGTTCATCTGGTTTTCCGTCCAGGAGCCGCGGATGCCGAAGCGGTACACACTCATCGGCTCATCGAAGTAGTAGCTGTCCCCGTAATCCGCCGCCATCAGCTCGAGCGGGCGGTCGCCGACCGGGCAGTCCACATAGTAATCCGGCAGTTTTTCGACGATTTCACGTCGCAGGAGGAAGCTCGCGAAGGGACTGCCGGTGGCCTTATCCACCAGCTCCGCCGGTTTAACCACACGGGAAGTGTGATACGGACGCATGAGCTCACCGTTCACGAGGGCACCATCCTCCGTGACCACCTTCGCCGAGTGGAAGGTAAAGCCACATTCCGGATGCGCCTCCATATAGTCCACCTGACGCTGCAGCTTATAATCGTCGCACCAGTAGTCATCGCCGTCCGTCAGCGCGACATACTTTCCGACCGCGCGCGGGAAATTAAAGGCACCCGAGATGTTCGTGATGCCCTGGCTGTACTGATTCTCCACCCGAAGAATCGGCTTGATGATGTCCGGATAGCGTTTCTGATAGGCCCGGATCACGTCCTGCGCCCCATCCGTCGAGGCGTCGTCATGGATGAGGATCTCGATGCGGAACTTCCGGCGCTGCCGGAGGATGTGATCTAAGCAGGTACCGATATACTTTCCATGGTTGTAGGTCACGACACACACCGAGACCATGATGTCATTTACTGGATAAAGAGACATTCGCCCACCGTCCTGTGAAATAAATTATAGGTAAAGCCATAGCGGAGGATCGTACGGATCTTCCCGAGCCGGCTCCGCTTCGGGATCGCGGTGAACTCGTCGAGCAGCCGCTTCTGCTTCGCCGAGAGCTCTGCATCGAAGCAGCTCCGGAAGCTCTCCGCCTGGAGAAACATCTCCCGGTACACGCGCTGCGAGTGTGCATCCATCTCCGCCTTCGTTTTTCCATCTTTCCGGCCGAGGCCGAAGCGTCCGAGGATCTCCATGATGCGGGAGCCCTTCCCGGCGCCGAGGACATTATCCCCGTGCTGTCGGTAGAGATAGAGCGACGCCGGTACGAAATCGATGTGTCCGAAAGCACTCGCCACGAGCGCGATCCACTGATCATGCATGACGCAGTGCGCCGGAATCTCCGTGATGCGCTCTGCCAGAGCACGGTTCATCATGAGGGCACCGCCGACGACGTTGTTCTGCACGAGCAGCTGCTGGAGCTGACAGCGGGACGGCGTCATCTTCTGGTAGGCCACGAAGCTCGGGGCGATCTCCCGGAGTTCCCGGTCGACGATACGTGAGTCGCAGTGCACCAGGATGGAAGCATTGGCCTCCCCGGCGGCCCGGCAGGCCGCTTCATCCGCCTGCATACGTGCGAGCGTCTTCTCGACCTTGTCCGGGAGCCACACATCGTCCTGGTCGGACAGCATGATATAGTCGGCACGAACGCGTGTCCCGTCCGCCGATCGCTGCTCCGGTGCCGGCGCTGCATCATTTATGTCGCGCTGCACAGGATCTGCATCGACCGTCGTGGTCTCTGTGCTGCCCGGCACATCGTAGGCCCGCTCCACGAGAAGCTTCAGGAAGTGCCGCTCTGCGCTGCCGGTCGGCGGATCCTGCCGGAGGATCGTGATGCGCCCCGGATACGCTGCTGCCATCGCCTCGACGATGCCAAGCGTCTCATCCGTGGAGCCGTCATCCGACACCACCACATGCAGGTCCTGCACCGTCTGATCGAGGATCGACTGAAGCTGCGCGCGGACGTACGCCGCACCGTTATATGTACATAAAAGGACCGTGACCATCCTGTCTTTTCTCTCCTTCTGTTTCTCGTTTCATCGCTGTACGTGGTCAATGTCTACGACGGAGCATCCTCGCTCGCCGCCACGTATGTCATATACGCATATCTCTCCGCCTCACTTCAGCCGAACAGCTCCTGCAGGAAGCCGTCGAGCCGGTAGCGATCATAGACTTCTGCCGGCAGCGGCCGATACGGGGTGTCCAGGAAATCCGCCGGGATCTCGAAGTGATCCGGGTCATAGACATAGATGTTCTGTGGATCATAGAAATCCGCATCCTTCACATGCGGGTTGTTCGTGAGGAGCTTGCAGTGGCAGCCCATGGCGTCGTAGGTCCGCATGCTGAAGCCGTTCTGCTGCGGGAAGGTATAGTCCACGATGCAGCGGGTGTGCGGATAGAGCGCATAGGTCTCCGCCTGCGGAAGCGGCTGGAAATGCAGTGCATCCCGGGCGCCCTCGTAGAGCGGATTATGCCGGAGCAGCGTCTCCCGGATGTACTGGAGCCGCGGCACATAGATGTAGCTGTAGAGTGTTTTCTGCTGCTTCTCCGCGAGCGCCTTCAGCTTCCGGAGCACCTCCATCCGACGCGTATGCATCGAACAGATGAGGAGGAAGTCGTAGCGCTTCTCCTCCGACGGATGGCAGATTTCCTCCTCGAAGAAGGTCGGCCGGTAGATCCAGCTGTACTGCGCAGCGTCCACCGGATCGAAGGTATAGATCTTCGTGAAGAAGCGGTTGATGCGGAGCTGATCCGGGAAGGTCGCGACACTGTCCCAGTGGTAGATTCGGAAATCCGCCGACGCGAAGCGCGCCTGCAGCGCATGCAGGACCTCATCGGTCATCCAGGTACCCTTGATGATCATGACCTCGTCGAGGGTATCCGGCACATCCCGGAGCGCGTGCTCATAGTAGCGGTACACCAGCTGGTCGCGGAGTGCCTTCGTATAGAACATGACGAGCTTCTTTCCGAGTCCGTAGGCATGGATGTTCGTATCCACGAGCCAGACCTCTGCACCGGCCCGCTCGAGATGCGCCCGGATCGCGTCCTCATAGTGATAGAAGAACGGCATGATCAGGAGTATCTTTTTATTTTTCAATCTGTTCATGATAGTACCTGTCTGAGATATACTGGCGTACCTGCGGGCACAGGAAGGTCGCGAGGTTCATCGCATGGTAGAGGGCCATGTAGGCTTCCTTTCCCTTCACACGGGCAGCGCCGGCAAACGGGGTCTTCTTCAGGTATTTATCGTAGGCACGCGTATAGTGGTTGAGGTTTCCACGGTTCCACGGACGCTCATCCGAAGCGAAGTGCACGATGACCGGATGATGCTTCGCAAGATGGAAGCTCTCCTTCGACTCACCGCGGGCGAAGGAGGCTGACTTCGCACAGAGCGTCTCATAGCGGAAGTAGTAGTAATTCGTGATGAAGTCATAGGTCTGGCCGACACGCCGGATCCGTCCCTTCAGCACATGATTCAGGACATCCTGATCATTGAACGGCAGCTGACCGCCCATCTGATTATAGTAGGCGAAGCAGTTCGCCTCCATATCCTCGAGCCGCCATGCGGACAGATTCATGAGCAGCATACCGGCATTAAAGTAGGTATCCTCCTCCGTGAGGCCGATCTTCTCCTTCACCTCCAGATAGATGGTCGGCTCCGCCGCCATCGCCGCCATGTTCTCCTCGAGGCGCAGACGATAGAGCGGTGCGATCGAACGCAGCACCACGGTATCACAGTCGAGGTACAGCACCTTCGTCACCATCCGCGGCAGAATCGAGCCCATCAGAAGACGCGCGAGCGTCGTGATGCGGAAGCGCCCCGTATCGAGACCATAGATCTGGCCCCGGAGCTCCTCCATCAGATGCTCGATCGGATAGAATACGATCTTCTTTCCATAGCCACGGACCATGGCACGAAGCTGATCCTCCTTCTCCATCGAGATCCCGTCGGACAGGATGTGAAAGGTCAGCTGCTCACTTTTATTATGTTCAATCAGAGACACGATGGACACCGCCATATGCTGGCAGTAGCCCTCGTCAGATGCATACACGATATTCATAGTCGTCGCCTTTCTGCGCCAGACAGCGCATCATTGCATAATTCACACTATTATAACGTAATTTCAGCTAATAAAGAAGAGGCTGTCGCTCTGCGACAGCCTCTTCCAGCATGTTTATTTATGAATTTCCGAAGAGATCCCGCGGATTCTGTCCGGCCTTCTTCTGCTCGACACGCTTCTTTCCGGCCGCCTCTGCTTCCTCCGGGAAGAACATGCGGTTCACCGCACTGAAGAGACCACGGATCGAAGAACGTGTGATGTTGGAGCTTAAGCCGACACCATAGCTGGTCTTTCCGGTATTCACATCCAGCAGGTGGATGTAGGAAACCGCCTTTACATTCGAGCCGGAGCCCAGCGCATGCTCCTGGTAATCGAGGACCTTGATGTTGATCTTCAGCTCCTCGGCGAGTCCGGCGATCACCGCATCGATCGGGCCGTTACCAACACCATCGAAGTGCTGCATACTGCCGTGATTTAGATAGGTCACATGTGCCATCGTGGTATAGGTATCGTCGCCGTTCTCGGTATCGGTGGTACGGATGTTCTTGAAGTGAATCGGCTCCTTGGTCTCGACGTACTCTGCCTGGAAGATATCGTAGATTTCCTGTGGTGACACCTCGCCCTCCTGCTCCGACAGCGCCTGGATATAATCCGCGAACTCACGCTGCATGCCCTTCGGCAGCTTGTAGCCGAACTGCGCATCCATGACGAAGGCGACACCGCCCTTGCCAGACTGGCTGTTGATACGGACGATCGGCTCGTACTTTCGACCGATGTCGGCCGGGTCGATCGGCAGGTACGGAACCTCCCAGATCGTGCTCTGGCGCTCGTGCATCGCCTGCACGCCCTTGTTGATGGCATCCTGGTGCGAACCGGAGAACGCGGTAAATACCAGGGCACCGGCATACGGCTGTCTCGGTGGAATCGTCATCTTCGTGCAGCGCTCATAGACTTCCTTGATGCTGTTGATATCCTCGAGCGCAAGCTTCGGATCCACGCCCTGCGAGAACATGTTATAGGCGAGCGTCAGGATGTCAACATTGCCCGTACGCTCTCCGTTTCCGAAGAGGGTACCCTCGACACGATCCGCGCCGGCGAGCAGCGCAAGCTCCGTGGATGCGACGCCCTCACCACGATCGTTGTGTGGATGCACGGAGAGGATCACATGCTCACGGTACTTGAGGTGCTTCGACATATACTCGATCTGATCGGCATAGACATTCGGCGTATTCATCTCCACCGTGGACGGCAGGTTGATGATGACCTCGCGGCCCTCACCGCACTCCCAGGCGTCGAGCACGGCATTACAGATCTCCGCCGCATAATCCATCTCGGTGCCGGTGAAGGACTCCGGCGAATACTCGAGGCGGATGTGGCCCGGGAAGCCGGCGGCATACTTCTTTACGAGCTGGGTACCGGTCAGGGCGATGTCAATGATTTCTTCCTTACTCTTATGGAAGACCACGTCTCTCTGAAGGACGGAAGTAGAGTTATAGATGTGGACGATAGCCTGTTTGAGACCGGCGAGGCAGTCGAAGGTACGCTCGAGCTGCTCGGCACGGCACTGCACCAGCACCTGTACCGTCACATCGTCCGGGATCATCTTCCGCTCGATCAGCTGACGCAGGAAGTCATACTCGATCTGGGACGCTGCAGGGAAGCCCACCTCGATTTCCTTGAAGCCCAGCTTTACAAGCATCTGGAAAAATTCGATCTTCTCCTCTACGCTCATCGGATCTACCAGCGCCTGGTTACCATCACGTAGATCGACGGAGCACCAGATCGGTGCCTCCGTGATTTCCTTATCCATCCAGGTTCTTTCCGGATATCTGAACGCTGGAAAACGTCTGTAACGCTTGTAATTTAACATAGCTGCCGCTTCCTTTCCTTGAAAGTCTTCTCTATTATGTCTTACTCTATCACATATGCCGTACAGTTATATGTTTGTACATCTGTATAATTTCTTATTATAGCATTACTGAACCGTGAGGACCAGCCCCTCTTTGTTCATAACTGCGATAACCTGATCGACATAACGCTCACACTTCTCCTCGGTGTCTGCCTCCACCATGACACGTACGAGTGGCTCGGTACCGGATGCACGAAGAAGGATACGACCGTCGTTTCCGAGGGCCTCGGTCACCTCCTGTACTGCCTTCTGCACCGCCGGGTTGTTCTGTGCACTCTCCTTATCGAGGACGCGCACGTTCTTCAGCACCTGCGGGAAGACAACAAACGGAGCCGCCAGCTGCTTCAGAGACTGCTTCTTCGCAAGCATCGTCTCCATCACCTTGATGGAGGTCAGGATACCATCACCGGTCGTCGCATGACGCAGGAAGATGATGTGTCCGGACTGCTCTCCACCGAGGGAGAAGCCGTTCTGTGACATGTTTTCATAGACGAAACGGTCGCCGACCTTCGTCTTTTCATACCGGATGCCGACCTCATCGAGCGCCTTATAAAGTCCGAAGTTCGACATAACGGTGGTCACGATCGTGTTATCCTGCAGCTGTCCCTGCTCCTTCATGTAGCAGCCACAGACATACATGATCTGGTCGCCGTTGACGACACGACCATCCTCATCGACGGCGAGGCAGCGATCCGCATCACCGTCGTAAGCGAAGCCGACATCACAGCCCTGCTCCACGACATACTTCTGAAGCGACTCGATGTGGGTCGATCCGCACTTGTCGTTGATGTTGGTGCCGTTCGGCTCGTTGTGGATGACATGGGTATCGGCGCCGAGTGCGTCGAAGACGGACTTCGCAACCGAGGAAGCGGAGCCGTTCGAGCAGTCGAGGGCGACCTTCTTTCCCTTGAAGCTGCGGGTAGCCAGTGAGATGAGGTAACCGATGTAGCGGTTCCGTCCGGCCGCGAAGTCGATGGTGCGTCCGATATCCGCACGGGTCGCGAGCGGCACCTCCGGGGTTACGCCGTCGAGGTAATCCTCGATCTTCTTTATGACATCATCGCCGAGCTTCTCGCCGTTTCCGTTGATGACCTTGATGCCGTTATCATAGTACGGATTATGGGAGGCGGAGATCATCACACCACAGTCGAAGTCCTCCGAGCGGGCCACATAAGCGACGGACGGGGTCGTCGTCACATGCAGAAGGTAGGCATCTGCACCGGTCGCAGTGATCCCTGCGGCGATCGCATATTCAAACATATAGCTGGAACGTCGCGTATCCTTACCGATAACGATGCGGCAGTGCTCGCCGTTTTTTCTCTGCTGTCCATAGTACCATCCGAGGAACTTGCCTACACGGAAGGCACTGTCGGCCGTCAGATTGACATTGGCCTCACCACGGTAACCATCGGTTCCAAAATATTTTCCCATTGTTTTCTCCTTTATGCTTCGCTGCTCTTCAGCGCCTCGAGATACCGTCCGACCGCATCCTGCCAGGTCGGGAGCGGTGTGAATCCGGCCTCACGAAGCTTCGACTTATCGAGGCGGGAGTTAAACGGACGGGCCGCCACGCTCGCGCCGTACTCAGCACTGGTCACCGGCACGACCTTCGTGGTATAGCCGGCCTGACGGTAGATTTCCTTCGTGAAATCATACCAGCTGATATAGCCGCCCTCGTTGGTTGCGTGGTAGTAGCCGTATTTCTCGGTCTCCAGCATGTCCACAAGCAGTCTCGAAAGATCCAGTGTATAGGTCGGTGTACCGATCTGATCATTTACCACGCGTACGGTATCGTGGGTCTTTCCGACGTTCAGCATGGTCTTGATGAAGTTCTTTCCGTTGAGGCCGAAGACCCAGGCGATGCGGACGATGAAATACTTCTCGAGGGTCCGCGCGACGGCCTGCTCACCGCCGAGCTTCGTCTCACCATAGTAGTTGAGCGGCGCATAATCCTTACAGTCCGGCTGCCACGGGGTCTCGCCCTGACCGTCGAAGACGTAGTCGGTGGAGATATAGATCATCTTCGCATCCACGAGCTTCGCGGCATCGGCGATGTTCTGCACGCCGTCAACATTGATCGCCTTTACCTTCGGACGGTTCGCCTCATCCTCTGCGGCGTCAACCGCGGTCCAGGCCGCACAGTGCACGATCACATCCGGATGAAGCTCGCGAATGATGGAGGAAACCTGGGCACGATTCGTGATATCCATCTGCACATACGGCATACGGGTCACCGCCGAATCATCCATCACACCGCTGTACACCGGCTGGATGTCCGTGCCGACACCCTCGTAGCCGCGTTTCGCGAGTTCGTTCATCACATCGTGACCGAGCTGACCATTGACACCTGTTACAAATACGTTCATAAAAAACCTCTTTCGTATGCCATCCACCGCCTGCAGGCTGCCCTGACAGACCGTATCCCACGCCATGATGGCGCTATGGCATCTTCGTGTTTTAGTTTCAGCCTTTAAAAAAGCAAATCCCTCACATATACATGCGAGGGATGAATCGGCTATTTACTGAAGACCCTTACCCTGTACATACATCTTCTCGAAGTAGCTCTGGTACTCGCCGGAAACGATGTGCTCCCACCACTCCTTGTTGTTGAGATACCAGTCGATCGTGACAGGGATACCGGTATCGAAGGTGTACTCCGGCTGCCAGCCGAGCTCGGTCTCGATCTTCGTCGGGTCCATCGCATAGCGGAGATCGTGGCCCGGTCTGTCCTTTACATACTCGATGAGCGACTCCGGCTTGCCGAGCGCCTTCAGGATGGTCTTCACGACCTCGAGGTTCGTGCGCTCATTGTGTCCGCCGATGTTGTAGACCTCACCTGGCTTACCCTTCCGGACGATCAGGTCGATGGCCTTGCAGTGATCGGTTACATAGAGCCAGTCACGTACGTTTGCGCCGTTGCCATATACAGGGATCTTCTCATCATTGAGCGCTCTGGAGATGACAAGCGGGATCAGCTTCTCCGGGAAGTGATACGGACCGTAGTTGTTCGAGCAGCGTGAGATCGTCACCGGGATACCGAAGGTTCTGTGGTACGCCATGACGAAGAGATCTGCACTTGCCTTCGATGCAGAGTACGGGGAAGATGCCTTGATCTTGTTGTCCTCGGTGAAGAAGAGGTCCGGACGATCCAGTGGCAGGTCGCCATATACCTCATCGGTGGAAACCTGATGGTAACGCTGGATGCCGTACTTCTTGCAGGCGTCGAGCAGGGTTACGGTACCGCCGACATTCGTCTGAAGGAAGATGTCCGGGTTCGTCACGGAACGGTCTACGTGAGACTCCGCAGCGAAGTTGATGATGACATCCGGCTTCTCCTCCTCGAAGAGCTTGAAGATGAACTCGCGGTCAGCGATGTCACCCTTGACGAACTTGTAGTTCGGCTTGCCCTCAAGCGGTGCGAGGGTCTCGAGGTTACCTGCATAGGTCAGGGCATCGAGACAGATCCACATATCCTCTGGATAGGTGTTGACTGCGAAGTGCATGAAGTTGCCGCCGATAAAGCCGGCGCCACCGGTTACGATATATTTCATAGTACATTCCTTTCCTGGATCAACGGCTGCCCGGGCGTTTCGCACCGGATACGGCCGTTATGATCATCGCTGATTTCAGAGCCTCATTCAGCTATGATTACTTACCGAGCTCGTTCTGCTCTGTGATCTTATCGACATACTTGCCGTCGAGCACGTCCTTCAGGTACTTGCCGTACTCGTTCTTCTTATACATCTCGTAGGCTTCCTCGACCTTATCGCGGCCGATCCAGCCGTTGAGATACGCGATCTCCTCGAGGCAGGCGATCTTCCGGTGCTCGTGGGTCTCGATGGTGCGGACGAAGTTCGTCGCATCGACGAGGGACTCGTGGGTTCCGGTGTCGAGCCAGGTGAAGCCCTGTCCGAGCAGTGTCACATCCAGCTCGCCATTCTCAAGGTAGATGCGGTTCAGGTCGGTGATCTCGAGCTCGCCACGTGCGGATGGCTTCAGGTTCTTCGCGTACTCTACGACACGGTTATCATAGAAGTAGAGACCCGTTACACAGTAGTTGGACTTCGGGTGCTCCGGCTTCTCCTCGATGGAGATGGCCTTTCCGTTCTCGTCGAAGGCGACGATACCGAAACGCTCCGGATCATCGACATAGTAGCCGAAGACGGTCGCGCCGGATTCCTTCGCTGCGGCCTGGCGGAGTGCCTTCTTGAAGCCGTGGCCGGAGAAGATGTTGTCTCCGAGGATCATCGCGACGGAATCGTCACCGATGAAGTCTGCGCCCAGGATAAAGGCCTGTGCGAGTCCATCCGGGGATGGCTGTACCTTATACTGTAGGTTGATGCCGAACTGGCTGCCGTCGCCGAGCAGGTCCTCGAAACGCGGGGTGTCGTTCGGTGTCGAAATAAGCAGGATGTCGCGGATGCCGGCGTTCATAAGGACGCTGAGCGGATAGTAGATCATCGGCTTATCATAAATCGGAAGTAACTGCTTGGAGGTTACTTTGGTCAGCGGATATAATCTCGTACCGGATCCACCGGCAAGAATAATTCCCTTCATAATGTCTCCTTTAGATGGGCGGGGACTGCGGAAATGGGCGCAGAAGCCCCGTATCTTCACATACTTATGTGGATTTTAGCACAATCATATCTCATATACAAATTTAAACTTCTTTAAAATCCGCTTAAGATATACATTTTCGAGAGCACCTGAGGCCCTCCCGGGCCCTCGGCCTGCGCCGCTCTCCGCGTTAGCGGATCGCTTCGCGGATGGTGCCTCCGCCGACGACGGTGTCGCCGTCGTAGAGGACGACGGCCTGGCCGGTGGCGACGGCGCGTTCCGGCTGGTCGAAGCGGACGAGGACGCGGCCGATGCTGAAGCCGTGCTCGTCGCGGAGGACTTCGGCGGTAGCCGGGACTTCCTTCGCCTTGTAGCGGGTCTTTACGGTGACGCGGACAGCTTCGGTCGGTTCGTCAAATGGGATCCAGTTGAAGTGGTCCGCGATGAGGGCACTGCTGTAGAGGGCCGGGCCGGTGGTGAGGATGACTTCGTTTTTCTCCATGTCCTTTCCGCAGACGTACATCGGCGCCGGAAGGGCGAGGCCGAGGCCCTTTCGCTGGCCGATGGTGTAGCGGATGATGCCCTTATGCTCGCCGAGGATATGCCCCTCGGTGTCGACGAACTTTCCGGGTGCGAAGTTTTTTCCGGTATAGTGCTCGATGAAGTCGCCGTAGTCACCGTTCACGACGAAGCAGATGTCCTGGGAGTCGTGCTTACGGGCGTTGATGAAGCCGTACTTCTCGGCGACCTCTCGAACCTCTTCCTTCGAGGCGAAGTTCCCGAGCGGAAACATGGTGTGCGCGAGCTGCTGCTGGGTCAGAAAGTAGAGCACATAGCTCTGATCCTTTGCGAGGTTTTTCGCCTTCTTGAGGAGCCAGCGTCCGGTCGCCGGGTCCTGCTCGATGCGGGCGTAGTGGCCGGTGACGATGACGTCGCAGCCAAGGGTCTCGGCGCGGTGATAGAGCTTCTCGTGCTTCATATAGCGGTTACAATCGATGCACGGATTCGGGGTGCCGCCCTCCTCGTAGGTCCGCACGAAGCGTTCGATGACCTGGCGGTCGAAGTCTTCGGTAAAGTTAAAGACATAGTACGGCATGCCGAGGCTCGTCGCGACCTGGCGGGCATCCTCGGTATCCTCGAGGGTACAGCAGGTATTTTCGCGACAGACATCGACGGTTTCATTATCATACAGCTTCATGGTAACACCGATGGCGTCGTAGCCGGCATCGCACATCAGCGCGGCTGCCACCGAGCTGTCGACACCGCCGCTCATCGCCACCAGGGCCTTTTTCTTTGCTTCACTCATATATTTACCTCTTAAATCCACTTTTCGCACCGGTTATCAGCACGCGGGCGCCGATGCGGGCAAACTCGCCGAGCATGCGGCGGAGCTCCTGCTGCTCCTCCTTCGGGAGCGAGGCGGCGACGCGGAGCATGTCGGCGATCAGGCGGGCCTTATCCTCGAAGAGCTCCGTGAAGGTATGGGCACCGCCGGACTGAAACGCATCAAACAGGGTCTCGATGAAGAGGATCCGCTGGTCAATGCTGAGTTCCTCGAGCCAGGTCCGCATGCCTCGTTCAGCCGCAAGGGAGGTCGCCGTCCGTTTCTCTGCTTCCACGAAATGATTTCCATAAACCTGCCAGCTGAGGGGATCATGCTGCATGATGCCCATGCCGGTCGCCTGCACCACATGGTGGTCGATGTCACTCGTCAGCAGGATGCCGATCAGGGAGTTCTCTGGAATCGTCGAGACGATCTTCGGCTGAATCTGCTGATACGCCGTCGATTCCGTGATTTCCGGGAGGAAGCCCGGGCCGTCATTCGTATAGATGCGGCAGATCTGCCGGCGTACCTCCGACGCACAGAAGGCGGAGGCGTAGACGGCGAAATTGCCGCCCTTCGAGTGTCCACCGACCATGAGGCGGAGACATTGTCCCCGGAAAAGCGCGTCGAGATAATGCACGGCGGACTGCTGCCCCGGCGTGCGGAGCTGGTACGAGAGGTTCATATCCTCCTTCCAGCCGACGATGGAATCATCGGTGCCGCGGTAGGCGACGTAGGCCGTTTCTCGTTCATCTCCCGGGAGCTGTATGCGCGCGTGCGCGGCGTCGCCGGCGCAGTCGAGGGCGATCGGCACCTCCCGCCCGAGCAGGAAGGTGATGGCCGAAAACTGTGCGTCCTTCGCTTCGTCGATGACATTCACATAATTTGCGAGGCGGAGGTTCTGGAAACGCCGACTCGCGACGAGATGATCCATCACGAAAGGGGCCATGTGATAGAAGGTCGTCTCGGCCTCGATCTCTTCGCGGGTATGACGCTGATAGAAGGCCGCATACGCTTCACGGAGCGAAATGCTCTCACCGCTGCCCGGTGGTGGCACGATCCCCTCGAAATCGGTATAGGCCAGCTCGCTCAGGATGAGGTTATCCACATCGTTAAAGGGGTCGATGCTGAAGGGCACATCGCCCCGCCAGTCCAGATATTCATTGATATTTGCCATCTTACACCTCCGGTCGCCTGCAGCGGCCGAAGCACCTCGAGGGTGCCCGGCACGCTGCAGGTGGATCGTTATGGTAACAGTTTAGGCAGGGGCCCCGGAGGGGCCCCCCCTGCCTGAACTGTTACTCGTTATGCTTCTGTATTTTCTGCGGAGCTCTCCGACTGGAGGTTCTGGCGGATCTTGATGCCGTTTACCTCGATGTCGTCCGCGATCGGGATGAGGAGGTACTCGCGGCCGTCAATCACACGTGTCTCGACGAGGCCGGCGTTCTCCGACTTCACATCGAGCTTCATCGTGAGGGACTTCACCACCAGGTTTTTCTGACTCTGCACATTTTCTGCGAGCAGCGGGGTCGTGTCGTCGCCGACCGCCTCATCATAGATGCGCTCGAACTGATGGAGCTGCTCGTCGTTTGCGCCGTTTCGGGCGAGGAGCTTCTTCATCTCGTTCTTATCGAGGGCGACCTGATCGTCGGTTTCCTTATCCTTCTTGTTCTCCTCGATCATCTCCTTCAGGTCTTCGTTGATGTTTCGGATGGTTTCGAAGGTGCAGTCGCCGGAGAGGGTCGTCTCGATGATCTCACGGAAGACGTTCTGCTGATCCTTCTCGGTGCGGCTGAGCTCGGTGCCGAGGACGTCGATGGCGATCTCCTCGTGGCGCTCCTCCGGGTGACGGGTGAAGTACAGTGCACTGTGGATGTCGGTGTTCCGGAAATTGTAGGCCGGGAAGAGGAAGGCCGTCTCCGGATTTTTCACGCCCCAGTCGTCGGTGCGGTTCCGGAAGGTCTGCTCTGCCTTATCGTAGCAGAGGCCGTCGTGCAGGAGCTCGACCGGGCAGATGGAGCAGAGAATGAAGCTGTAGACATACTCACTGTCGAGCTCGGCGCCGTCCTTCATCTTCATCGGGATGTCGTAGACGCCGTGGCTTAAGAGGATAAGGTACTTTCCTGGGAAGGTGTAGCTACCGATCACGCGGTCGAAGAACTGCTCGACGAGCGCGTCGTCCCGAAGATCGGACTGCTGGAGCTGGTACAGGAAGGCCTGGTGGCCGCCCTCGACCTCCTCGGCGTACGGAAACTCTACATTATATAAGTTGCGTCCGAACTTGCCGGACATAGAGCGCTTGAAGATCTCGCAGTACTTCGTCTGCTCTTCATCCGCGAGCTGGAGGAACATGTCGTGAAAGGTCGAAAGCTTCTCCTTCTCCTCGTTGACGTAGCAGGCGCGCATACGATCGATGCGGCAGTTCTGACGATTGAAACACTTCGTCTTGATCTCACTGACTGATTTTTTATCCATAATTCTCCTTTACTCCGAATCCGGACAGGAAGGGCGCCACTCACTTAGTTCAAAGTACAGAACCCAACCCAGGGTTCGTGGCGGCCATAACAGGCAAGCCTGTATGTCCTCCACGGACCCTGGGCCGGAACCTGTTCTTTGAATGCGCAATTTAGGCGCCCTTCCTGTCCGGATTCTCACTGAATATCCACTATTCAACAGAATCTTTTAGTATTTTGATTTCTTCCTGCCGGAGTTTCCGAAACTCTCCTGGTGCGAGGTCCGGGTCGAGTCGGAGGGCGCCCATCGTGATGCGGCGGAGGTAGAGGATTTCTTTTCCACCGGGGAGGGCCTTCACCATCTTTTTGATCTGGTGGAACTTGCCTTCCTGGATGGTGATTTCGACTTCGCTTACGAGTGTGTCGTCCGTGATGTCGGCGGGTTCTTCGGCGCCGATGAAGGCCGGGCCAGCGAGGCGGGTGCGGAGCAGGCGTTCACTCGTTGCGGTGAAGCCGAGCTCACGCCGGAGGGCGGCGACGGTTTTTCCGGTGCTGAGGACGCGGAGGGTGGCCGGGAGGGCAGTCAGCTTTTCGTCATAGCGGATGCCGCGGGTGAAGGCGCACTGGTCGTCTTCGGTGATGGTGCCGGTCACGATGGCGTAATAGGTTTTATCGATGTGGTTCTTCGGCACGAGGAGCTGGTGCGCGAGGGGGCCGTCGTTCGTGATGATGAGGAGGCCCTCGGTGTCCTTATCGAGGCGGCCGACCGGGAAGAGATCCTTCCGGACGCGCGCGTCCTCCGTGCTTCGGGCAATGCGGCCATCGGCATGCCCGTCCGCGGCGGATTCGGCTGCGGTCGCGGCGTGATGATCTGACGCAGAGGCATTAGCCGCGGATGCATCTGTCGATGCAGCGTCACGGATCAGGTCGACGACAGTGGTCTGTCGCCGGTCCTCGCTCGCGGACAGAACGCCCGCCGGCTTGTGAAGCATATAGTACTGCTGCTCGGCATAGCGGATCTCCGCGCCATCGAAGCAGATGCGGTCCTCGGCGGACACCTGCGCGCCCGGATCCTTCTCCACCGCGCCGTTCACCGTCACGAGAGACTTTCGGATGGCCTTTTTCAGATCACTGCGGGAGCCGACGCCCATATCCGCTAAAAATTTATCTAATCGCATAGGATTCCTCTTTCTCTACTTGTTTTCATAGTGTAGCATATCTCAGCGATTTCGTACTTGTCGTTTTTTTAAGCCGGATGAACATTTTGCTGTATTTTGATTCGTTACCGTTCCGTTCTCTCCGGGCCATCGAGCTGAATGATAACGAAATCCTTCATTATGCCTGTCGTATTCTTTTATAGATCGCATACTGTCGCTTGAGTTCCTGTGCTTCATCCTGCTCGAAGGACAGTCCCTTCGCTTCGAGGATTCTTTCTATGGCCTGGGCCGGGTCCATCGTATGATAGGGTAAGAAGACGTTTCGTAATTCCTGCGGCTTCACGATTCTGTAAATCTGCGATGAACTGAAGTCATATGCGAGCGCAAAATATCGATAAACATATCCGATCCAGTACATTTCGTTTCGCGTATACTTCACGGAGCCATAGCTTGAAACGCCATATTCTTCGTTCAGCAGATCCAGAATATCATTCGGCTGAACATTCGTCTCCAGAATCGAAGTATTATCGAGTTGCTTTGCAACTTTGCTGTTCATAAAACGGCGTATAAATATCGGCGAGCTGGAGAGGATTCTTTCAACCGAATTCTCAAACACGCTTGCCTGAAGGACACACAGAATATATCCATCATTGTCGACTTTTTTCATCCTAACCTCCTTCTGGAATCTTCGCTGGAAGCGCTTGTGACTACTGCACGCAGGAAGCATTGTCCGCTCAGACCAGAATTTCATCGATGTACAGCCCCTGACCACGATACTGCTTCCGGGCCAGCTTGACTTTATCGTCCCCCAGCTTCGTTTCGTCGCTCCGAAGCTTTTTGAAATACGCTCTTTCATTTGCGGATATATAACAGCGCTCGATCAGACGGGTCTTCGCCACGGCCTGCTCACTTGTCAGGATATACTGCATCCCCAGGTTCGTCGCTGCGAGACAATGCTTACACTGCTCGTCGGTCAGTTCACCATTTATAAAGGCGTTGATAATCTGAAACATGCGGTTGTCTGCGATGGGTGCGATGATATAATCACATGCTCTTGACTTCTCTATCAGTTTTTGAATCGTCGGATGATCCCTGTACGCATCCAGAGAGCCACGATAATACGCAATCGTCATCATCCACTCCTGATCGACAGCGTATTTCCTGCATTTTAGATTTGAAACGTCAAAATTCAGAAAGTATACGGATGACTGAACGAAGCCGGAGACGAAGGAAAGCGCCTGCTCATAACTTTCCCCTGCATAAAACCCCTGTCCGAAGTCATTATTCTTTCGACCACGGGTAAGATCGATGGCACCGTGGATTTCACTTTTTGCACCATGAAACAACAGCTTCTGATGCGTCGCCAGCTCATCCCGCCAGAGCATTTCCTTCAGCTTATTTATTCTGATTTTCTTCTGAAACGCATAGGCGTAGACACTCTCCAGAAGCTTCGCTGAGGGCGTGGTTTTCCCTAACTCGCTTCGAGAAATCGTCACCTGTTCTACATCGATTATTTCGGCCAGTTCGCTCTGTGAAAGTCCGAGTATTTCCCGTATGGCCATCAAATCACTGGAAAAATTATAGTCCATATGTCTCACCTCAACTTGTTTATAACATATTACTTAAATAAGTTCAATCTGGTGATGATCAACAATCATGTAAGCGTTCAGGTGAGGTGTTTTCTTCATCCCGGTTGATTTTCAAAAATACCAAAATACAAATTGTGATTGAAAAATTCTGATATTCGGCGTAGAATATATATATTATGCGGCTGTAGTACATCGGTAGTACGCTGGCTTCCCAAGCCAGATAGGCGGGTCCGACTCCCGTCAGCCGCTTTTTTTGTTGCCTGGAAATCGTCCGGCATGCCATGTGCCACTTTTCGATGTTCAGAAATCACCTGGAAATCATCGAAGAGCCAACGAGGGAAACAGCGGAAAAATGGTGATGAAAAAGACGCTTGTCTGACCAGATTATCCAATCCGGTCAGGCAAACGTCTCTTTTGATTTCTGGTATTTATGTTTCCGCGACAGGGCTTTCTGCAACACTGCTCTCGGCTACAGGTGCCAGGGCTGCTTCCGAGGCTGCGACCGGTGCCGCGTCGGTAGCGGCCACCGCTTCCGTAGCCGGAGCGGCCTCGGTCGGCTGTGGTCGGAAGGCGCTGTACTGCTTGCCGTTTCCGCCGGCGACAGCAGCCTGCCGGAACTGGATGAGCTCAGACACCGTCACCATCTGGTAGCCCTGCTGATTCAGCCATGGAATCACCGTGTCACAGGCCTGCGAGGTGGCATCATACAGCTCATGCATGAGGACGATGTCTCCATCCTTGATGCTTCCCTGGATGGCATCGATCGTGGACTGTGCGTTTTTCGTCTTCCAGTCGAGCGTATCGATCGACCAGAAGATCATCGGCATCGTAAGGGTACTCTTCACATCCTCGGATGTAATGCCGCCCGGAAGGCGGGCAAGGGTCGGCGTGACGCCGGTCAGCTCCTGGACCTTCTGATTCGTTTTATCAAATTCACTGCGGATATAGTCGACGCCCTTCTTCGACAGCTTCTCATCATGATCCCAGCTGTGGTTTCCGACCTCGTGGCCGTCTGCCACCATGCGCTTCACTTCATCCGGATCCTTATCGATGCGTTCACCGACGACGAAGAAGGTACCGCGGCCGTTATTGGCTTCGAGGACATCCATCAGATGGTTTCCGACGGACGACTTCGGACCGTCATCCCAGGTGAGCGCCACCATCGGCTTCGTGATGTCGAGATAGCGGCCGTTCGAGAGGACATGGGTCGGGTCGGCGATGTCGGTACCGGTCGTGGATGCACTTCCTGTTTCGCCATTCGCCAGATTCGTACTGATGCCATCCCCGAGTGCACTCGCATCACTGGCAGCATCACCCGGTGTGTTCGCTGTGACGGCGTCGCTCATCGCGGCACCGGTGCTTTCCGTCACATCGATACTACTGTGATCCCGCTGGATGTCGATATCCTGCATGGCGTTGACAGCATTCTGACGACTGGTCTCGATGTAGTTCGCGATGTAGGAAAGTCCCTTAAAGCCCAGGAAGCAGATGAGAATCAGTGTGATCAGCACGAAGGCTCTCGCCTGATATGCCCGCTTCCGTGCCGCCTTCCGGCGACGCGCCAGCGCCCGCTGCCTGCGGTAGTACTCCTTCTCAGCTTCCGTCAGCACACGGCGACGGCCGTGCGCAGTGCTCATAGAAGCGCTTCGGGGCTGGGCGGAACGTGAAGAGGAGACGCTGCTCCGATACCGCGTAGGTGTACTGCTTCGACTCTGCGCCGAACGCGAAGAGGACGTACCACGTCCGCTTCCTCGATTCCCGCCACTGCTTTCAGATCTGCCAGTGGAGCGATATGCACCAGCATCATAGGCAGCAGAAACAGGTCGCCGTCCATTCGAACTGCGACCCGTCTGATTTCTATTCAGATTTTGAGTCATTCCCCTCGCCATGCGACAGTACACCTGCTCCCTGCACGAAAATCGTCACCTGATGCATTCATTTTACCACAGAATGTCCCGTATAATTATTAATTCGTCTTAACCTTTTGGAACGGAAGTGCCCGAATAATATAACTTCATTTTCTATGTCATGAAATCTCGCTGCTACCTGTTTCTTCTATGGATCAAAATGCCCCGTATGCCTCGACAAATTCCTTAAATCTCGGCAGGGCAAAGGAAATCTTTCCATACTGACTGACATCGATGATGCCGTGATCCTTTAAGCGTCTGCGGTACTGGTTGAATTTATTGCCATCCATCTCTGCCTGCAGGGCAATGTCTTTCGTTTTTCCACCTTCATTCCCCGCGATGCTCATGACCACCTTTCGATCCATATCGGACAGATCCATCCAGAGCCGGTGATAGGACGCATCCGCCAGCTGCGCATCGAACTTGTTCAGCAGACTTCGCGTCGGAAAATCCCCCGGTTCATTCCAGTAGAGGTAGCCCAACACCTGAAAGGCATACGAATATCCCTTCGTCATCGAGGCCATAGCGCCCGCCTGCTTATCCGAAATATCAAATATTCTCTGATATGTCTGCGCCATCGCTACGATATTCAGCGGCTCCATCGTAATCTTCGGTGTTCGATACAGAAACGTTAAATTCGGAACATTTTTCAGCTTCTCGATTTCTTCAAATAAACCAGTGCCGATAAAATAAATTGGTCGGTTATTCGTGATAAACATCTGAAGCGCACTGGAAAACTTCCGCATCTGAGGTGTATCCGTGATCTCATCGATGGCCACCAGAATACTCATCTTTTTCTTTTCGAACAGCTCGAGCAGTCCATCAATTTCGGCATTTACACTCTGCTCCGTACTCTTCATACTGATATTGAGATGGGAGGTCCCAAATGTGATGGTGGATTCTTTCGCCTTCCCACCGGCAGTTTTCAAGGTTTTCAGAAGCGTATCCAGGATATCATCCAGCGGACTGATCTTGATCACCATCCAGTGATCCAGTTCTTTGATGCGCTCACAAATCGCCGTCATGGTTACCGTTTTACCACTTCCACGCACACCCGTGATCATATAGTTCTGAATCGTTACCGGCTCACAGGTAAAGGTTTCAACTACCTGATCGATGACACTGCTTCGCACGATATATTCCGGTGGGATACGCCCAAACGATAAACTGAATGGATTCTTAGCGCGACTCATCCTCATGCTCCTTTCGTTTCTTCACAGCGGACATTCTGATTTCATTTCTGTATTTCCAAAACCGTTTTACATCTTTTTACAAACTTTTACATCTTTCGCTTTGTTTTATAAGTTTTTACATCCTTTTACATCTCTGGATTCATTTTACATCCTTTTACATCATTTTACAAGTTTTCATATTATAAAGGCTCCGACAGTATCCATATTATACAGAATCCAGTTCTCATATTATAAAGAATCCAACCGTTTCCTTGATGAAGAGAACCCGACACCGTCGATGCTTCATTCTGCATCCACTGCGTCGGGTTTATTTTGGCTCAGATTTTTCCGTTTCTGTTCTTTGATGGCGAAGTTTTTCTGTCCTTCGTAAACTTCCGTGTGTTCGTAGCTTTCACGACTGACTTCGAGCTTTCAGATTGCGCGGGTGCTGCTTTTTTATTCTTCTCTGGATTTGCAGATTTCGTGACTTTTCTCGACTTCGAAGATTGTGCGGATACCGTTTTCTCGATTTTTGAAGACTTCACCGTTTTCGTAGACTTCACTGCCTTCGCCGGTTTCTTCCGAACGGAGTAGCCGAAGCTGCCGAGCTTCTCGCCGAGGGACATGTAGTCTCCGTGACTGTAGGCGACGAGCCCTACCTGATCCATATGAAAGGCACCCTTTTCATCGATGTAGCGGTCATCGACATCGACCGCAACGACCTCTGCGAGGAACATGTCATGCGTACCGAGTGGGAGCACCTGTGTCACCTTACACTCGATGGAGACCGGTGCCTCCTCGATGGTCGGCGCAGCGACGACACTCGCCTGACCTTCATGCAGATTCATTTCTTTCCACTTATCGACCTGATCGAGGCTTCGGACGCCACAGTAATCGTGTGCACGCACGAGCTCCTCACTCGGAAGGTTGATGACGAACTCGCCGCTCTCTACCAGCATCGGATAGCTCGCCCGGCTTTTTCGCACGGAGATATAGGCCATCGGCGGGTCGGAACAGATCGTGCCGGTCCACGCAATCGTGATGATGTTCGACTTCCCGGACGCATCCCGGAGGCTCACCATCACCGCCGGCACCGGATATATGAAATTACCTGGTTTCTGAAATGTGATTTTACTCATAAAACTCCTGCTGTTCATCTGTTATGTTCTTTTTCAGCGCACTTGCGCTGATTCATCTGATTTTCAGTATACTATTCGAAAGGTGACTTTTCATCTTAAATATCGCGACGCACTGTAGTAAACTGTTTATCCGGGTAACGCCACACAAAAACCGTGGGAAGCATTGTCGAAACGTATTTAAAAAGTTATAATAGCGCGTTGTAGGAAGACCATGGAGAGATGCCGGATCAGCGGCGGTTCCATTCACTATAGTATAGTAATAAGGGAGATTGATTATGAAAAAGAGATTTATGACCGTGGCTATGCTGGCTGCTTCCATGCTGGTGCTGAACGCCTGTGGCTCAGGCAATGCGGAAGCTGTGACAACGGCGGCGGTCACCAGTGCAGCAGCGGAAACCACTACAGCGACCGAGGAAACCACCACAGCAGCAGAAACCGCGGTAGCGGAGGAAACAACGACCGCTGTGGAAGAAACCACTGCTGCAGCGGAGGAGTCAAAGGACGAGAAGGAAAGCGCCGAGGCGGAGTCGAAGGACGAGAAGGCCGTAAAGGATGAGACAAAGGCAGACGAGAAGAACGAAGCCGCTGCACAGGACGCGAAGGCGGAGGAAACCACCGCTGCTGAGACGAAGGCGGCTTCCACCGGTGCCGCACCAGCGGATATCTACAGTAAGCTCACCAGCTACCTGCCGAGCATGGTCAGCTTCGATGACAGCTATATCTCAAACTACTACGGCATCGACGCCTCTCAGCTCGACGGCTATGTCTTCGCTGCCGCCGAGGATGTCACTCAGGCCGATACCGTCGTGATCTTAAAGGCGAAGGATGCATCCAGTGTCAGCACGCTGTCGAGCCAGCTCGCGACCGTAAAGCAGCAGAAGGAGGCGGAGCTTCAGGACTACAACCCGACCGCTTACCAGGTGGCTGCTGCCGGCTTCGTAAAGACCTCCGGCAACTACGTTTATCTCATCATGTCCGGAAACGCATCCCAGATCGATCAGGTGATCTCCGCAAACGTAGGCTGATCCACAGCTTTTCGCCTGACAGCACACGAAAACGAATAAACCCTCGGGCCACACTGCCCGAAGCTTCACGAAGAAGCCGAACCCATAACACACAGGGCTGTCACAGAAGCGCAGGCCGCCGGTATCGGACCCATCCGATGTCGCTGCCGCGTCCCTGTGGCAGCCTTTTTCAGTTACCACCCAGTTCAGTGACCCCAGATGCCGGCTATGGACGCGCAGTGCTCCAAAGCCGACGAAATTCAGGCCGGCTCCCCTCCCTGCACGGTCACTTTTTTCAGGAGACATTTTATGGTTTTCAGCAGTATCCCGTTTCTTTTTTACTTCCTGCCGCTCTGCCTGATCCTCTACTATCTGGTACCGTTCCGCTGGAAGAACTATGTCCTGCTCGCATTTTCCCTGCTCTTCTACGCCTGGGGCGAGCCGGTCTATATCCTGCTCATGATTTTCGAGACCCTGTCCGACTACACGCTCGGCCGTGTAATGGACCGCGCGGATCAGCGTCCGGCCATCCGCCGGCTCTGTCTTCTGCTGTCGGTGCTCATCGACCTCGGCTGTCTCGGTTTCTTCAAGTACGCCGATTTCCTGGTGGAGACGGTCAATGCCCTCGCCGGTACTACCATCACGCCGCTCCACCTCGGTCTCCCGATCGGCATCAGCTTCTTCACCTTCCAGACCATGAGCTACACCATCGACCTCTATAAGCGTGAGGTGGCGGTCGAGAAAAATTACTTCTACTACCTCACCTACGTGTCGATGTTCCCGCAGCTCATCGCCGGCCCGATCGTCCGCTTCTCCACCGTCAACGAGAAGCTGCACGCGCGCGCCATCACCTTCGACGGCTTCGTCGACGGCGGTCTCCGCTTCCTGCAGGGCCTCTTCAAGAAGGTCCTCCTCGCGAACACCATCGGTGCCGTCTGGGAGCTCATCAAGTCGAGTGCCTTCACGATGGGCCCGGCAGCTGCGTCGGCCGATGCTTCGGTCCAGGGCATCGTCACCTCTCTGCAGACCGTGCTCGGTCCGGGGGCGACGATCTCGGTGCTCGGTGCCTGGCTCGGCGGCCTCTGCTTCACGCTCCAGCTCTACTTCGACTTCAGCGCCTACAGTGACATGGCGATCGGTATGGGCCGCATGCTCGGCTTCCACTACCTCGAGAACTTCAACTATCCGCTCTCCTCTGTCTCCGTCACCGATTTCTGGCGTCGCTGGCATATCTCGCTCAGCACCTGGTTCCGTGATTATGTCTACATCCCGCTCGGCGGCAATCGCCACGGAAAGTGGAAGCAGCTTCGGAACATGTTCGTCGTCTGGTTCCTGACCGGACTCTGGCATGGTGCCGCCTGGAACTTCGTGCTCTGGGGCCTCTACTACGGTGTCCTCCTCGCGTTCGAAAAGGATGTCTGGGGAAGCGCCCTTCGGAAGCTTCCACGCATTCTCCAGCACCTCTACGCGATCCTGATCGTCATCTTCGGCTTCATCATCTTCGTGTTCGATGATATGACGCAGCTCGGACAGTACATCCGGATCATGTTCGGCATGGCCGGTGTACCGCTCGTGAACAGCACACTTCTCTGGTATCTCCGGAACAATTTCGCGACCCTCATCGTCGGCTGCATCCTCGCCTTCCCGGTCTACCCGTGGCTCCGCGCGAAGCTGCAGAAGCGCATCGACCTCTGCGCCGGCGCTACGTGCCACGCTGAAGAGACAGCGTTTGCGGAGAACCATCCAAGTGACGCCGGAAGCATTGTACATGGAAATGCAAACGGAGATGTCACTGCAAAGAGCCATACGAGTAGCGCCAAATGCATTGACCATACAAACACAGGTGGAAGCATCGTAGCGGCACATCGTATCGTAACCCTCAGCACCGTGCTGACCGCGCTCGGCTACCTCGTACTTTTCCTGCTCACGACCGCGTACCTCGTGAACGACAGCTACAACCCGTTCCTGTATTTCCGTTTCTAAGAGAGCGGACCCACCGCTGCTGTGTCATCAAACATCGATCCGATTTTCCAGCCGTCCTGTCGACTGGAAAACAGACGAGCATTTATCATCGATTAAAAGGAGGAAATCATGGATCACAGCGCATCGCTTGCCACTTTTCCGATCAGGCGTCTGCGGCGCCGGGCCGAGGTCCTCACCGTAGGTATCATCACCGCCTTCATCCTCTGCTTCAGCGTATGGTGTCTCGTGGCACCGAAGCAGACCTTTTCAGAGAACGAGAACCGCGCCCTTGCGAGCTGGCCGGTCTACAGCTTTGACACCCTGAAGGACGGCTCCTACATGAGCGGCATTCAGACCTATCTCTCCGACCACTTCCCGCTCCGGGATCCCTTCATGACCCTGAAGACGAAGTATGAGATGCTGACCGGCCGGGAGGAGATCAACGACATCTACCTCGCGAAGGATGGCTACTACATCGAAGCCTACAAGACGCCGAAGCAGCAGAAAAAGATCATCACGCAGTTCCAGAAGCTGCAGGATGCCATCACGACCGGCGCGAAAGAAAACGTCCGTGTGATGCTCGTCCCGACCGCCATCAGCACCTACAACGCGAAGCTCCCGAACTGCGCACCGGACCGGGGCGTGCTTCGGCAGGTCGACACCATGAACGAGATCTACGCAGCGCTGCCGAACATGCAGAAGGTCGACGCCTGGAGTGCACTGCAGGCCGCGGCGGCGCAGGAAGAGACCGCCCGTACCCTCGCCTCGGGTGATGCAGACGGCGCACAGCCGGTGACCGACGCGGGGGATACCGACCGCACACGGGCCTCGGGTGATGCAGACGGCGCGCAGCCGGTGGCCGAGGCGGAGGATACCGGCTGCGATACTTCCGCTATGGACGGCCTCTACTACCATACGGACCACCACTGGACGACCCACGGAGCCTACGTCGGCTATCAGGCCTACTGCAGCGCCGCCGGGCTCTCCCCGATCCCGGAAGCAGACTTTCAGAAGACCTGCGTAACGACAGACTTCCATGGCACGATCTTCTCGAAGCTCCATGACAGCACGGTGCCGGGCGACGCGATCACGCTGTACGAAAATCCGGCAAACCAGCTGACGGTAAGCTATCCGGATACCGGCGAGGTGACGGACACGCTGTACAACCGCGACTATCTCGCGCAGAAGGACAAGTACTCGATGTTCCTTAGTAATCTGCATCCACTCGTCGAGATCACGAACGCGAGCGCGGATTCGGACCGCCAGCTCGTCCTCATCAAGGACAGCTACGCGAACTCCATGGTACCGTTCCTCGTGCATCACTATCAAAAGATCTATGTCTTCGATACACGCTACTACCGCTTCGGACCGTCTTCGTTCATCAACGAGCACCCGGAGGTGACGGACGTGCTGCTGCTCTACAACATGAACACCATCGACACGGATCTCGGCGTCGGAGGAATCTTCTAAGGGCGCTTGCTTTCAGCTTCATTTCAGCATATAGTGTATCTGTGCTGCATCCCGCTGCATATGCGGGGGATGGAAGCACAGATATTTTTTACACAAAATGCGCAGTGCACTGCGCTTAAAAAGAAAAGGCGGCGGGCTTCGCCGCCATCGAAGAAAGGGCATGTTTATGAAAAAGAGTTTCAGAAAAAGGGCCGCTGCACTTCTGACCGCAGCGATGGTATCCTCTACCGGCTTCTCTGCACTGGCAGAAGTCGGCCCGATGGCAGGTCCGACCGTTCCGACGACGGCGGCGACCAGTACCGTCACGGGCAGCAGTGCTGTACCGACCACGACACAGACGGTCACACAGGCAGCCGAAGCGAGCGCACAGACCACGGCCAACGGTCTCCCGCTGCAGGAGGATCAGCGCGTGCTCGATTTCTATCAGGATTCCGTCATCATCGGTGATTCCGTCGCCGATGGCTTCAAGCTGTTCGCACAGGGCAATAAAACGAATCCGCTCATGGCTGAGCTTCAGTTCCTGACCGCCTCCCGCTATAATCTGATCAATGCACTGATCCCAGAGGAGCAGGATAAGACGATCGCACATCCGATCTACAAGGGCCAGTTCCTGAATGTATGGAACTCCATCAAGCTCATGAACGCGAAGCACATCTATATGTTCTTCGGCTTCAACGACCTCGGCGACCGTACCGATAAGATCGTAAACCGCTATGTACAGCTCATCCACCAGATTCAGGCGGTCAATCCGGAGGTCGACTTCACGATCATCAGTACGACCTACATCTATCCGGGCTATACGAAGAGCTTCCCGGGTGTGAAGAGCTGGGCCTTCGATAATCCGACCGTCCGCAGGCTGAACACCGAGATGCAGAAGCTCGCACAGCAGAACGGCTGGGGCTACATGAACATCGCCGATGCGCTCTCGGATGGCCAGGGTAACCTGAATCCGAACTTCTGCACCGATCAGATGATCCATCAGAACGCCGCCGCGTATGTCGTATGGGCACAGTGCTTCCGCGACTACGCTGCAAGTAAAAATTTTAATCATTAAAAAGAACCGGTCCCTTGCGGGACCGGTTCTTTTTGGTTCAGGCTATAGAACCTATGAAGAAAAATGAGATGTGTGAATCGGGTTTATCCCTTGACACCACCTGTGGTAACACCACCAACGATGTACTTCGAGAGGATGAGGTACACGATGATGACCGGGAAGATCGAGAAGGCGATCATGACATAGACCTGGCCCATATCGAACTTCAGGAAGTCTGCGGAACGAAGCTGAGCGATCAGGATCGGCAGGGTCTTCTTCGTGTCGGTATGAAGGATCAGGGCCGGCTGGAAGTAGTTGTTCCAGCTGCTGACGAAGGTGAAGATCGCCTGCACGGCGATGGCCGGCTTCATCAGCGGAAGCACGATGGTGTTAAAGATGCGGAACTCGCCGGCGCCGTCGATGCGGGCCGCCTCGACGAGGGACATCGGAAGTACCGAGTCCATATACTGCTTCATATAGAAAAAGGTGACCGGTGCAGCGATCGACGGAACGATCAGCGGGATGAAGCTGTCCATCAGCTTCAGCTTCGTCACGAACTGGATGAAGCCGAGCGCTGTGACCTGCGTCGGGATCATCATGATCATCAGGATGAAGGTGAACATGAACTTCTTGAGCTTGAAGTTATATGCGTGGATCGCATAGGCGGTCATGGTCGAGAAGTAGGTGCAGAGCACCGCACTTAAGCCGGCGACGATGAAGCTGTTGCCCATGCCGCATACCACCGGAAGGGTACCATTCAGCAGGTTCTGCCAGTTCGTCAAGAGGTAGCTGCTCGGGATCGGCGTGAAGCCGCGGGTCAGCTCTGCGTTCGAACGGGTCGCATTGATAAACAGGATGTAGAACCAGATGAGGCACAGGAAGGACAGGAGGATCAGTACGAGATACGAGATAAATCGTCTGGCATGGATGTTCATTCCATGGCTTTGCTTCATTTCTGTCATAGCGCTGCCTCCTTAGTTTACTTCGCTGCTGGAAGATGTCTTATAGACGATCATACTCAGCACACCGGTGATGATGAAGAGAAGAACGGAAAGGGCACCGCCCATGCCGAAGTTCTTACTGTACAGATGCTTGTTGAGCCACATGATCATGGTCATCGTACTACGTGCCGGGTCACCGCTTCCGTTCGTCAGGATCTGCGGTACATCGAACATCTGGATACCACCGATGAGGGAGGTGATGAGCACGTACACGAGAATCGGTCGAAGCAGCGGCAGGGTGATACGGAAGAAGATCTGCGTCGAGCTCGCGCCATCGACCTGCGCCGCCTCGAAGAGTGCGGTATCGATGCCCATCATGCCGGCCATCAGGAGGATGGTCGTATTACCGAACCACATGATATAGTTCATGGCACCGACGAGGGATCTCGTCGCCGTCGTACTACTCAGGAAGGTAAACGGCTTACTGAGGATGCCAAGCTGCATCAGAATCGAGTTGACTGGTCCGGAATCGGAGAACAGGGTGAAGAACAGCATCGCGAATGCACTCGCCATGATCAGATTCGGAAGATAGATCACAGTCTTAAAGAAGCGCTGGCCGCGAAGGCGAAGCGAGGGATCCGTAAACCAGGCACCGAGGAGGAGCGAGGTGATGATCTGCGGCAGGAAACCGATGATCCACATGATCATGGTGTTGCCGGCGTACTTCCAGAGATCTGCGTTCGACAGGATCTTCAGGTAGTTTCCGAGACCGATGAAGTTCGGCCCGATCTGCTTTAAGCCCGAGCGATAGTTCTCGAAGAAGCTGTTGTAGATCGTCGTTACGAGTGGCACGAACTGGAACAAAAGATAGACAACGATAAACGGGATCAGAAAATAGTAACCCCAGCGGTTGTACTGTACAACCTTACTCTGTTTTTTCTTCATAATCTGCAGCCTTTCTGAATTTTGAAGGTAAAAATGCCCACCCGGCCTCTCCACCGGGCGGGCATTTATGTCGATTAGTGTGAAAGCTCCGGATACTTCTCCTCAACTGCTGTGTAGAAGAGGTTCAGTGCGTCCTCGTAGGAAGCATTGCCATCGAAGTAGTTCTTCATCGCCTTCTGGAACTCCTCGTTGCAGCCCTGATCGTAGTTGGTCATGTTGGAAAGGTCGATCTTATCTGCACCTGCACAGAAGAGTGCGAGCGGGTTCTGTCCACCCAGTACCTTGAATGCGAAGGAATCATCCTTTGCAGCGGCATCCATCGCCGGCTTGTTGTTTACGAAATCACTATCCTTCTTTACGATGTCGGTCATGATCTGCTCGTTGGTGGTGAGCTGTCTCATAATGTCGGCAACGAGTGTCGGGTTATCGGTTCCCTTCGCTGCACAGATCCATGTGCCGCCCCAGTAGAAGCCCTGCGGTCCTTCAACAGCACCCCAGCCGCCCTGGTTTGCGATCGATCCATCTGTATCTGCAGCCATCGAGAAGTTGATGAGCCATGCCGGTCCGAAGTAGCAGAATACCTTACCATCCGGATAGAAGCCCTTGCTCCAGTCATCGGACCAGAGCTCGTAGGTCTTGGTCTCGCCTGCATCAACGAGTGCCTTGGAATCGTCTACCCAGTTCTTGATGTTGTCATCGATGGTGATCTTGCCATCCGTTACCCACGGAGTGGTGACGTTGTTCGAGTATACACGGTAGGAGTCATTGACCGAAGATGTGATGGTATAGCCGCCATCCTTCATCTTCTTCGCCGTCTCGTTAAAGCTAGCCCAGTCCTTCACCGCAGCCTGTACATCTGCAGGATCATCGGAGCCGAGCACATCCTTCGCCGCCTGACGGTTGTAGATCAGCACGCCCGGGCAGCCCTGCCATGAAACACCACGGAGATTGCCATCGCCGTCGGTCACAACGTCCTTCGTGTACTGATACTGATTCTTAAGCTCATCCTCTGTGAGGCCGAGATCCTTGACCGGAACGGTAACCTCAACATCAGAATCTACATACTTCTTTGCATAATCGGCCTCGACAAGGAAGAGGTCTACCTTGCTGTCCGCAGACGCGTTCTCATTTTCCGGAAGTACGGTATCGAGATTGTTCTGGTATGCGTTATCAGTGGACGGTGTGATGGTCCACTTCACGGTCACATCACCGATCTTACCGGTCGTACCATCGACGGCCTCATATCCTGGATAGTGGTCGGTCAGTCTGGACTTGAACTCCTCGTTCCAGCACTGGATATTGAGCACCTTACCCTCATCAGAAGCTGCCTCGGTCGCCGCCTCGGTGGCTACCTCGGTCGCTGCTGCGGTGGTCTCTGCCTTCGTCTCTGCCGGTGCAGCGGTCGTCGCTGCAGGCTGTGATGATCCACAGGCTGCCAGTGATGCAACGGTCATCGTCGCAACAGTCGTCATACTAAGCCAACGTTTCACATTCTTTTTCATTATTGAGTCCTCCCTCAAAAAGATTCTTATTATGTAAAGTATCCTTCGATACTTCATGTACATTCTTACGTGCCTGTATTTCGTCTGATCCGTCCAATGCTTCCGGCGGAAGATCATCCCGCGTCTTCACGTTTCTTCAGCGCTGTCCTATGCTTCTTCCCGAAGATCCTTTACGCTGTGCCCCGGCAGGAGCTTGCCTCTGATCATGATCTGCTCTGCGGTACAGCTGTCCTTCTCTTCGATCTCCTCGACGAGCTTCCGTGCGGACTGATGACCGATACCGGTGGAGTCCTGGAAGTAGGTCGTGAGCTTCGGGCGAATCACCTGGGAAAGATTGATGCCATCATAGCCGGTGATGCTGATGTCCTCCGGAATCCGAAGCCCCATCTTCTCAAGCTCGGTCAGCGCTCCGAGCGCTGCGTAATCATCCGGACACATCAGGATGGTCGGTGGCTCTGGAAGTGCCATGAGCTCACGCACCGCCTCCGCGGTCCTCATCACATCATGGAAGGCTCCGGCCTTCTCGTACATCGGATTCAGCTCGACACCGAACTCCTTCAGTGCTCTCCGGAATCCATTCAGTCGCTTCTTCGTAACCATGGTCATCTCACCATGGATGAGACCGATTCTGCGATGTCCCATCTCCAGCACGTACTTCGTCAGCTCGTACTGACCTTCGAGGTTGTCGGACATCACCGCACTCTTATCATTAAACGGATAATCGATGGTGACGGTCGGGATCTCGCTCTTTACGAGCTCAACCACCTGCGGGGAGGTGAAATCCACACTGGCGATCAGGACACCATCACAGTTTCTGTAGCGTGCATGCTCCAAGAAGCTGGCCTTCGTGCCGGCGATGGTGTCGGATATGAAGGTCACATCGTAGCCGAGCTTTTCGAAGGTTTCCTTCGCGCTGTTCAGAATCGCTGCGAAGTACTCATGGGTGAGTCCTGAGTTTGTTGCATCTACAAACAGGACACCGATATTATGAGAACGATTGGTTTTTAACTGTCGGGCTGCTATATTAGGAAGATAGTGCATTTCCTTCGCTGCGGCCCGGATCCGTTCAGCGGTCTGTGGATTGATATCGGAATATCCATTCAGTGCCTTACTGACGGTCGCCGGCGAAACCCCCAGCGCTTTCGAAATGTCTTTAATCGTTACCATAATACTGATTCATCTTTCCTTTCGGATGCTCCTGGTCGAAATTACTTTTCTTTCGTTTCACTTCTCGAATTTGTCATCCGAAATCCTTTTCGTATTTTCATTCTAAATCGATTTCGTCTTCTTGTAAACAGCTAGTATTTCACAGATATTTAAATGCGTTTTTGTACGAAATATACATTTCGTTGATTTTTTCGCCGGCTCTATTTACAACTTTTGTCCAGGAAAATATAATTATGTGTAGCGAAAACGTATTCGTAAATTTGTTAATTTCAGACTCTATTTTTTGTGTTTTAAGAATTATATAGAAGGAGGCTTTATGAAATTCGGTCATTTCGATGACGCACAGCGAGAATATGTCATCACGACTCCGAAGACCCCTCTCCCATGGATCAACTACCTCGGGTCCCGGGACTTCTTCAGTCTCATCTCGAACACGGCAGGAGGCTACTCCTTCTATAAGGATGCGAAACTCCTGCGTCTCACCCGCTACCGTTACAACAACTGTCCGCTCGACCAGGGTGGCCGCTACTACTATATCAAGGATGGCGACAGCATCTGGAATCCGGGCTGGCAGCCGACGCAGACTACGCTTGATTCGTATGAGTGTCGTCACGGTCTCGGCTATACCGTCATCACAAGCCGGAAGAATCAGCTCGAGGCGAAGCTCGAGGCCTTCGTGCCGGTGGACGACGCCTGTGAGATCAACCGCATCACCCTGCGAAATGATGGTGTGACGGCCAGAAGCATTGACCTCTTCAGCTTCGTCGAGTTCTGTCTCTGGAACGCGCAGGACGATCAGACGAACTTCCAGCGGAACTTCTCGACGGGCGAGGTCGAGGTGATCGGCAGCACGATCTACCATAAGACAGAGTATCGCGAGCGTCGGAATCACTATGCGGTATTTTCCGTCAACAGACCGGTCGTCGGCTTCGACACAAGCCGTGACGCCTTCATCGGTGTCTACAACGGCTTCCATAATCCGGAGGCAGTGCTCGCCGGCGAGAGTCGCAACTCCATCGCCCATGGCTGGCAGCCGATCGGCTCGCATCATCTGAAGGTTGAGCTCGCACCGGGCGCATCCGAGAGCTTCATCTTCGTGCTCGGCTACTGTGAGAATCCGGTCGACGAGAAGTGGGAAGCGCCGGGCATCATCAATAAGAAGCCGGCGGAGAAGCTTCTCGCGAAGTATCAGACGGACGCGCAGGTGGACGCTGCGCTCGCAGAGCTGAAGGCCTACTGGGATGGTCTCCTCAGCAGCTATACGGTACACAGCAGCGACGAGAAGCTGAACCGCGTCGTGAATATCTGGAATCAGTATCAGTGCATGGTGACCTTCAACATGTCCCGCTCCGCCTCCTACTTCGAGAGCGGCATGGGCCGTGGCATGGGCTTCCGTGACAGCTGTCAGGACCTGCTCGGGTTCGTCCATCTGATTCCGACCCGCGCACGCGAACGCATCCTCGACATCGCGAACACACAGCTTCCGGATGGCTCCTGCTATCATCAGTACCAGCCGCTGACCAAGAAGGGCAATGCTGACATCGGTGGCGGTTTCAACGATGATCCGCTCTGGCTGATTGCCTGCACACATGCCTATCTCGCGGAGACCGGCGACTTCTCGATTCTCGATGAAGCCTGTGCCTGGGATTCGGATTTCACGGATGCGAAGCCGCTCATGGAGCATCTCCGTCGGAGCTTCCATTTCACCGTCACGCATAAGGGACCGCACCAGCTGCCGCTGATCGGTCGCGCCGACTGGAACGACTGTCTGAACCTGAACTGCTTCTCCGAGGAGCCGGGTGAGAGCTTCCAGACCACCGGTCCATCCGAGGGTCCGGTCGCGGAATCGGTCTTCATCGCCGGCATGTTCGTGAAGTACGGAAAGGAATATGCAGATATCTGCCGTCATATCGGTCTTTGTGAGGAGGCTGCCTCCGTCGATCAGGAAGTCGCCGCGATGGTCGAGGCCGTCGAGACCGCTGGCTGGGACGGTGAGTGGTTCATCCGTGCCTTCGATGCATACTCGAATCCGGTGGGCTCTCACGTCTGTGAGGAGGGCCAGATCTTCATCGAGCCACAGGGCATGTGTGTCATGGCCGGCATCGGTGTCGAGGATGGCAAGGCCGCGACGGCACTCGCGTCCGTGGAGAAGCGCCTCGAGTGCAAGTATGGTATCGTACTGAACCAGCCGGCCTATACACGGTATCACGTGGAGCTCGGTGAGATCTCCTCCTACCCGCCTGGATATAAGGAGAACGCCGGGATCTTCTGTCATAATAATCCATGGATCGCAGCAGCCGAAACGATGATCGGTCATGGAAACCGTGCCTTCGAGGTCTTCAAGAAGACCTGCCCGATCTATCTCGAGGACATCTCGGAGATCCACCGTACGGAGCCGTATGTCTACTGCCAGATGGTGGCCGGACGTGATGCGGCGACCCCGGGCGAGGGCAAGAACAGCTGGCTGACCGGCACCGCAGCCTGGACCTTTACCTGCATGAGCCAGTACATCCTCGGCATCCAACCGAGCCTGGACGGTCTCCGCATCGACCCTTGCATCCCGGATACACTCGAGCACTACACCGTCGATCGGCTCTACCGTGGCAGTCACTACCACATCACGATCGACAACCACGCCCACGCTGAAAAGGGCGTCACCTCTATGACGGTGGATGGCGCTCCGGTCGCCGGCAATGTCATCCCGCTGGGGCTCAGCGGCGAGCAGCATGAGGTCGTGGTGACGTTAGGATAAGAGCCCGGAGGACGGGCAGAAGAAGCACAGTACTACGAGACCGGAAAAATCTAAATTTCAGAATGCCAAAGAGCGCTACCGAAAAAACGGCAGCGCTCTTTTCCATTTCAGGCCCAACTATCTACTATTCAGCATTTTCAAAAATAGTAGATATGTTTTCGGGCTCCAAAACGAGTTTTAAAAAGAAAACTATCCAATATCCGATGATTTCAAAAATAATAGATATAGAATAGCTAATTTCGAAAGCCTCTTCTCCGACTGACTATCCAGCTTTTTAAAATTTATCGAATATTGGATACAAGAACTTCTCTGTAATCAACAATCCTCAAAAAACGATATCCACTAATTCAAAATTTCTCGATAATTCGATAGTACATTTTTGAGCATATGAGTAATTCCGAGTAAATCTATCCAATGATTGATTGTTTTTAAAATAGTAGATATTTGTGTAGTAAGCATTATGGATACTTACGGGTCAAGTTCCCGCTCAACCTTGTGAATGAGGTGCAGAAGCATCGGGATGAGGTAGGCGCAGGCGGCGAGCCAGGCGGCCTGGTCGGTCCAGCAGATGGCGCTGTAGCCGAAGAGCGGGACGCAGATCGTGGCGACGAGGATACGGGCGACCATCTCGAGGGCACCACTGATGACGGACAGTGCGCTGAAGCCGAGGCTCTGGATCGCGTAGCGTGTGACGTCGAGGATGGCGAGCAGCCAGTAGAGGAGGCCGAGCGCGCCCATATACCGGGCAGCTGCGTCGATGACCGAGACATTGGCCGCATCGACGAAGAGGCTGCCGAGGAAGTGTCCGCCGAAGTTCATGATCACACCGGCGACGATGCCGTAGCCGACCGCAAGTGCGAGCGTCACGCGGATGCCCTGCTTCACACGGTCCATCTTATGCGCGCCCATGTTCTGACCGACGAAGGTCGCCATCGCGGTGGCCACGGCGTCAAACGGGCAGAGCATCAGCTGCTTCACCTTCGTGCCGGCGGTGAAACCGGAGACGTAGATGGAGCCGAGGCCGTTGTTCGCGGACTGCATGACCATCGAGCCGATCGCGGTGACCGAATACTGGAGGCCCATCGGCAGGCCCATGACGACGAGGTTCCGGGCCACGGTACTGTTCCAGTGGCAGTCCTCGCGCGTCGGATGCAGTACCGGCATCACGCGGATGATGTAGACGAGGCAGGCGATGCCGCTCAGGGCCTGCGCGGTGATCGTCGCCAGCGCGACGCCGGCACAGCCGAGGTGAAGCACCGCGATGCAGAACAGATCCAGAAATACGTTCAGAAAGGTCGAGATCGCGAGGAAGATGAAGGGTGCCTTCGAGTTTCCGACCGCGCGGAGCAGGCTTGACAGCAGGTTATAGAGGAGTGTGAACGGGATGCCGAGGAAGATGATCAGCAGGTACCGGTACGCGTCCTGGTATATGTCTTCCGGCGTCTGCATGATGTGCATGATGAGCGGGCACAGGAGTGCGGTCAATGTCGTCAGTACCGCAGCGATGATGACCGTCACCACGAGGCTGTGGTACACGTAGCGCCGGAGTCCCTGCATATCCTCTGCGCCGAAGCGCTGTGACACCGGGATACCGAAGCCTGCGCAGCTGCCCATGCAAAAACCGAGCACAAGGAACTGGACGCTCGAGCTGGAGCCGACCGCGGCCAGCGCATCCGCACCGAGCAGACGCCCGACGATCATCGCATCGACGATGTTGTAAAACTGCTGAAACAGATTCCCGAGCAGAAGCGGAATCATGAAAACGAGGATCAAACGAAGCGGGGAGCCCGACGTCATGCTCTGAACATTACTTTTACTCATATACTACCTGATTATCTGTATAAATACCTGGCTTCTTCTATTGAAAGAGGGTTGACAGCCCCTCATTTTAAGTAGTTACTTTACGGTCGTCAATATGGAAATATCGATGGATTTCATCGGAACTTTAAAATGAGCTCTGCCGTAAGTGGCAGAGCTCTATGGGGCAAAATGCATCGTGGGAAATGCATCCGCTGTCAGATGTCCGGTTCGAGTCCTCGATATACCCGCGGATCCGAACGCTGTGTTCAGCATGTTTCAATACATGCTTCGTATCTAGAACTTACTCGACGATCGCGCCGGAGTCGGCGGAGTGGACGAGCTTCGCGTATTTCTTGAGGTAACCGGTGAGGTTGCGCTGCTCGCGTACCTTCATGGTCTTCTTACGCTCTTCGAGTTCCTCGTCGGAAACTTCGAGGTTGATGGAGTAGTTCGGGATGTCGATCTTGATCTTATCGCCATCCTTCACGTATGCGATGGTACCGCCGGCCTGGGCCTCCGGGGAAACATGTCCGATCGCTGCGCCACGGGATGCGCCGGAGAAACGTCCGTCGGTGATGAGGGATACAGTCGTATCAAGCTTCATACCGGCGATGGCAGAGGTCGGTCCGAGCATCTCACGCATACCAGGTCCGCCGGCCGGACCCTCATAACGGATCACGACACAGTCACCCGGCTTGATCTCGCCACCGTAAATCGCCTTGATGGCGTCTTCCTCGGAGTCGAAGCAGCGCGCGGTGCACTCATTGACCATCATCTCAGGTGCGACTGCCGAACGCTTGACGATGGAGCCATGTGGTGCCAGGTTACCATACAGCACGGCGAGACCGCCCTCCTTGAGGTATGGGTTATCGAACGGACGGATGACCTCCGGGTTCCGGTTGACGCTGTCCTTCGTCGCCTCACCGATCGTCTCACCGAGCACGGTCATACAGTCTCTGTGGATCAGGCCATGCTGATCGAGCTCGTGGATGACGGCATAGATTCCGCCGGCATCCATGAGGTCCTGCATGTGGTGGTGACCCGCCGGTGCCAGGTGGCAGAGGTTCGGGGTACGATCGGAGATCTCGTTGATCTTATGAAGATCGAACGGAACGCCTGCCTCATGCGCTACGGCCATGAGGTGCAGTGCGGTATTGGTGGAGCAGCCGAGGGCCATATCGGTGGTCAGGCAGTTCTCGATCGCATCTGCAGTGATGATGTCACGCGGACGGATGTTCTGCTCGAGGACCTTCATCACCTGCATGCCGGCCAGCTTTGCGAGACGGATACGCTCCGAATAGACCGCCGGGATGGTACCATTGCCCGGAAGTGCCATGCCCAGTACCTCGCAGAGGGAGTTCATGGAGTTCGCGGTGAACATACCAGAACAGGAGCCGCAGGTCGGACAGCAGGTATTCTCGATGTCGAGGACGCCCTTCTCGTCCATAAGACCAGCCTTGAACGCACCGACGGCCTCGAACGCGGTGTTCAGGTCACGCTGATGAAGAGACAGCATTGGCCCACCGGATACGAAAACGGATGGCAGATTCAGACGGCAGGCAGCGAGGAGCATGCCCGGTACGATCTTATCGCAGTTCGGGATGAAGACGAGGGCGTCGAGAGCGTGGCCGCTCGCCATACACTCAATGGTGTCGGTGATCAGCTCGCGGGATGACAGTGAGAAGTGCATGCCATCGTGGCCCATCGCGATACCGTCGCAGACAGCGATGGTGTTGAACTCGAGTGGCGTGCCGCCGGCCATCAGGATACCATCCTTGACCGCACGGGAGATCTGCTGCAGGTGCTCATGACCCGGAACGACCTCGGTAAATGAATTGACGACGCCGATCAGCGGACGGCGGATCTGCTCGTCGGTCAGGCCGTCGGCCTTCAGAAGTGAACGGTGCGGGGTACGCTCGATACCCTTCTTTACTACATCACTACGCATAATATGCCTCCTTGTTAATAAAAATTTAATGGGGTCAGACCCCCTTACGAAATTCTTAAGCCAGAATCAGTCCTGGGAACGCCAGTGGTACATAGAGGATCACGAAGAACACCACGATGAGGCCGATCAGGTACGGGATGATGGCCTTCGATATCTTCGTCATCGGAAGTCCCGTGATACCCGAGGCGACGAAGAGGTTGATGGCTACCGGCGGGGTGATCATACCGATGGCGAGGCCGACGGCGAATACCACACCGAAGTGGACGAGGTTCACGCCCATCGCCTTCACGAGCGGAAGGAATACCGGGGTGAGCAGAATGATCGCAGAGGAGGTCTCCATGAAGACACCAGCGACCAGGATGATAAGACCGATCAGGAAGAGGATGATGTAGGTATTGCTCGAAACGGAGAGAACAGCCTTCGAAATCATCTCCGGGATCTTCCAGTTCGCCAGTACCCAGCCGAACGGACCGGAGAAGCCGATGATCAGCATGATGACGGAGGAGGTCTTCGCAGAGTTCTTCATGATCTCCATGAGGCCCTTCGGCGTGAGGTCACGGTACACGAAGAAGCCGATGAGGATGGAGTAGATAACCGCGACATCGGCTGCCTCGGACGGGGTGAAGTAGCCGGAGAAGATGCCACCGAGGATGATCAGCGGCATGAGGATGCCCCAGACCGCATGGAGGAAGGTTCTCAGGACGTTCTTCACGCTGAGCGGTGTGCCCTTCGGGTAGTTGAGCTTCCGCGCTTCGACGAGGGCGATGACGATCAGGATCACACCCATCGTGATACCCGGGATGAAGCCGTTACGGAAAAGGGTATTGACCGACTGCTCTGCGATGACGGCGTAGAGCACCATCGGAACGGATGGCGGGATGACGACGCCGATCGTACCGGCAGCGGCGATGAGGGCGGCAGACTTATCGACATGATAGCCGCGCTTCTCGAGCTCCGGGATGAGGGTCGCACCGACGGCTGCGGTGGTCGCTGCACCAGATCCGGAAATCGCGGCGAAGAACATGCCGGCGAGGACGGAAACGATGGTGAGGCCGCCACGGATCCAGCCGAGGAGGGACTCTGCGAACTCGACGAGCACCTTCGACACGGCGCCCTTCGACATGAGGTCACCGGCGAGGATGAAGAACGGAACCGCGATCAGCGAGAAGCTGTCCTGCGCAGTGAAGATACGCTGCACCATCATGAGGGCAGGTACGTCACCGGCGACGAGGGTGATGAAGGCGGCGATGGCGATGGTGAAGCCGACCGGAACACCGAGAAGAAGTAAAATTGCGAACGAAATAAACAGTACGGCTGCCATTATGACTCCACCTCCTTCACTTCATCCATGTGGAACAGCTGCTGCAGGAACGCATCCAGCGCATGTACGGCCATAAGGCCGCAACCGAGGTCAATGCCTAAGTATACATAGCGCATCGGCCAGCGGAGGGATGCGGAAAGCTGTGTTCCCTGCTTTCCGAAATACTTATAGCCGTAGTAAACGACCACCAGGCAGAGGGCGAAACAGAGTGCATGCACGAGAAGCTGCATCACTCTCTTCACCGGTGCCGGCATCACATCCTGCAGTACCGTGACGGCGATGTGTCCGCCGTGCTTATAGACACACCCTGCACCGAGCATCGAGCACCAGATCAGTAAATAACGGGTGGCCTCCTCGGACCACTGTAACGACTTAAAGAAGATACGGCACACGATCTGCGCACCGGTGATGATGACCATCAGAAGCAGCATCGCGAAGATGACGTAGCCCATCACCTTATCGATCGCATCTGACAACTTATGAACAGCTTTAACAAATCCCACTTTGTCTGCCCCTTTCACTACCTGCTTCAGGTATCTGTACGACCCCTGTTTCTGAGACGGAGCCTGCGCGAGCAGGCTCCGTCTCAGCTTTATTTCTACATAAACTTCTTAATATGAACGTTCGGATAGGAAGTGTTTGCGTAGCGATACCTTCGAACGTTTCACTTTCCAATGATCCGAAAAATCACTTAACTGTAGCGATGACGTCGTTGATCTTCTTTACATAATCGGCATACTGAGGATATGCATCATATACCGGCTGTACAGCTGCCTTGAAGGAAGCGATATCCGGGTTCTCCTCGACCTCCATGCCGTTGTCCTTCATCGCCTGAAGCTGATCTGCCTCCTGAGCGGCTACCCACTCTCTCTCATACTCTGCGGCATCCTGTGCTGCATCGAGGAATACCTGCTGGATGTCGGCGTCGAGCTCGTTGAACTTATCGAGGGACATGGTGACGATCGCAGTGGAGTAGCTGTGACCATCGAGGGTTGCGTACTTCTGGGACTCCCAGAGCTTATAGGAGTTGATAACGTTGATCGGGTTCTCCTCACCATCGACGGTGCCCTGCTGTAAAGCGGTCAGTGCATCGGACCATGCCATCGGCGTTGCGTTGACACCGAGTGCATCGAAGGCCTTCTGGTAAACCTCGTTCTCCATCACACGGATCTTGAGGCCCTTTACATCCTCTGCGGTCTTGATCGGACGAACGTTGTTTGTGAGATCACGGAAGCCTCTCTCTGCATATGCGAGACCCTTGAGGCCGGAACCCTCGAGTGTATCGAGAAGAGAACGACCTACCTCACCATCGAGCACAGCGTATGCCTGCTCCTTGTTCTCGAAGAGATACGGCATGTCGAGTACACCCATATCCGAGGAGAAATTTACGAACGGTCCGGACGTCACGATACCCATATCGAGGGTGCCCATCTGCATGGACTCAAGCATATCACGCTCACCACCGAGGTCTCCGTTCGGGTGAAGCTCGATCGCATACTTGCCGTCGGTCTTATCCTGTACATCCTGTGCGAACTTTACCGCTGCGATCATGAAGGAATCCTGCTCGTTGGTGGTCATACCAAGCTTGAGCACGGTTGCGCCCTCCGGGATCTCCGGCTGAACGTTCGATGCGTTCTTTACATCATCATCGGCTGCGGCTGCTGTGGTCTCTGCACCAGCTGCCGTGGTCTCCTCTGCAGCTGCCGTGGTGTCTGCGGCTGCGGCGGTCGTCTCTGCGGCTGCTGCCGTGGTTGCCTCTGGTGTGCTGGATGATCCGCAGGCTGCCAGGGATGCTGCCATCGCACCGGCCATCATCATGGCCATCATTCTGTTCTTTCTCATAATGTCTCCTCCTCAAATTGTATCAACAAATGTAAACGTTTTTATATTTCATCCGCCGAAGCGGCTGAAAGCTTCTTCCATCCATACAGGGCCAATGCTTACGGATTTACTTCATCACGAATCCGCCCATACATGGTCGATTTGTTTTTGAAATCGATCGGTGCAAGCAGATACAAAAAAAGCCTTTGTCTCTTTTTATCAAAGAGACAAAGGCTGTAAAGTCCTCTGCGGTACCACTCTCATTGTCGAATAAAACGACCACTCTGTCGCATCTATCAATGCTTAGTCCTTTAACGGAGACCAGCCCGGCGTAACCTACTAACCAGTGCGTTCAGCGCGCAACTCAGAGATGATTTTCACAGCTTTCGTTCCACTGTCTCGCACCCTCCGACAGCTCTCTGGCTCGCTCCAACTGCTACTTTTTCTCGTCAACGTTTTTTGCTCTGTATTGATTTATTCGTAATTTACGCCTTTTCCACTGCAGTGTCAAGAATCAAGCGTAGTGCAAAAATTCATAGCTGTTATAACACAGTAACAGTTCAGACAGGAGACCCGGAGCGGCGGCAACAGAGGCACAGTACTCCGTTGCCGCTCCTCCGGGTCTCCTGGCTGCTTGAACTGTTACATAACACATCGTTTATCAAGTATGTAAAAAAACTATATCTCGGTACTACGCAGATTTGCTAATATATATGAAAATATCCGTCTGCATGGCATGAACGGGAAGGTCAGGGAGGAAATCATGAAGACGAAAGTTTATATCGATGGTCAGAGTGGCACGACGGGACTTCAGATCTATGACCGGATCGGTCAACGCGAGGATCTCGAGCTGCTGCGGATTCCGGAGGAGCTCCGGCACGATCCGGATGAGCGGAAGAAGTATCTCAACAGCGCAGATATCGTATTTCTCTGTCTGCCAGATGAAGGTGCCAGAGAAGCGGTTTCCTTCATTGATAATCCGAACGTGCGCGTGATCGATGCGTCGACGGCACACCGGACGAATCCGGACTGGACCTATGGCTATCCGGAGCTGTCGAAGGCGCAGCGGGAGGCGATTCGCACGAGTAAGCGTGTGGCGAATCCGGGCTGCCATGCGACGGGCTTCATTTCGACGACGGCTCCGCTGGTGGCGATGGGCGTGCTTCCGAAGGACTACCCGATGAGCTGCTACAGCCTGACCGGCTACTCCGGGGGTGGCAAGAAGATGATCGCGGAGTACGAGGCAGAAGGACGTTCTGAGCTGCTGGACGCGCCGGGCATCTATGGTCTCAACCTGCAGCATAAGCATCTGCCGGAGATGCAGACGGTGACGGGACTCGCGTATCCGCCAGTGTTCATGCCGGTCGTGGACGATTATTATAAGGGCATGGCGACGACGATTATGCTCCAGAACCGGCTTCTGCCTGGGCAACCGAGCGCGGAGGAGATCTGTGCGAAGCTCGCAGACTACTATCGTGATGAGCACTTCGTATCCGTCGTGCCGTTCGGCGAGAATGACAGCAAGCTCTATGCAAATAAGCTTGCCGGCACAAACCGCCTCGAGATCGTGGTCTGTGGACATGAGGAGCAGACGACGGTGACCGCAGTTTTCGACAACCTCGGAAAGGGTGCGAGCGGTGCTGCGGTGCAGAACATGAACATCATGCTCGGACTGCCAGAGGAAACGGGCCTCGAGTGATCTCGAACGGTGTCCATTTCAACATGTAAACAGAGCCGTCGCGTGAATGATGAAACTCCATGAGCATTTCACCATTCGCGCGACGGCTCTGTTTGTTAGATTTCTGTCCGTGATTGCTCACTTCACATCCGTGGCGTCGTCTGGTCCGAGGTCGATGATGTCGCCACCGTCCTTCGGCGTCGGTACGAGGCGGGCACGGTCAGACAGGCTGTGGTCGCCTGCATCGGACCAATGCTGACGGTCCGCCGCACGGGTGGCACGCCCATCCACAGTGCGGCCGTCGGCAGAGGCGGTCTGCAGGCCGAAGCGTCGCGCGATGTAGTCGTGGAGCGATCCGGAGATGTAGAAGATGCCGAGGATCAGCAGGATCTGCGGCATCACGAAAATGCTGAGTGCCGTGAGAAGGCCGTTCACGAGCTTTGCACGGGTCAGGAAGAGACGGATCAGAAGCGAGATCGCGATCGCACCGAAGCACATCAGGATGATATAGCCGACGATGCCGATGATCTGGAGCAGGCTCTGGAGGATCGCGTTCTCGAGCGGCTTCGCGAAGGTGTAATTATAAGCGAAGAAGGCGAGGATGGACAGGACGCCCAGCCAGCGCGGCGGGTAATACTCGATGATCGGCTTCGGCTGCGGTACCGCCACGTGGAGACGACGCAGGATCAGAAGGCTGAGCTCATAGATGATAAAGCCCTGGACGGCACCGGTGAAGGCGACGGAAATGATCAGGATACGCTTCAGAAAATCCGGCGTCAGCATCTGCCGGAAGACATCCATCTGGGCAGCGCTCTGCGCGGTCGCTCCGGCACCGGTGAACTTCTGTGCCGAGTTAAGGGCCTCCGTCATGATCGTCTGCATCTCGAGGACATCCTGATCGAGCGTCGTGCCCGAGATGACCGCGAGGAGGAGGACATTGACCAGCTCCGCGATGATCGAGAGCAGCATCACGAGTAGGAGGGTACGAGTCATATCCTTCTTATCGTGGATACGACTGCCGAGGATCATGCCAATGAAGGCCATGCAGGACGAGTAGATGAGCGTCGTCGGCAGACTGAAGAACACGGCCATCAGCGTGGATGCGATCCAGACCGCGAAGCTCGAGCAGAGACCGTAACGCGCGCCGTAGGCGACCATCGGAATCGGCAGGATGAAGATGAGCGCCCCCTGGAACATGGAGCCGGTCTGGCGGTCGATCAGGAGCAGGATCGTAAAGAGCGCGGTGATCATCGCACCGAACGTGATTTTCTGAGTTTTCTGGTTCAATATGTTTACCTCGGTTCTGAATTCTGATGTCGTACCAGTAAGGATCAGCGCCAGGGGCCCCTGGCTCGACTGAACTGATACGAATCTTATAATTATATAGCATATCTCTGCGTGTTTATCCTGAAATTTCGGAAATATTATGGTGGAATTTCATAGAGCAGAGTGTTATAGTCGGAACGTTTGAAATTTTCCATCACAGGAGTTCGCAATGAAACTGATCAAATCAAGAAGAAACCTGTTGATTCATCTTTGCATGGCCTTCATGGGCGGCTACGCCGGCATGTACGGCATCCTGGTCCGCGGTTCGTTCGGGCAGGCCGTCACCTCGAATCTCGCAAATGTCTTCCGGCATCTGCTGCTCGGGGACAATGTCGAGGACGCGCTGTTTCGCGCCGGTGCACTGCTGGTCTTTCTGTTTTCACTCGCACTTACGCACATCCTGCAGATGAAGGACCGTCGCATCGCAGAAATCACCTGCCTCGTATCACAGCTTGCCTGCATCCTGATTTCGGCAGCGATCCCGGAAGCCACGCAGGGCGCACTCGCGCTCTATCCGATCTTTTTCCTGACCGGTATCCAGTGGGGCACCTTCACCGGTGCCGAGGGCTTCAACAGCGCGACGATCTTCTGCTCGAATAATTCGAAGCAGGCACTCTTCGGCTGGATCGACTATATCCTCACCGGAAAGCACGAAAGCTTCCGGCAGGGACTCTTCTACACCGCGACCCTCGTTTTCTTCTATGCCGCCGTCGTCATCTCCGTCTTCATGAGTGATCGCTTCGGTGCGCACGCCATCCTCCTCGAGCTGCTGCCGCTCACGCTGGTCGCCGGTGTCTGGCTCATCAACGACCGCGCCGCCGCGAAGGACGTGGCGATCGCTGCGTAAGCCCGGGGTGCTCGTGCAGAGGACGCCATCTGTTACATGTTGATATAGACGCTATATGGCTGCCGCACCCGATGGTGCGACAGCCATTTTGATTTGTAACCGTTCTGGTAGTGGGGACCCGGAGGGGCGGCAACGGAGGCACAGCACTCCGAGACCGGTTCAATCTAAGCCGGGGACCCTAAGCGGCACTATCACTTCGATTTCGCAGAACTTCATGCCTGCTGCAGGCGGGTCGCTGTCCAGTAGGCCCCCATCGACTGGCCCGGCTGCTCGGTGACGTCGTCCGTCAGATACGCGCCGAGGCCGACCGAAGCCGGGTCGAAGGCCCGTGCCTCGTCCTCGCTTCTGAACTCGACTTCCGCATACCAGAACTCGGTCGGTGCGCCCTCGTCTACATGATTCACCTCGAGCTGATGGCCATCCGGCAGCAGGTAGGTCCGGCGAAGCTTCGGGATCAGCGGCAGACCGATGAGATCCTCGAGCTCGAGGAAGCGCGCTTCCTCGATCGAAAACTCGATTTCCTTCCGGCTGAGCCGTCCCTTCGACTTGAAGCAGAGGATGAACTCATCCTTCAGCGGCGCGCCATCACTCGACACCCGCAGCTTCTCCTCGCGGATCCGCACGGTCGGTCGCACCGACACGTAGCCCTGTCGCATCTCCTCTTCCTTCCGCAGCGGATAGCCCTCCGGCCAGCCCTGCACCATCCACTTACGCTCGATTTCCATTCCCATATCTCTACCTCAACTTAAAAACTGAAAGCCCATCACGACGATGCCGAGGATCACCAGGATGACGCCGGTCGCCCGATTCAGGGTTTTCGCGGATGCCCGATTTGCGAAGACAGCAGCGACACGCGCCCAGAGGAAGGTGAACACGATGCACAGCACCCAGACGGTCACATCCGGCATGCCACCGATCGCGAAGTGTGAAACCGCGCCGGTCAGCGCCGTGAAGGTCATGATGAAAACGCTGGTGCCCACGGCGGTCTTCAGCTCATAGCCGAGGACGGAGGTGAGGATCAGCAGCATCATCATACCACCACCGGCACCGATGAAGCCACAGATAAATCCGATCAGGACACCGCAGAGGATGGACTGGATCGCCCGCTTCTTTGCGGACACGCCCTGCATGGACTCCTTCGTCGTCATGACCGGACGCACGATAAACTTGATGCCGAGCAGGAAGGTCATGAAGACAGAGAAGCTCCCCATGGTTGCAGATGGTACGAGCGACGAAATATAGCTCCCGACGACGGTAAAAGTCAGCACACTGATCATCATGATGATGCCGTTTCGGATGTCGAGATTTTTATTCTTTCCATAGGTATAGGCAGAGACCGCGCTCGCCAGCACATCCGATGAGAGCGCGATCCCGACAGCCATATACGGATCCATGCCGAGGAAGGTGACGAGCATCGGTGTGATCACGGCAGCCGCGCTCATCCCCGCGAAACCGGTGCCGAGGCCGGCGCCCATGCCGGCGAAAAAGGTAACGATAATCGTAAATAGAAGTGACATAATGAAGCCTCCATCGGGTCAAATCGACCCTCATCCTGTAAAATTCTGTGTCTATCTCACATGATCATCGGGCAAATGCCCGGATCATGATCGTCGAAACGGCACGAATGTCCGTATCCGTGCGCTGCGTCATCCATCGATCTGAGCTATATTTTTCTCCATCTGCATCAACACCATGCGAAACGCGGCGAGCGTCGGTTCATCGATGCCCTGGAGCAGTGTGTCGATAAACTGCGCCTGCACTGCGCGACCTTTCTCGACGATCGGTGCCGCCTTCTCCGTGAGCTTGAGCTCTACCTTCCGGCGGTCATGCGCGACCTCGCAGCGCACGAGCAGTCCCTCCTGAACCAGGCGATCGACGTTGATCGATACCAGGTTCGCCTTGATCCGGCGGATCTCCACGATATCCCGTGCGCTCTTGTACTCCGGATGATTCGCGAGAAACATCAGGATATCGAACGCCGTCTGCGGGATGTCGAGCTCATGACAAAGCGCCTTACAGCTCCGCGTATACGCCCGGCTGATCTTATCTGCAAAAGAAATATCGAACATGTTTCCTCCATTTTTGATTAGTTCATTTTTGAACAAAGCGAAGTATAGAACGATTTAAAAGAAATGTAAAGCACTTCATCCTATTTCAACCAGACTTTGTGCCCAAAAGTCGAGGACACGCCGTGACCGTTCCGTGCACTATTTTGTTACTGAAAATAAAACCCGCACAAATATCCGTCGATTTCACTAAAAATCAGCATATTTATTTGTGCTGCAGCACAATGAAATCCATCTCCGAAAGTGCGATAATAAAGCTATCAGAACAGATCGTGAATTGACAACTGAAAATGGAGGTGTGGATGTGAAGCTGACCGCAATCATGGATAACCACCGAAGCGAGCAGAAGGCACTGACGGCTGAGCATGGGCTGTCGTTTCTGCTGGACACCGTGACGACGAAGATTCTCTTCGATTTCGGTGCCGGTCGGGCTGCGTATGACAATGCAGTAAAGCTGAACGTAGATCTCAAATCGATCGATTACGCCGTCGGAAGTCATGGGCACTACGACCATGGCGGTGGGTATCCGTACTTTTTTGTGGGTGGATTGAGCTGCCCGCTGATTACGGGGGACGGTTACTTCGAGGAAAAGTATGCGTTTGATGGGATGAAGGCGACGTATCTCGGCTGCGGCTTCGATGAGCGCTGGATGGAGGAACGTCGGATCGATCATCGCGTCTGTCGTGAGATGATGAAGCTGGAGGACGACTGCTATGTCGTCGGTGGATTCCAGCGGACGCATGATTTCGAGACGATTCCGAAACGCTTCGTGCTCCGGGATCAGGAGGGCTGGAAGCAGGATGATTTTTCAGATGAAGTCTGTCTGGTGCTGACACGGCCGGAGGGACTCGTCGTCATCGTGGGCTGCAGCCACCCGGGCATCCTCAATATTCTAAAGTCGGTGCAGATGCGCTTTCACCGACCGGTGTATGCGGTCTTCGGCGGTACGCACCTCGTAGAGGCAGACCGGCCGCGCATCGAAAAGACGCTGGATGAGATGAAGGCCATGGGTGTCCGTCTGATCGGCTTCAACCACTGTTCCGGCGAACTGCTCCAGGAGATGCTGGACGCCCGTCCGGATATCCGGCACTGCTACCTCGGCGCAGGCGACTGCCTGTTCCTGTGAATTTCGGAATGTGACATGAAAGAAATAGCAACGATGGCCCAGGATTTCGTGGAAGCGACGTCGGCGCTGGTGGGTCATCGCACGATCAATATCATGGATACGAACGCGATTATCATCGCGTCGACGGAAAAGAATCGCATCGGCACCTTTCATCAGGGCGCCGCAGAGGTGCTGGCGACCGGAAAGCCAGTGCTGGTTCGAAAAGAGAATCTGGCAGCGTACCCAGGTGCACGCGAGGGCTACAATATGCCGATTTATCTCGAGGATGAGATGATCGGTGTCGTCGGAATGTTCGGCGATGAGGCGGAGGTTCGGGATACAGCAAATCTGCTCTGTGTGTATGTATCACAGCAGTTTGCACAGTTCCAGCTGGCGCAAAAGCAGAAAATGGAATCGGAGATCGGCACGCAGCTGCTTCGCTCGCTCATACTGGGCGATGAGACGCAACGCGAAAAGGTACAGCAGCTCTGTGATTTTCTGGATGTACATCTCGCATTTCCGTATCGGGTCATCCTGATTTATCAGGAGACTGCGGAAAGCACGGATGAATATGTAGAGTCACTGTCCCATGCGGTTCAGTCGCTGGTATGGAAGGGGATTCTGGACCGACAGCGCGATGTATTTGGCTTTTATAAGCAGAGCTATGTAATCCTGCTGAGCGATACTTCGGAGAAATCCAGTGAAGAGTGGCTGACACATGAACATAGTGACTGTGATGCCTCAGAGGCAACGCCACCTGAAGGAGACATTGGTCGGCTCTTCGAACGGGAGCAGCTGGATGAACGGAATGGTCAGAATCGTATCGGGAAGCTGATCGCGGAAATCCGCTCGCACCCTGGCTGGCGGACCGTCATAAGCGGTATATGTAAAACGATGAACGAAATACCGGAAGGTATGCGTGAAGTGATGATAATGAAAGAGATGAAAGGAGGGGAGATTCAAAATCTCGAAGAGCATTCGTGCAGGATGCGGTATCTGCTGGGACGCTTCATCAGTTATGGCGGCGATCGGGCCGTCCGGGAGATGGCGGAGCGGCTGCTGCAGGAGGAGGAGAAGCAGGCCGAACTGCTTCTACACACGGCGGAGTGCTACTACGAGGAAAATGGAAGTGCAACCAGCGCTTCGGAACGGCTGCACCTGCATAAGAATTCCTTGCTGTATCGGATGAAGCGGCTATACCAGCTTCTGGGAATCGAAAAGGATACGGCGTTTGTGCGGGAATTCTATGTTCGTCTGCTGCTGGAGTACTGGAACCAGATTTTTTAAAAAATAAAAGGAGGTATAAAAATGTCTGGTTTATTCATTTTTGGCGTTATATTTTTAGCCGTTGTTTGTATGGTCATCGCGATTTCAAAGTTCAACATGCACCCGTTCCTGGTGCTGACGGTGATTGCGATTTTAGTCGGTCTGGTATGTGGTATTCCAGCAGGCGAGGTCATCGATACCGTGAAGAGCGGCTTCGGTAATATCCTCGCAAGCATCGGTATCGTCATCCTTTGTGGTACCATCATCGGCACCATCCTGGAGAAGACCGGTGCCGCGCTGACGATGGCAAATTCGATTCTGAAGATCGTCGGCAAGGATCGAAGCGTGCTGACGATGGGTATCACCGGCTACATCACCGGTATCCCGGTATTCTGTGATTCCGGTTTCGTTATTCTGAGCCCGATTTCGAAGGCACTGGCAAACCGCAGTAACATTTCCCTCGCAGTGATGGCGACGGCCCTGTCCGGTGGTCTTTATGCGACCCACTGTCTGGTACCGCCGACACCGGGACCGATTGCGATGGCGGGCACGCTGGAAGCAGACCTCGGACTCACGATTCTCGTCGGCCTTCTGGTTTCCATTCCGGCCGTGGCTTCGGCACTGGTATATGCCAACAAGGTTTCCAGCAAGATCGACATCCCGGCGAATCCGGAGTATACCGTCGATGAGCTGATGGAGAAGTACGGCCAGCTGCCAGGTGCACTGCACAGTTTCTCCCCGATTCTTCTTCCGATCATCCTGATCGCACTGAAGTCCGTCAGCGATTTCCCAAGCGCACCATTCGGCTCCGGTGCCGTGAAGTCCTTCTTCTCCTTCATCGGTAATCCGGTTATCGCGCTGATCATCGGTGTGTTCCTTTCCATGACGCTGATTCCGAAGAGTGAAAAGGAGAACGCGCTGAAGTGGATCACCGAGGGCGTTACCAACTCTGCAGGTATTCTGGCCATCACCGGCGCCGGCGGATCCTTCGGTGCCATCCTTCAGAAGCTTCCGATCGCGGACGCACTCAGTGCATCCCTGCTCGGACTCGGCGTCGGCGTTTTCCTTCCGTTCATCATCGCGGCACTTCTGAAGACTGCGATGGGTGCATCCACCGTTGCGATGATCACGACCTCAGCGATGATTGCGCCAATGATGCCGTCCCTCGGCTTCACATCTCCTCTCGCAAAGGTACTGGTCATCATGGCGATCGGTGCCGGCTCTATGACGGTTTCTCATGCCAATGACTCTTACTTCTGGGTTGTATCGCAGTTCTCCGACATGGATACGAAGGACGCATATAAGTGCCAGACCGGTATGACGGCAGTCATGGGTGTCACGACGATCATCGTCGTATTCATCCTGTCACTGATCTTCGTGCATTGATACACAGAATCATATAGATATACACGCAGGGCGCTGGATTTCCAGCGCCCTGTGAAATTTCTGTGAAGCTATGGATTCTCCTGCCGCTGCGGTCTACAATCACTTTATCATTTATCCGATGCCTGAACGTAAGTGGTTTATCCACCCTGGACGCACGCGTGCAGCACGTGCAGACCTCAGGCGACGTTTCATCGAACGTATATTTATAAACATTGACGAAAGGAGTTTAAAGAGACAATGTGTACAGCAGCAACCTATAAGACGAAGGATTTTTACATCGGCAGAACGCTCGATTATGAGCTTTCCTATGGTGAAGAGGTGACGGTCACGCCGCGAAACTATCCGTTCCGGTTCCGCCACGCCGGCGAGCTGAAGTCGCACTACGCAATCATCGGCATGGCCTTCGTGGCCGGCGGCTACCCGCTTTACTATGATGGCGTGAACGAAAAGGGCCTCGGCATGGCGGGCCTTAATTTCGTGGGCAATGCGGTCTATCAGGATGCTCTCCCGGATGTGCCAGCAGAGACCGATCAGGTCGCGCAGTTCGAATTTATCCCGTGGATCCTCGCGCAGTGTGCAACGGTCGACGATGCGCGGACGAAGCTCGCGACACTTCGACTTCTGAAGACCCCGTTCAGCGAGCAGCTGCCGGCAGCACAGCTCCACTGGATCATCGCAGACAGGGATGAGTGCATCGTCGTCGAGTCGATGGCGGATGGTCTTCATGTATACGATAACCCGGTCGGCGTCATGACGAACAACCCACCGTTCCCGAGCCAGATGTTCGCCCTCAACAACTACCCTGGCGTTTCCCGGACGCAGCCGGATGCCAGCTTCGCCGGTGTACTTCCGCTTCAGGCCTACAGCCGTGGCATGGGCGGCCTGGGTATCCCGGGCGATCTGTCGAGTCAGTCTCGTTTCGTGAAGGTTGCCTTCACGAAGCTGAGCTCCCTTTCCAGGGATGACGAGCGCTCCAGCGTGAGCCAGTTCTTCCATATCCTCGGCTCCGTCGACCAGCAGCGCGGCTGCTGTGAGGTCGCTGAAGACAAGTATGAGATCACGATTTACACCTCCTGCTGCAACGCAACGAAGGGCATCTACTACTACACGACCTACGACAATCACCAGATCCACGCCGTCGACATGCACCACGAAGACCTCGACGGAAGCGAACTTCGCCGCTACCCGATCGAACTCGAAGGCGAAGTAAAGTGGGTGAACTAAACTTCGCAGATCAGAAAACCGTGTCAGCGCATCACTCGTTTCAACCCGAGTGATGCGCTTTTCTTGAAGCATTTCATCTTCTTCGTATTAATTTCCTGCAGCATTTCATCTTTTTCGCGTTTTTTTGTTGAAATGTTTCATCTTTTTCACAGAAATGCTGTCTGATCCATGGATTTCCTGACTTTACGATGCTACAATCATCCTATAGCCATGCTATCCTGGAACGAGAGTTAATTATCCCGAAATGATGTACACTACGGAAAGCGAGGTGCGATGCATGTATAGAAAATTTTATGAGCAGCTGATGGAGTGGGAGCAGAAGCGCATCCCGTCACCGCTGCTGGTGATCGGTGCGCGGCAGATCGGAAAGACCTGGATCATCCGGAAATTCTGCGAAGAAACGTATCCGAACTATATCTATATCAATCTCGAGGAGCGGGCCGATATCGCATCGGTGTTTAAGGGAAATCTCGATCCGGAGACGATTCTTCTGCAGATCAGTCAGATTCTCGGACAGCGCGTGGACGACCGCACACCGATCTTTTTCGATGAAATTCAGTCCTGCGAAAGAGCGATTACATCCCTCAAATACTTCTGTGAATCCGACAAGCCCTATCGCATCCTCTGTGCCGGCAGTCTCCTCGGCGTGAAGCTGAAACGTTTCGAGGGCTCCTTCCCGGTGGGAAAGGTCCGCATACTGAAGATGTACCCGATGGATTTCGAAGAGTTCCTGCTCGCCTGTGGCGAAGACCTCCTCCGCGATGGTATCCGGGAAGCGTACCTCGGGCGAATGCCTCTGGCGGAAGGCGTGCACGAGAAGGCACTGCGTCTGTACCAGGACTATCTCTATATCGGCGGTATGCCACAGGCCGTTTTATCCTATCTGGAAAGCGAAAAACTGGCGGTTGAGGTCGATCCGCTGATTTACGAAAACCTGCGCCTCGCTTATCTCGCCGACATGACGAAATACGTGACGAGTCCTGCGGAAAGCGTAAAAATCACGGAAGTTTATCGCTCGATTCCGCGACAGCTTGCAAAGGAAAATCCGAAGTTCAGATACAGTGAAGTGAAACCGAAAGCAAATAAGCGGGATTACTTCGCGCCGATCGACTGGCTGGATGCCTCCGGCATGATTTATAAAGTCCATCGTCTGGAAGCACCACTCTCACCGCTCAGTGGTTACGAAAACAGCGACAGCTTCAAGGTCTATCTCTCCGACACCGGCCTGCTGACGCATATGTGCGGCCTGCACTATCGCGACCTGCTGCCGGATGTGCACAATATTTATAAGGGAGCCGTGACCGAAAACTACGTGATGCAGCAGTTCGCGAGTAAGAACCGTGCGCTCCACTATTTCAAGCCATCTGAAAGCATGGAAATCGATCTGGTAAGTGACCTGAATGAGCAGATCATCCCGATCGAAATCAAATCCGGTCGCAACAAGCGCTCCACCAGCCTCCGAAATTATCGCGAGAAGTACCAGCCGGACTACGCGATCCGCTTCTCCGAGCTCAATTTCGGATGGCAGGACCGACTCTACTCGATCCCACTCTACGCCGCCTGGTGCATCTGATGCTCAACAAAAAGCCACGCGCACCGTTATGCTGGTGTGCGTGGGTTTCTGTTGTTTCGGATTTATTTCGGTAGCCGTTCAGGCAAGGGACCCGAACGCTTATTTATTTCATCTCGCCGCTGATTTCCTTCACCGCATAGCCTTCGCGGGCGACGGCGGCGATGATGGTCGCCGGGGCGATGTCACGATCACAGTCGACGTGGGCGTGCTTCTTTCGGAGGCTGACATCGGCCGCGGCACCGTCGATGGCGTTGATGGCACGGGCCACCTTCGCAGCACAGTTCTCACAGTGCATACCTTCGACCTGGAAGTCGTAGCTGTGCAGCACCGGGCCGTCCAGTTTTTTCTTTTCTGGCTTCGCGATGCGCTCGCAGGAGCCACCGCCACAGCAGCCGCCCTCGCCATGCAGATGCTTCGCTGATTCTTTCACGGCCCAGGCCACGATGAGCAGCAGCACGACGATTACAATCAGATTCGACATATTCTCTCCTATTTCAGTGCACTGCAGGCATGATGTCCAGTTTCAGGGTCTTCCATGCCTGCAGTTGCTTTTACTTCGTCTCTTCCAGCAGGTTCGTCATGCTGTCGATGCCGACCATCATGGTGGAGCTGTTATGAAGCAGCGCCGAGGTCGACGGGGTGATGAGCCCACCGATGCCGAGGGCGATCAGCAGGGAATTAAAGCCGACGATGAAGCGGTAGTCACCGTGTACACGGTTCATCAGTGCGCGGCTCAGACGCCGAAGTACGACGAGCTCCATGAGGTCGTCCGCGGAGATGGTGATGTCCGCGATTTCACGCGTGATCGCTGCGCCGGAAGCGATGGCGACACCGACATCCGCCTCCGACACGGCTTCCATGAACTTGCCGCCCTTGATGGAGATACCGTAATTCCGCGCTTCCTTGATCGCCGACAGCACCGCAAGCGGTACCGAGAGCTTCAGGGCGCAGGAGTAGTCGGACGGGAGGTGACGATCTGCGCAGCAGCAGCATTGGACCGCGGACGGGTAAATTCGATCGTCGCATGTCCGGTGCGCTCGTCGACCGCCGCGTTCTTCACGCCCGGGATGGTCTTCAGATAGTATTCCAGAAGATCCGCCTGGTGCATGGACATGTGCTCCTTCGGAACACGGAGGCGAAGACGATGCTCGCTGTCCTTGCCGCGCAGAACGGCTGCTGTGCACTGGGTATATAACTTCTTCGCATCCTTGCTTGCGAGCACAGCGATACCAGCGGTACCGAACAGCACACCACCTGCAAAAACACCAAGCTTCTTCAGATTCTTCAGATCCTTTACCTTTAACATGATTCTATCCTACTGATTGATCAATAAATGTTAGTTTCTGCTAACCTCCAAATGTTAGTACCGTCTAACCCGGATGTCAAGAAAAATCACGCGCCGGAAAACTCACTTTTTCGAATGACTGACATAGTTTCAGACGAGCACCCAGGGACGAAAACATATCCACGAATTACATAAGCACGATTGAGAAGTGGGCCGATCCGATGCACCGAGTTACAAAAAGGACGCCAATCGGCGTCCCTCTCGTTTTATACCATATTCATTTCGGTGAGAACTCTTTGTGCGTTTCTCCAGCACAGCCTGGTTTCAGGCTCTCACCCTCTACAGAGTCCGGGATATGCATCCGTTTCTCCAGCACAGCCGGGTTTTAAGCTTCTGCAGAGAACTGGTCCTTACCAACCGAGCACATCGGGCACTCGAAATCCTCTGGAACATCTTCCCACTTCGTGCCAGGTGCGATACCACCCTCCGGGTATCCCTGCTCCTCGTCATACTCCCATCCACATACATCACATACGTACTTCATCTTTTTTCCTCCTGATTTTTTCGTCATTCCTGCATCTGACATGCAGGGCAGATCGCCTTAAACATGATATCGTAACTCAGGAACTGCATCCCATGCGGATCGCGGATCCGCTCTATGAGACCCGGCATTTCGTCGATGTCTACATCGAACACCTCTCCGCAGCGCACGCAGCGCCCATGGTAGTGATTTCGCAATGTGAAATCGAAACGATCCGGCCCATTTGGAACCTCGACGCGACGGATACTTCCCTCCTCTGAGAGGATGCCGAGATTTCTGTACACCGTACCCTTCCCGATGCCAGGGTGTTCCTGCCGGACGTATTCGTAAACCTCCTCTGCCGTCACATGACGTTTCATCGTCAGAACCGCATTTCGAACGAAATCTTTCTGCACGGTGTTTCTTCTCTCCATGTTGCCTCCGCCATTTCTTAATAGGATTAATTCCTATTAAGAATATACATCATGACCTACATTATGTCAACATCCGTAATGCTTTTTTCCGGAAATCACCGGATCTGCGAATAGAATTCAGTAATCCGTAATCTTCTTTTCCACAAGCTTATCACCTTCATAACGGAGTTTAATGGAGAAGAAGCGCTCATCCCCGGAGAGGAGGCGCTCGAGGAAGACTCGATCACCTTCCCAGGTCGGGAGCGCAAGAACGTCCGACTTCTCCACCCATGCGAGCTCGCCTTCATCGCACTCGATCATCTCGCCGTCGAAGGCATCCGCGGTGAAGACACACATAAGCTCCGGCTCGCAGACGTCACTGAGAAAGGTCACGAGACCGCGGAGGCGATACGCCGTCAGCACGAGCCCCGTCTCCTCCTTCACCTCGCGAAGCAGGCACTCCTCCGGCGTCTCACCGTTTTCCACATGTCCCCCGACACCGATCCACTTTCCGGCATTGATGTCATGGTGCTTCTTCACCCGGTGAAGCATCAGGTACTTCCCCTCTTTTTCGATATAACACAGCGTCGTCATCTTCATCACGCTCTTCTCCTTTTTTATTTCAAAATCAGGGAGCCAGTCACCCGGCTCCCCTCGCTATCCACATAATCTATGAAGTTTTACACCCGCACGCAGTCTCTCGTGATCTCCGCAAGCGTGCTCACACCGCACATCTCCATGGTGTCCTTCAGCTCGCTGCCGATCTTCTGGATGTACGCCTCGACGCCTTCCTCCGCGCCACCGTACACCGCCGTCACGAACGGACGGGCAATGATGACGGCGTCAGCGCCGAGTGCCAGGGCCTTAAATACGTCGGCACCTGAACGGATACCGCCGTCGACGAAAATCTTCATATCGCTGCCGGTCGCACGCACGGCCTTCACGATCTCCTCGAGCACTTCTGCCGTCGCCGGACACTGGTCGAGCACACGTCCGCCGTGGTTCGAAACCACGATAGCCGCCGCACCGGCCTCCTGTGCCTTCAGCGCACCCTTCACGGTCATGATGCCCTTCACGATGAACGGCACACCCGCTGCCTCTACGATTTCATGAAGCTCCTCCACCGACTTACTGCCGGCCGGCGGGGTCAGGTTCTTCAGGAAAGGAAGACCGGCCGCATCGACATCCATCGCTACGGCGAAAGCATTGGCCTCCTTTACAAGCGCCATCTTCTCGCGCACCGTCTCGATGTTCCACGGCTTCACCGTCGGGATGCCGAGACCACCGGCCTTCTTTACGGCTGTGGTCGCGGCCACCATCACCTCCGGATTCGTGCCGTCACCGGTGAACGCTGCGATGCCATGCTCCGCACACGCAGACACCAGGATGTCGTTGTAGGAGATATCGTTCAGCGCATCACCGTAGTGCAGATTCACCGCACCAACCGGGCCCGCGAAAAACGGATACTGGAAGGTCTTTCCGAACAGCTCGAGGGAGGTGTCGACCGGACGCTTCTCTACCAGCGTATCCATCTGGAGACGAATCTCCTTCCACTTATCATAGTTGCGGATCGCCGTGTCACCGACGCCCTTCGCGCCCGGACCCGGAATCTGGTTCCGGCATGCACGCCCGTTGCACTCCAGGCACGCCTTACAGTACTTCCCGATGCGCGTTCTCGCCTGCTCTATACACTCTGAAAAATTCATATCATGCCTCACTTTCTATACACCATGTGTTTCTTATTATACACCGTCGCGCCAAAAGTAAAGCATTTTTTACATACCGAAAGTTTATGGGGTCTGACCCCATAAACTTCTGTTTAGATTCTGTTTAGAAAAATTTAATGGGGTCAGACCCCATTACGAAATTCTTAAGATGACGGTCGATGAAAGCAGGCTTGCGTCGGTCCGCGCTCCGGTGCTATCCTATCTACGCTATATGCCTGAACGCGCGGATTACGAGCATCGAGATCTCCGTGCTCCGCAGCAGTCTTATCTTATCATTCAGAAGGATCTATCATGGCTATGACTACAAAAGACGAATACCTCATCACAGACGCGCCTCTTCGCGCGCTCACGATCTTCGCGCTGCCGATGATTCTCGGCAGCTTTTTCCAGCAGGTCTACAACATGGCCGACTCGATCATCGTCGGGCAGTACGTCGGCTCCGCCGCGCTGGCGGCGGTCGGTGCCTGTGCCGCACTGACGAACGTCTTCATCTGTATCGCACTCGGCGGCGGTGTCGGCGCCGGCGTGCTCGTTAGCCGCGCATTCGGCGCACGCAACTATGAGCGTATGAAAACGATCGTGTCAACCTCACTCATCAGCTTTCTGGTCCTCAGCATCCTCCTCGGCGGCCTCGGCTTCGTGCTCTCCCGCCCGATGATGCGCCTGCTCCAGACCCCCGCTGACATCCTCGACACGGCGACACTCTACCTCCGCGTCTACTTCCTCGGTTTCCCGTTCCTCTTCATGTACAACATCCTGTCGAACATGTTCACCTCGATCGGAGAGTCACGCATCCCGCTTGCACTCCTCATCTTCTCGTCCGTGCTGAACATCTTCATGGATCTCTGGATGGTGGCGAGCCTCGGCATGGGTGTCTTCGGTGCCGCCCTCGCAACACTCATTTCACAGGGCATCTCTGCCATCTTCTCACTACTGATCTTCTTGCGCCGGATGCGTCGCTATCCGGGCCGCTTCGCCTGGTTCGACCTTCAGGCGCTTCGGGCAATGCTGGAAATCGCCGTGCCTTCGGTCCTCCAGCAGTCCACGGTCTCGATCGGTATGATGATCGTCCAGGCCGTCGTGAACCCATTTGGCACCCAGGCGCTTGCCGGCTACTCCGCGACCATGCGCGTCGAGAATGTGTTCTCGCTGATGTTTGTGTCGATCGGCAATGCTGTCTCCCCGTACGTTTCACAGAACCTGGGTGCGAAGAAAACCGATCGTATACGAAAAGGCTACCGCGCTGCACTTCTGCTGGACGTCTGCTTCGCCGTGCTCGCCTTCGTCGTCATCGAAACACTGCATACGCAGATTTCCGCCCTCTTCCTCGGTAAGGACGGTACCGCCCTCGCCTATGAAGTCTCCGCAGGCTACATGAAGTGGCTCGGCTACTTCTTCATCTTCATGGGCATCAAGATGGCTACCGACGGTGTGCTCCGTGGCCTCGGCATCATGAAGCCGTTCCTCATTGCAAACATGGTGAACCTCGCCATCCGTATGTCCGTCGCGCTCATCTTCGCCCCACGCTTCGGCATCGCCTTCGTCTGGCTCGCCGTCCCGGCCGGCTGGCTCGCAAACTTCCTGATCTCCTACGCTGCGCTTCGGAAGAACTGGCCAGCTTAAGTTTTCATGATAAACGGTGCAAATCGCGCCAGACACTTCTCTGCATCGGCATACAAAAAACGCTGACCTGCACTACGCAGATCAGCGTTTTTTCACTCTTAAGAAAATCTTAATGGGGTCTGACCCCATTAAATTTTTCTAAACAGACGCATAGTAGGACTCGATCAGCTCACAGTCCATGATGAGGACGTAGAAGATGTTGCCATAGTAACGGTTCTGGACGATGCGGCCGTGGTCGAGTACCGGTTTCGTACTGCCGTCCTTTTTCACAAAGTGGAAGCGGACATAGTCATTGTCTCCGCTCGTCTTCGCATCGATCTGCTGCCAGATGCTCTTTTCGACCGTCTCCTGCTCATCCGGTCGAACCAGGTTACGAAAGCGATGGTCGGTGTACGCGAGGAACTCCTCGAAATCACGGCAGCCGGCGAACTGCACGAGCTCATGATTTGCGAACAGGATCTGATCATTGTCCGGATCCGCTCTGTATATAAGGAAGGCACCTGGAAGATGCCGGGCCACCTCCGGCAGTGCGAAGCCGAACTGACTTCGCTGCTGCGTCTCATAGGTACTCTGGTACGCGGCGCAGCTCTGCTTTCCATGCAGCTTTACGGCATAGAGCGCCATATCCGCGTAGCGGATCAGATGCGAAATCTCGCGCTGGTCCTTCGGATACTCCGCATAGCCCAGCGAAATGTAGAACGGATAGCAGTTGCCGTTCGCACGTACGTACCGTGCTGCACTGGTGAAGGCCTCGATTTCCGGCTTCGCTTCCTCGGCCGTCTTTCCGATCAGAACGGCAGAAAATTCATCACCGCCGCTCCTGGAAAGAATCGCATCTGTGCCAAAATGCTGCCGCAGGTCCGCTGCCAGGGTTTTCAGCGCCTGATCCCCGACATCGTGCCCATAGAGGTCGTTAATGAACTTGAAATCATCGATATCCATCTGCATGCCCACACACGGCAGTGATGAATCCGCCTTCATTCGCTTCTGTACCGCCTCATCAAATCCATGGCGGTTCAGAAGACCGGTCAGTGGGTCCGTCACCGATAGCAGCGCCAGCGCATCCCTGTGACGTCGGAGCTGAAGCATCGCGAAGCTGAGTCCCGTCAGTGACAGGATGATGCAGATGCCCAGGATGAGGTACGGCACCATGATCCACCGACGATTCCACCCCTGCTTCGGCATGACGGATAGACAGAAGTTAGTTCCCTCCATCTGGAACTGGTAGTTCACCGGATTCGTCAGCTGCGCTACAGACGAAGACACCTGTGCCTGCTCGTTCGAGAGTGGCGAGCTCGTCATCGTCAGCTGATAATCGTATCCGAAATCCGAAAGTGCCTTTACGGTATCCTTGAATATCTCCGGCACACGGATGATCACGATGGCGAAGCCCCAGAACGTCCTGCTTCCATCGGCCTCCCGCAGATAAACTGGATTCCGAATCGCGATGCCCTGTCCTCCCTGCTTCAGTTCAAACGGCCCCTGCATGGTAATGACACCGTGATCCCGTCCGTAACGGCAGATTTCTCCTCGCTGTTCATCCTGAAAGAGATCGATCTTCCCGGCTTCATTGCCGGTCTCCGGATAAATCTCCGTGACGATCCCGTCCGGTGCGAGCTGAATACTCTGCACGTAGTCGGTCATCAGATTGTCAGCCACCTCTGAGAAAGCATTAATCTTTCCCGCGTCACTGAGAACCACCGATTCCACGGCATCTGTGATGGCGATTCCACGCCCGAGGTCGTTTGCCAGACGATCCGCATAACTGATTGTATTCAGCTTCGTAATTCGCTCCATCTGCTCACGATATACTGTATATGAATTATATAAAACCCCCGCCAGTATCAGACAGCTGGCGATAAACACCAGTGCCGGATAAATCGGTACTCTGAACGGTCGTTTTCCCTTCGGATCCAGATGCGCTGAATCTCTCTCCTGCCTTTCCATGTTCTCCTCTTCTACCCGCTGATTTATATATGGTCTTACGTACGCAGCATGCCGATGGCCCGATCAGGGCGCAGCCCAGGCGTAAGGTGCAGCCTGCACACATCTCGAAACGTACGTCGTCCGATGACAATGCTGCGATAAATATCATATATTTTAAGCAAAATCAAGCAGATTACAAGAATAAAAGAAATTTTAATCATAGTGAATTCTTATATCTTCTATAGTAAAAGAAAAACGCTGACCGTCGCTACCAGATTCGCCCCACGACCCAGGATCCTGATTCTCCGAAATCATGCACCAGGATATTGCGTTTTTCCCCTCCGCATGCTATCGTAACGCATGCACAATTAAATACGAGTGTTATGTCGCTCCGGACTTCATGCGCTGCCATCGCCGCCACCGGCGTGATACATCCTTCCCACTCGCACAAAACTAAAGGAGATCACATCATGAATCATCACACAACTTCACGCAACATTCTGTCCATCGTTCAGGCCGCTATGATCGCCGCACTCTACATCGTACTGACCGCGCTCGCCGCAGGCTTCGATCTCGCAAGCGGTGCCATCCAGGTTCGCTTTTCCGAGGTGCTGACCATCCTCCCGTTTTTCACACCGGCTGCGATTCCAGGCGTCACCATCGGCTGCCTCCTCGCGAACATCCTGACCGGAAGTGCCCTGCCGGACATCATCTTCGGCACGCTCGCTACCCTGCTCGGTGCCCTCGGAACCTATGCGCTCCGGAAGCATCGCTTTCTCTGCACGCTCTGCCCGGTCATCTCGAACGGCATCATCATCCCGCTGGTTCTCCGCTATGCCTACGCGGTCCCTGGCGCACTCTGGTTCCTGGCACTGACCGTCGGCGCCGGCGAACTCATCTGCTGCGTCCTCTTCGGCAGCATCCTCATCGCCGCCCTGCTCCCGCACCGCGACCGACTGTTTAAGTAATCACCATCCTGTGATCAATGCTCATCCCACTGAAAGAGATCGCTACAGCTACACACACTTGTCTCTTCCAGAGCACGGGCTTCACCACTACACAAACAAAGCGCTGAACTGCCACCCCGCAGATCAGCGCTTTTTCTCTTCATCCCATTCCAAAAAACATCCGGTATCATGCGCATAGATCACGCCGACCGCCTGCAGATACGCGTAGATCACGGTGCTTCCGACGAACTTCATGCCTCGTTTTCTGAGATCCATCGAAATCCGGTCCGAGAGTTCCGACTGCGTCCGCCCTTTCTCATACACTACCTGCCCGTCCGTCCAGTGCCAGAGATACTCCGCGAAGCTGCCGTACTCCTCCTGTATCGCGCGAAAGACCCTCGCATTTGTCACCGCCGCCTCTATCTTCAGACGATTTCGGATGATCCCGGCGTTATTTCGTAGCGACGCCATCTTCTCCTCGCTATAGCCACAAACCGCCTCCAGATCGAAGCCATCGAACGCTTCACGGAACGCCTCACGCTTATTCAGCACGCACTCCCATGACAGCCCCGCCTGAAAGCACTCCAGAACCAGCATCTCAAACAGCTTATGATCATCATGGACCGGCACACCCCACTCTTCATCATGATAGCGGATGTACCGCTCATTTTTCGGATTCGCCCAGCAGCACCGCTGCTTTCCATCGACCCAGTCCATCTGCACACCTCCTGTCTCTGATGCCCGCTGCTCCATCAGGCCAATGCAGGCTCCTCTACTGCCCTTTCCGCCCGTGCCTTATACGCCCACGATACGTATAAGTGCATCCTGCAGAACCTTTGAAAAATTCACGCCCATGCTCTCCGCCTTTTCATTTAACCAGAACGGAATCGTACAGTTCTTTTTCACCGACTTATTTCTCATACGATTCTGATACGCCTCAAAATCGATGTCCACATAAGTCACGAGGCCATCCGAAAAATCAAGCTCGTCATCTGCAACTTCCTTTGCTTTCGCTCGAGCTTCCTCGAAGCTGGAAACCACCGGCAGCTCATCCTCTGTTTTAAACTCCATCCCAGCCGTTCCCATCGCATCACGTGCCATTTCGATAGCATCTGCAAGGCTGTTGCCTTCCGTATATGTATCAAAATCCGGAATATATACCAGAAAATCATCCTCATCCTGCTTAATTAAAACCGGATATGCTTTTGCCAGAAATCTATTCATATAATCACCTCATATAATCTAAAAGCTCAGCATTCAAGGAGCCTCACATAAGTCTCCATTTTTTCAGTATCGCACGAGCCAGTCTTTCATTGATTTCCTTATGCCTCGGAATGACTTCGACGTCGTTTCCTCTCACATACTTGTCATGATTTCCACCATGCTCTTTGAACGTGAATCCAGCCCGTTCAAGTTTCTTGATCAATTCTTTGTTTTTCATCAACTATTCCTTTCTACGATTATACGCCCTTTATGCGTATTTTCAAGACAGACTGGCGCACATTTCTGAAACTACAACAAAGCGCTGACCTGCCACCCCGCAGATCAGCGCTTTTTCCTTATATGACATGCCAATGTAGGCTCCTCTACTGCCGTCTCCGCCCGCGCTCGTCAAACATCAACTTTAGTTCTCTCTGCACGTACACCACTGTTCCGAGCAGCATGAAGGACTGCGCAAGCACCATCACCAGCGCAAGCGTCTCGAGCGTTTCCTCGCCGGCCTTCGCAAATGGCAGCTGCACCAGTACGGACAGTGCCAGTGAAATCCATCCGGCTTTCCACCATACCCGCCCGCAGCACGCATGCGCAAACGCCCAGGTATCCGCGTTTTTCATGGAGAGCGCCGTCCGGAACCCCACCCAGCGTGAAATACTCCTCGGCGGACATGTCTTCATCATATATCCACCGAAAAGCATAACCGCCGGAATGATCAGATTCACTATGAAAATTTCTATGTATTCCAGCATTTGCTCACCTCTTACGCCTCGATCTTCACCGCGTTTTCCTTCACTTCCTGGATCTTCTGCAGGATTTCTGTTCTCCTCTTCGGGTCAAACAGCTTGATGAAGCTCACCGGCTTATCAAACGGCGGTTTCATGAGGTCCGTGTTCTCCATGTAGCCGTTGTTTTCGATATAGCTGATGATTTTATTCACGAATGCAATCTGCTTCTGATTCAGGGCCTGGTCATTGATGAACTCAGAGAACACCGCCATCGCCGCGTCGTGATCGAGCTTCGCGATCTTCCGGATCAGCAGACCGAACGGCGTATCGCCATACGCCTTCTGGTAGTCCTCTCTGTTGCCCAGCTCCTCCGTCAGTATGCGTTCCAGCTCCTCATAATCGCCGCTCGTCAGTGGGATATTATGCGTCAGCTTATGGATCGACATCGCGTTTCCGTGGTCGTTGATATATCGATTCACCTTCTTCTTGTAATCGACGAAATCATACGCCGGGTCCAGCTGCTCCCCTTCTTTTCGGTCAATGATGCTGTCCGCAAGTGTCGTGTAAATCGGCTTTGCACTTCTGCCCCCGGTCAGGAACTGAATCAGATCCCGGAGCTCCTGACGCGCATGTTCGATTTCAAGCACATCGTTCACGAGCCAGAAATCATCCGATCGTACCTTCTTGATAACCGGCAGCTTCGCATTGATCTGCGGGATACTGATCTTCTTCGCCAGCATCTCACAGATATTTATCAGCTGATCCTTCAGATGCGGGAACAGCGCCGTCCCATCCATGTCCTGCAGGATCAGGTTATACATGAAGTTATCGAAGCGTTTCGCCGACTCATCCTTATCTTCGATATGCACGAGCGGTGCGATTTCCCGGATCAGCTCCGTCTGCATCTCATCCGAGATAAACTGATACACCTCCAGGTTCTTATAGTTTTCCACATATTTGAGATGCGTATGCACAGACACCAGATCGGTATTCAACGCACTCACGAGCCGCTGGCAGTCGGTCACCAGCTGCTGCCGCCACGCCTGAAATCGCGGCTCTGCATACGCTTCTGTCTGCATATGCTGTGCCAGCGCGATCTTCTTTATGAAGATCAGTTCCGACAGTGAGCTCGTTTCGGAGCCGGCATAGCCCTCCTTATGTGTCTCGAAGAACTCGAAATTTCCACAGTAATCAAAGATCAGAAAACGTCGCTTTCCTTCGTACTCTCCGTCGATCTGATCCGTGCACATAAGATGCGGGCAGAGGCGTGTACCACGTCCGATCATCTGCCAGAATTTCGTTTTTGATTTCACCTGCTTAAAGAACACCAGGTTCAATGCTTCTGGTACGTCGATACCAGTATCCATCATATCGACCGACACCGCGATCTGCGGATCCTTCTCCGGATTTCGGAAATCATCGATAATCGTCTGTGCGTAGGCATCGTCACAGATGACACGCTGAATAAACGTCCCCTTATAGTGCGGATAGAGCTTATTAAAGCGCTCGAGTATAAACTCCGCGTGACGTTTGTTCTGTGCAAATATGATGGTTTTTCCGATCTTCTCTCCACCCTCTATCTTGATGCCCCGTTCCATCAGATCCTGTAAAACCATATCTACGGTTGTGGAGTTAAAGATAAACTTATTCAGCGCACCAGACGGAATAAAATCCGGCACATCCATATCATCCTCTGTAAACGCATCCTCCAGTCGCTCCTGATCCTTTTTCGACAGCTGGCTGTAGGTGATGCCGTTTTCGAGGAATTCGGTTTTCACCTTATAGTTGTAGTAAGGCACCAGCACATGATCTGTATACACCGCTGTTTCGTAATCATAGGCATAGGTCGGAACCTCGTTCTCCATCTCGAAGAAGTCATAGGTATTTCGGTCGACGTTCATCTTCGGTGTCGCCGTCAAGCCCACTAAAATCGCATCGAAATAGTCGAAAATCGCACGGTATTTTTTAAAGATACTGCGGTGCGACTCGTCGATGATGATCATATCGAAGTGCGCCGGTGTAAACAGCCGATCTCCGTCCTTTCGCCGGCTGTCATCGATAGCATTAAGCATCGTCGGATAGGTCGAGAACACGATGCGCGCATTCTTGTCATCCTTGTTGGAGCAGAGATTGCAGAGCGTCATGTTCGGCAGGTACTCCTTAAAGGAATCCTTCGCCTGCTTGACGAGTGCGGTACGATCTGCGAGGAAGAGAACATTGGTCACATACCCACCACGGCTGAAGACATCGACCAGTGACGCCGCCGTTCTGGTCTTTCCGGTACCGGTCGCCATCACCAGAAGATTCTTGCGGAAGCCCTGCTTCACATGATCGCAGACCGCACGAATCGCTTCCTTCTGGTAGTAGCGGTTCGTAATCTTATCATCGATGGTGATGTCATCCAGCTCCTGATGATCCGAGCGGCGATTGATCAGTCGCTGCAGATCATCCTTGCCGAAGATGCCGTACACCTTCCGCTGCGGACCACTCTGATCATCCCATACGTAGGTGTCAAAGCCATTGGTCGTGAACATGATCGGTCGGCGACCGTACTTCCGCTCCAGACAGTCTGCATAGAGGGCACACTGCTTTCGGCCAATGTTGGCGTCTTTACTCGTGCGCTTCGCCTCCACAACCGCCAGCGGCAGCTGATCCTTGCCCATCAGAACATAATCACAGAATCCACTCTGTCCGATTTGTCCCATCATATCATCTACCGGAAACTCCTGTATGACATCCTGATCGATGCCGGTCAGCTTCCATCCCATCAGCTTCAGATCGAGGTCGATGTACTTCTTACGCGTACGGAACTCAGAGATATCCTCCGCCTTGAAGCTCCGCTCCTTCTCGTGCTGCTCTTTTTCACGCGTATACTGCTCGGACATCTCCGCGATCTTTTTACGGAGTTTCTCGATTTCCGAGTCCTTTTCGTTCAGAAGACTCTCCTGCTCTTTGATCTTTTTCGTATCGATGATGACCTTCTCTGCCGGGATCTTCGCCTCATCGAAGCTGCGCTCCTCATAGTGCTCGCCATAGCAGTAGTCGATCCACTCGATGAACTCGAAGAGCCCATGAAGTGAGGTCACGGCATCACCCGCCGAGACACTCTTTTCGGTATGGACCGCTAGATTACCCAGCTTGATCACATATGGAAGCTTGCCCCAGGTGTTGGAATCCATCGCGAAGCGAAAGGTCGGCTCATGAATCAGCGACTGCAGATTGTCCTTATAAGGCATCACCATGGAAAAGTCCGCAGAATATACCCACTTGACCGCCAGCTCCAGTGCCTTTCGTGCACCGATAGCACACATCGCCGGAGAGGTGGCAAACACCTTCTCCGCTTCGATCGCCGCCGGTGCGAAGAGTGCGTACTCCTGTTTATCCTTGAGAAATTCAAAATTGGACATCTTCCATTCCTCCGCTACAAACCGCTTACTTATCCTGCTTTAATAACTCCTTCAGTGCGCCGAGCTCCTGCTGGATCTCTGCCTCCAGGGCATCGATCTTACCGAGGATGACCTCCGTCGGCTCATACTCGACCGCCTGGTACTCGACCTTCTTATATTTGTTGATGGATAAATCATATCCGTTCTCCACGATCTCACTCTTCGGCACGAAGAAGCTCTGCTCTGTACGCTCGCGCTCCTTCTCGCCCTCCAGATGATGGAAACGTGCGAGGATATCTGGAATATCGTTCTCCTTGATTTCCGAGCGCTTATCGTCGAGACTGAAGCCATCCGCCTTCATATCGTAGAACCAGACATCCTCGGTTCCGCCGGCGCCCGTCTTCGTGAAGACGAGAATCGCCGTCGATACACCCGCATACGGCTTAAACACACCGGACGGCATCGATATCACTGCCCGCAGCTGATGATTCTCCACGATTTCCTTCCGAATCTGCAGGTGGGCCTTACTCGAGCCGAACAGTACACCATCCGGTACGATGCAGGCACACTGACCGCCCTTCCGGAGCATACGGAGGAAGAGCGCCAGGAACAGCAGCTCCGTCTTCTTCGTATTCGTCACCGCCTTCAGATTGTCATTGATGCTTTCGGTGTCCACGGTCCCTTTGAATGGCGGATTCGCCAGGATGATCGAATACTTCCCACTGATCTCATTCTGCTTCGAAACACTATCCTTATAATCGATTTCCGGATTACTGATACTGTGCTGCATCAGGTTCATCGCCGAGATACGAAGCATCGTACGGTCCGTATCGAATCCGGTGAAAGCGGTACTCTCGTACTTCTTCCACTGCTCCTCGGTCATCGTGCTCTCATAGTGTTCACGGATGCTCTCGGCAGCTGCCACCAGAAATCCGGCTGTACCACACGCCGGATCTGTTGCCGTGTCTAATTTGATACAACATAACGGAGCGGAATTTCTACCCCTTAACGATGCACCCGCACAGGTGCATTTTTGCACACCCCTCATAACGATGCCGTATGCACCGTTACGGAGTAAGGTATTCGGTTTTATCGCTGCCTGTGCGTATATTGCGTTCTCCTCATGAAACTGGGTTTAACCATGAAATAAAGTCTGAATTGTCGGATTGTAATCCGTATCAATGAGTGTGACTTGCTCACCGCTTCGTGCATATCCCTCAATGTAAATACGATTATCTTTTTTCAAACTGTCAATTTTACAGTCAGTATCATCCAACCTCGATTCTATTACAGACCCATATTTCTTTATCTCGTGGAAATGGGCATCAATATATGCGTCCGTCATCGCAAGGCAGATGAACTTAATAATGAGCTTATCCTTGCTCCACGGATAAAAGTTCGTCACATGACTCTCGAACTCCGAATCCGCGATGTAAGTAAAATCTCCAACGATGATATTGGGATTCGTTATCGTTGGTTTCACATAGACTTCTTTGTCGTATCCAGCTATCGGATGAATATCGTTAGGATTCGGACTTTTCCCGTCCTTCATCTTTGATCACCTCTCCTACAGTTGCGAAATAATCAACATTAGCGCTTTACTATTTCTTCGGTAATTTAAGGTTAAAATTCCCGCCCAGGGCACTTGCGGCAATGCCCAGGCCGACCACTAAGACTGTGCTTGCGACCTTTATCACGCCCCAATTAAACTGTCTTTTCTCCGAGTCCTTTTTGTCGACCATCTTGACAGTCTCTGTTTCATGGGTACGAATCTCTGTGTCCTTTTCACTAACCGCTTTGAGAATTTCCATCTCCTGTGCCAAAATGTCCTTACGTTCTTCGGCTGTTAAATCCGGGTTATCAAGGCACTTGCTAAGATCGGCATGAACCTTCCCGGCGAAATCGTAAAATTGTTTTCTGCTATCCGCAGATGTGTCCATATCCTTATCAGCAATAGCGTATACCTGTTTTATGCTTTCATCATCGCTGGATATGATGTTACCAAGTATGTCCTTGTATTCCTCCATTGATGACTGAATCAGCTTTGCAAACTCAGGAAACTGTGCAATGACTTCCTTTGCAACATCTGGCCGCAACTCACCAAGTTTTGAAGCGATACTCAAGACATCTGTTTTCGACAAATTCTTAAAATCTGTCCTTTTCATCATATCAAGTGCCTGTTTTTCAATTGGCGTATATTCCATAGCCATGTAATCCTCCTTATTCCTTAATCAATGCTGGCTCTGTTGCCGTGCCATTACTTCGAGCATATGTCTTCCGATTTTCTCAGGATCGTAGTCATTAGCCTGGCAGATGAACCGTAAACCATCCGGCGTTAGTATGCGGCCGTTATTCTTGTCGTGGAGATACTTCTGAAATTCCTCGTACTCCGAATTCTTAATCTGCTTCATGCTTTTTTCACTTTCTACCAAACCTTTATAGTAAAATATCTATTAGTTTCTTACGAATCAACTGCTTTCTCTTTTCCATAAACAGGAGAAAGTTCGGATATGTGTATTCCATTTCCGGCAAGTAGTGAATCGTGCGATACTGAATCTTATCCGAGTCTGTAACTTGCTCTTTGTTAAACCATACATCGAAATCTGCATTGAGTTTCTCCTCGTTCAATTGTGCGGCAAGCAACTGTAAATTGCTGATATCATTTACGGAGTCAATGTATGTATCCAGCTTGTCTTCCGGCACTCCCATTTTTCTGAGATATGACTTTCTAAATTTACTCTTCGGATACATATGGTCCTCATGAAATTTATTGCTGAAATCCAATGATGGATAGAGCAACATGAGCGTTGACAGTGTTTCGCTCTTTCCATATTTCAGTTTGAGCAAATACTCGTCAATATCGTCTTCAGCAAACTGGATTGATTTATTGGTTCCCTTAAATTTGTCGACAATCTGTGTGATTGGGAATTCGTTATTACCGTTCTCACGGATGATATCACGGATGGGTCTTATTACGTTATCCGGCTGTCCGCTGAAAGCCTTCTTTAGCAATGCCATTATCAGCCATTTCTTTATTTTTGCCCGATTTTCCTTGGTTGCCCCAGACTCTACAAAGTTGTCGGGCATACCGATTGTCAGAAGGTAATAGGCAATTGGAATTAGCGCGTTGTTGGAACTAAGTGTTTCTCCTGTGTAACCAAATGAGGACACTAAGTGTACCGATTGCTTTATCGCACGCTTAATATTTTCCCAATTCGCCTCGATTTTCATCATGTTAGGCTTATTGAAGTTGTCAACCTTGAATGCAATGTTAGGGAAGTCGGTCAACACCAAAGCGGTTTTTAATACGAAGTCTTTATTGATACGGAAGCCTCCACCGATGGAATTAACATCATCAACAAATTCAGTTATTTCTTCCCTTGCATCATGATTTTCCCATTGAGCAGATGCTATGGAAAGTAACAAGTCGGAGTAGGTCAATACTGTACCGCCACTATTGACGCGAATAAAAATATTCAGAACCTTATCTAACTCTGCTGCTTTCTCTTTGTAATAGCTGAGCGTTTTATCTGTATGAACAACGTTATACAACTTTTGCAACGTATTATTTGCGTGCATCGTCTGCTCTTTTGTATACGTCCCAGCAAACGCAATATTATCAAGCACATATTGAGAAGTCTCGCCTGGCTGAGTCATGGTGAGAATGTCTCCAACCTTGTACCAGAACCCTTCTGTCATCCCGCTGAATTCTTTATCAGTTAAAAACCGAAAATCGTATTTGTTGTTTTCATCCTGTGCATCCTCAATAAGGTTTAAATAAAGATATCGGACAGGATATGCGTTCTCGCTCTTCTTTTGCTTATATTTTAAGCGATACGCATAGGAGCCCTTAAGTCCAATATATATTGAGGTCAGACGCTGCTGCCCATCAAGAACCGCAGTTACACCATCAGAACCCTTGAGATCAACTTTCTTATTATGGGTATTATTCTTCTCATGGTAATTCCTTAAGAATTCATAGAAGTCATAATCCAGTAATCTTGATTTTTCAATCTCCCAGAACAAAAAGGCTCCGATGGGATAATCCTGCATAAGGCTATCGAACAGCGTTTCTATCTGTTCGGTATCCCACACATACTCTCTCTGTATGGAAGGCAGTACATATTTGTTATTCGAGATATCCTGCATCACTTCCGCAATCGTCAACGGTGTTTCATAAGCCATAATAAAAAATCCTGCCTTTCATCAGTTTTCTTCTCTCTTTACATAGGTAAGCTGAATATCATAGCCGAGAACTTCGAGCATCTGCACAAAGGTCTTATTCACAATGGAATCGCCTTTCTTGATGAGCCGATTCACATACTGACCCGTTGTGCCGACTTCCTCTCCGAGTTTAGCCTGTGTCATATCAGCTTCGATGCATTTCACTTTAACATCGACTTCAAAATTGTTCTTGACCATATTTCAATCCCTCTGTTGTTTCTAATGAATTTCTTATTACTAAATTACACTCACAGTGTTATTTATTATAACACATAATTATGAACATTTCTACCCCTTAACGAAAAAAGACACCCGACCGCAGCCGAGTGTCAATTCTATCCGTGTATCTATTATGCCTGTATCTCCGTGCCGTCCCGGAAGGTGACCGTGATTTCCTTGTTCCTGCCCACTGTGACGAACTCTACCATGCCGCCCCAAAGGCCGCCGTCAAACTCGCTGATGTTGCCGTCCTGTGCTTTCAGTACCTTGATGAAGTCCGCCAGCCGTTCGTTCTGCGCTTCCTTTGCGGAGATGGCGGCCACCACCTCATCGTACCGAGCCTTGGCTTCATCGTACCGCCTGACAAGCCCATCGTAGCGTTTTTGGTACTCGTCCTGGTCCTGCGCAATGCGGGCATTCTCCTCTACAATGTTCTGCGTCATTTCCACAAGCACCGCCATTTCTTCCTCCAGCTTGCCCTTTTCTTCCTGCAGGGCTTCGGTGACGCAGAGCGTTTTTCGGATGATCTCCGCATTGGCGATGATCTCTTTCTTCTCTGTCACGAGCTGGTTGTACGCCGATACGAACGCCGCCTTGACCTCATTCTCTGTAACATGGGGAGTCTGGCACTTCTCGCCGTTATACTTTCGGTTGCAGCGGTAAATGACCCTGCGGTACCTATCCGTGGAATGCCAGACCTTCGAGCCGTACCAGCCTCCGCAATCGGCGCACTTTATCTTGTTGGAGAAGATGCTCACGCCACTGTAGCGTGAACCGCCCTTCGTGCGCTTGGCAAGCTCCGCCTGCACCATGTCGAACACTGCAGGGCTGATGATTGCCTCGTGGTTACCCTCCACATAGTATTGCGGCACTTCACCCTCGTTCTTCTTCATCTTTTTCTGCAGGAAGTCAACCGTGAACTCCTTCTGTAAAAGGGCATCGCCCTTGTACTTCTCGTTCGAAAGCATCCGGCGCACCGTCTGTTGGTTCCACACATCCTTGCCCGCAGGCGTTTTGATGCCCCGGCTTGTCAGTTCGGCGGCGATGGAATGCGGCGTCATCCCCTCAAGAAACAAGTGGAAAATGAGCCGCACCGTTTCTGCCTGTTCGGGATTGACCACAATCTTACCCGTCTCTTTATCCTTGTCCAGTCCAAGGAAGCGACTGTAGGCAAAGCTGACCTTGCCGTCCGCCATGCGCTTGCGCTGTCCCCAGGTGACATTCTCGGAAATGGAGCGGCTTTCTTCCTGCGCAAGGCTCGACATGATGGTGATGAGCAGCTCGCCCTTGGAATCCAGCGTCCATATATTTTCTTTCTCGAAATAAATCTCGATGCCCTCGTCCTTCAGCTTCCGCACCGTGGTAAGGCTGTCCACCGTGTTCCTTGCGAAACGGCTCACGCTCTTGGTCACGATAAGGTCTATTTTTCCGGCAAGGGCGTCTGCAATCATCGCCTTGAAGCCTTCGCGCTTTTTTGTATTCGTTGCTGAGATTCCTTCGTCCGTGTATATGGCAACGAACTCCCAATCGTCCCGGCTCTTGATGTAATTAGTGTAGTAATCGACCTGCGCCTCGTAGCTCGTGGTCTGGTCTTCGTGGTCGGTCGAAACGCGGGCATATCCGGCAACGCGGCGTTTCTTCGTACTGTTTATCGGCGTGGCCGTGTACCGGCTGATGGTAGCCGGTATCGCCGTTACTTTTCTTTGCGCCATGCTTTTCCACGCTCCTTCCGTAGTTGCTTCATGTGTTCACTCATCTGCTGCCGCACCTCCGGCGTGTACCTGCCCTTGATGGATTCCTTGAACTTGGCTCTCTGCTCATCTGTCCAAGGTCTGCCGACCCGTTTCGGTTGCTCCCATGTGCGTCTGACCATACCGCCGTCCTTGAAATGGAAAACCATCTCCGTTGCGGAAAGCACATCGATGTGGTCTATCCGCTTTTCAAACTCGGCATCGTCAAATTCGGGAATGCCGAGCGTCTCCGCTATAAAGGGCTTCAGTACATCTTCCCGCAAACCGACCGTACCGCAGCCGTTCCGCTCCGCGCACCGCCAGTAGAACGCCTTACCGCTTTCCGAGGTAGCTGACGGCTGTGAAGCCCTGCGGAAATTGCATCCGCATCCGGCACACTTGATTTTCCCCGTCATGACGGAAGAACCTTTGCAGTTCGGTTTCTTTCTGCGCTTCTCGGAGGTCTTCGCTCTGTACTCAGCCGTCCAGCAATCCTGGTGTCCCGTGTTCGGGCAGTCCTTCGTGACAATGCCGCCGTCCTTCAGATGGAACTCCAGTACATACCGCTCCGGCACACTGATGAAGTCCACTTTCTCGCTGAATACATCCTCATCGAACTCTTCCAATCCCAGTACCTCGGCACACGCCTTTTTCAGATTCTCGTGGTTGATGCTGCCGCCGACGGGACACCGACCGCCTTTTTTCTTTCTCGACCCACAGACCCAAAACTCCATGAAGCCCCTGTCGGTACGCTTGTTGTGCATATAGCTTAGACCGCAATGCGGGCATTTCAGCATTCCAGAAAAACAGGTGAGGTTCAGGCTCTTGTTCGCCCTCGGTCCCAGTTCCTTGCGCCGTGAAATCTCTGACTGCACATAGTCGAATGTCGCTTTGTCGATGATGGCGGGATGCGTGTCTTCCACATAATATTGCGGAAGTTGTCCCTTGTTCTTTTTCCGCTGTTTTGAAATGGGATCGGATATGAATTCCTTCTGCAGGAGGAGATTGCCCGTGTAGGTCACATTCGTGAGAACCACCTTGATGTTGGAATCTACCCAACGGCATCCTTCTCTTGTTGTGATGCCCTCGGCGGCGAACTCCCGCTCTGTTTCCAGCCTTGATTTTCCGTCCAGGAAGTTTTGGAAGATGCGCCTCACAATTTCCGCTTCCTCCGGCACGATGACCAGGTCATCTCCCTCCCAGCGGTACCCGTACACCCGGAAGTGTCCGTTCGGTATTCCTTTCTCGAACCGCTTTCTGATGCCCCATTTGCAGTTCTCCGAAAGGCTGTGGCTTTCTTCCTGTGCGAAGGATGCAAGGATGGTCAGCATCAACTCGCCGTCACCGCTCATGGAATTGATGTGTTCCTTCTCGAAGCGCACCTCCACGCCGATGTCCTTCAAGTGCCGCACCGTCTCCAGCAAGTCCACCGTGTTCCTGGCGAACCGCTGGATTGATTTCGTGAGTATGATGTCAATCTCGCCGTTGTCGGCGGCTTCAATCATACGCTTGAACTCATCGCGCTTGGCTATCCCGGTGCCGCTTATTCCATCGTCCGCGAACACGCCTGCGTACTGCCAGTCAGGATTCTTCTGTATCAGTGAACTGTAGTAGCTGATCTGTGCGGAGAGGGAATGGTTCATGCGTTCCGATTCCATCGAGATGCGGGCATAGGCAGCGACTTTCTTCTTCGTTTTTATGGTCGGCACTGCCTGTTCGACCCTCGTGATTTTTGCCATGAAATCACTCCTTTCCGACACTATACATCACTCTTTACGCCCCGGAAGTCAACGATATATCCGAGAATAATGTGCCGAAAACAGGCTTATATTTCTCAAGGAAAATTGTATCAATCTGACGATACTCCTCCTCGGAAATAAGCCCTTCTGCTAGCATCTGCCGAGCGATATGCATGGTGGTCTGATACAGCTTTTCGTTTCTGAATTCTTCCTTACTCATGACTACCACCATTAAATCTATCTGCGATATAGCAGGCATGACTGCAATATTTTCTTCGCTTATCGCCATAAACATGAAATGTCGTACCGCAGTGCGGGCATTTGAAATCATAAACTGCTTTGCGTTTCACCTGATCAAGATGTGCATTCCACCATTCATTTCGACATTTGTCACAGCAGAAACGTTTCTTTTTCTGTTTTGCAATCTGTTTGATCGCTCTTCCACAATTTTCACAGAATGTGATTTCTTCATGACTTTCTTCCAGCGTTTTCGTAACAGGATTTCTACGACAAAACGATTTCACGGTATTCGTAGACATACCGAGTATTTGCGCTATTTTTCCATAACCATTCCCAGCAGCACGCAGCTTCCTAATTTGGGCTTTTTGATTTTCTGTCATATAATTTCAGCTCCTTCTGAGGGAATAACCTTGTACCTCCCTCACTCACTGCCGAAAAATTCAACCCCATCGTTATGACATGCATGGTGCCCTGAACACGTGGAACACGGAAAAAGCCATTATGCTGTACATTTTCCAAAGAAATCAGAGCATATAAAAAATTGTGTTTATAAGAGATATATAGGCAATTAGCGTTCCATAGTGTTCTCGTGTTCCAAAAGCAAAAAAAAAAAAATGCCCACCAAAGGATGATCTCCTCGGCGGGCATGAAAGGCTGATTTTTCAAATTGGAAATGGTTGAATTTCGAAGCTTTCGGAAGTAAATTTAAAACATACAGTGGTGACACAAATACCACCCATCTGCGGTATTTTTTAGATAGTTCGAAGGAGCTTGGTGATGAAGAGGAAGAATTGGAATAAAGGATTTACTCTGGCAGAGCTCCTGATCGTGGTGGCCATCATTGGAGTCCTAGTGGCGATCTCGATTCCGATTTTCAGCAGCCAGTTGGAAAAGGCGCGAGAGGCAACCGATGCCGCTAACATTCGTTCCCAATATGCGGAGGTCATGGCAGATGCCATTATGGACGGCGGCTCTGTCAACAAGGACCATAAAACCTATGAGGCGATTCCACTTCGACAGCAGAAGGATGAATGGCAGAGCTCTGGATTAATAACGAATCTCGAGGGCGTCTTCGGAGAGATCGTAGGCGACTATCCGAAAGCCGGTGGGCAAGCATGGGTAGAATTTGATTCCTCTAAGGATTACTCCATCCTGCATTATGAAGATGGCAGTGGAAGTGCTGGTGGAAGTGGCTCCGGCGGCGGAAGTACAACTACTCCGACCAACCCAACCACGCCAACGAATCCAACTTCTCCGACAAAACCGGATACATCGAAGCCAGATCCTTCAGAGCCTAATAAGGAACCGACAGCGCCAACAGAGCCTGAGAAACCAGGTGGAAATTCTACCATCAATAAAGTAGAAAACGCAGCCGGGACCTGGCCGACACCGGGTAACACAGGTACTGTTGAAACAGGAAAATCATACAGGTTGCCGGACGGAACCACTTATATAGCTACTTCAACTCAAAGCTATAATCAATATTACACAGCTCATTATCCAACAGAGGACGGCTATGGTTGGCTTGGTGTAAAGCCATCTGGCGCAGTAATTTCCTCTGACAAGGTTGCAAATGGTAAACTTACGGTTACTGTAAACTGCGGGGATATATTTGAGAGCCCAGATGGAAATTTTTATGTATGGAAGAATTCTTCTTCAAATTCGTGGGGAGCGCCTATTGATGATCAAAATTGGGTAAAACTCATTATTGAATGAAACCATTAAGTAAATCATGAACAGAACAAAAAGGCTCACAGGCGCAGAATACCATTACTCCGTCCTATGAGCCTTTTCTTATTTCACTCTGATCTTCCATCCAACCTGGATGCAGTTCGGATTCTTGATGAGCACGCTATTCAGCTTGAGAATGGCCGCCACACTTGTGTCATAGCGCTCCGCGAGCTCTGAGAGCGTATCTCCCGACTTCACGGTAACGTACTCTGCCTTTACCCCTTTAACCAGCTCGTTCACTCTTCGCTGTACGGTGTCCGCATCAAGGCCGAGAGCCTTGAGTGCTTGTCTCCTCTTCTCGCCGTTTCCATATTTCCCAAGTAACACATTTCTCGCGGCCTCATCAATGGTGATCGTCTGCTTCGTCTCGGTCTCATACCGAGGAGCTGCAAAGCCACGGATGTAACCCCATCCGATTGGGATGGTTCTTCTTGATACGGCATTTCCTTTATTGCCTTCGATGACCGTGAACGTATTTCCCTGTACGGACTCCACCACACCGATATGGTTTGAATATCCATCATTCGGCTGAGAGAACTGTTTCCAGTTATAGAGCACGATGTACCCTGGCTCCGGGCGGACGGTGCCATCCTCAATCCAGATCCCCTTCTTCTTAAAAATCTTTACGTGCTCTTCGCATCCGCACTCTGTACCGATGAGATCAGTCATACCTGTCTTGATCGCAGCCGCGGATACCGTGGTATCGCACCACTCATCGCTGTATCTCACCTTATATCCTCGCGCGAGTGGCTGATGGCTGTTGTAGAGATTAATAATACTTCTGTATTTCCCGTTGGCTTCTGAGAAACCGATCCAGCTTCTCAGAACAGAAATCAGGTCATTTGCTGTTCTGCTCATAAAATTACCTCCAATTCAAAAAAGCTCTCTCCACCTTGTTTCCAGTGCAAAGAGCCTAAACTATACTTCTTAGCTATACTTCTATACCGCAGCGTGAATGGACTGAGCTTGTCCGATGAGATATGCTCCTTGTGAAAGGAGCCACTATGACTATTTATGATATCGGTTACCTGGACGGTCGAAACCATGCGCTGTCCTTGATCACGCGTTTTGTGCAAAGCAAAGAATGCACCCTCGAAATTCTCTCTGACCGAACAGCTCTCGAGGATGCACTCCAACGCTTTGATCCCGGATTTTTCAATAACTACGATGAAAATATCGGGCCGATCTACTGATCACCCCTCATCTTCTGCCCGATCATGGAGCTGTTCTAAAACGGTTTTGATCTTCTCCGGTACCGGAAGTCCAAGATGCGCTGCATTCTCAAGAAGGCTTACACCTTCATTGGAAATGTAGAAAAAGATCACAGCGGTACGAAGTACACTGCCGGTACCGATGATCTGCACATCAAGGACGTTTGCAATTCCGACCAGAAGGAAGATGAGCACCTTACGGCAGATGCCCTTAAAGCCTACCTCACTGGAGAGGGTTTTATCTGCAATCGCACACATGACGCCTGTGATGTAATCGATCACCACAAAGGCGAGCAGTGCGTAAAGCAGACCGTCACAGCCGCCGAGAAAGTAGCCAAGCCATCCTCCAATCGCTGCAAATACAAGTTGAATCGTGTTCCAGAATTCCTTCATAATGTTTGTCCTCCTTTGAATTTTGGGTATGAAAAAAGCACCTCGTCATGAGATGCTTGCTTTCAAGGTGTCACCGAGCTATTCCTCTGTAATGGTGTATGTGATTTTCATGGTCTTATCTGCGGTCTTGATGACCGGAGTGCCCAGGTTATTGATGGTGGCAAGGTAGGGAGTAATCAAGAACAGCTCCCGGTACAGATTGTAGACATTCGATTGAAATATCCATTCACGAAGCGCGTAAGTCTTATACCGAGCCATCTGGTTTCGTCCCCAGGATGCATAGCTTGCATCTGGCGTATCACGAACATAGATTTTTGGCTCACCGTTTAGGAAATACCAACCATTGATTACGATGTCATCATCTACGATATAGGTCCACACGGTTGACGAAACATAGGTGATATTCGGCACAAGCTCGATATTTGCCACATTGGTGGTATCAATGCGATACACCTGATTGCCGGTATAGCACATGAGCCATTTTCCACTCATACCAATGCTGTAGAATTCACTGATATCGCTTGGAGCTACGATTTTCTGCGTGGTGCACTGATTGCCGTCAATTGTATCCATGTACCATTCGTAATTCTGGTGAGTGTAGTAGTCCGTATTGCCGCTGGTATAATTGTATTTTCGATTAGACCGTCGAACCAATCCATACCATTTTCCGTCAGCGCCGTGATACAGGTAATTCCAAATTCCAGAATCATTGTTATACGGTTCCTCTGTTCCATCCTTCTGTCCTCCAATGTAGTGGTAGTAGGAAGGGTAATGGTTCAGCTCGATTGTGGTTTCCTCATCGGCCTCCGTGGTCATTCTTGTCAGCGGTCGATCAACGAGCGCTGCATGAAGATAATCATCATAAATCTTTCGAAGTGTGGCCTGCGTGGAGTTATAATACGTTGTCATTTCCAGGCGATAGCCCTCGCCGATATAAACGCGCTTGTTTCCACGCATGCAATAAGGCTTATATTTATCCTGAACATTTGCAGACCAGGTCCCGATTCTGACCATGTAGTTACCGGCATACTGCGTACCTTTTCCGGCTAGCGTGTTGGAAAGGCAGATAGCAGAAATCGTACCATTTGCCTGCGAGGTAGCAAAGTCCCAGACAAACCGGTACCCGCCATCCACTTCCTTGCTCTCGGTAAGGTTCCGGCTGCCTCGCCGGATATCCTCTGTGTTATTTGCATCATCCGAAGCATAGCCGATCAGCGGATTATTCAGCGGAGCGTAGATATTGTCTGCTCGTTCTTCAAGTGCATTCTGATACAACAGGATGCCGCCCATGATATTTTTCTTGAGCGGCAGCATCCAATCATCTCCACTGGTACCATTAAAAGTAGTGTTGTTGTATAGCATGCCTTTGATGTTGCAGTTCAGAACATCCATTGCAGCTTCTGTCACCAGGTTAGTATCTTCGTAATGCTCCTTTTTGCCGGTATAGACATTTGTTAGTTCGATTACACTTTTTCCTTTCAGCATCGTTATTCCTCCGTATTCAGATAGTCGGTCGTGATGGACTTGAGATAGCCATCCGCGCCGCTGATGATAAAGCGGTATTTCAGCTGCCCAGTAGTTGCTTTCTCTGCCCAGGAATCCACGCTGATGGCTTCGAGTGCAGCCTTTGACATTCCAGATTTCTCCTCGGACAGCTTTGCCCACACCGCATTGATACAACTCCACCAGCTTTCCCCATCATCAAAGGAGACAGCAAACAACACCTCGTCCGAGCAGTCAGCAGTTACCTTTTCGATGCCGAGAATTGTGGCATCCGACATATCGATGTTTTCGGAGTAAATGACCTGCGGAATCGGGACCCCTGTATAGGTTACCTTCATATCCGGGAAGAGATTCTCTGAATCGTGCCAGTAAAGAATTGTTGGATCATGCAGTGTGATGAGCAGCTTTCCATTCGGGATATCCTGTACACCACTAGTCTCAAAAAGTTCTGCTGTGAGCTCTGTTTCCTCTAATTTAACGAGCGCATTCTCTTCCACGGTATACAGAGAATTGTCCGCATCAGAGATAAGATATCTTCGATTGTATGGATCAAGAAAAACAGGCGCATGATCCACGTATTCAAAGCTGTTTCCAGATGCATCCTTCGGTTTAAAAGAGATGATATTTCCAGTAAGGGCCGTAAAGGAAATCGTGCCATCCCCCGTAACCAGACTGGAATCTGCAAGATAGCTACTGTTGGTTGGAATCGTGTCAAAGGAGACACAGATTTCTCCAGTATCGAAAAGAATTGCATCCCAGATCATCCGAGTTGCTTCGTTTCGATTGCCGTGCACAGAGTAGCCTTCCCAGCGGATACGAAGGAACTTGTAGGTTCCCCAGATCGTTCCTTCCTCTCTTCGAAGTGTCATAAGATCGGTATCCCTGCGGACGATTTTTAGCTGCTCCGTATTCTCGCCAAAGCCAATCCAGGAGTTACCACTGACATAAAGGGTGGAGGCTGTTTTTCCTTTGTACTGAAACCAGTCAACGCCTTTTACGGTATCGGTGCCATCATCCTGCAGAGAATTATTTCGAAGGATCTCCATGTGCTCTGTGCTCTTTAAAAGATCATCGATAGTTCCATAATCAAACATTGCTTACCTCAAGTTCTTTTATTTCTGCCATGTTTTGAAGTCCAAGTGAAAATGTAGCAAGCCGTCCCCGGTCAATCTCCTGATCCTGTCCAGAAATGCGTGTATTGAAGGATTTCTTCAGCTTTACCGCGCCATCAATCCTCTCGATAAATTCATTTAGCTGGAGGCCATCTGCGTATAAAACCTTCATATTGATAAAAGGAAGCGTATCAAATGGCAGGATCGTCAGATCGGTCAAGCTATCGAAGTTGCCTGTCGGAATCACAAGCTTCAGCATCCGGCCACAATCGAGGCGGACATTGCTATTTCCAGAGAGGGCATATTCTTTACGAAGTTTAAATACGTCATCATCAAGGACATATTCCTTCTGGTAATGCATCTTCTTTTTATCAGCGGTTTCTACCACATCATGTACAATCGGTGCAAAGAGTCGAAGCGAATCCTTCATGGACCGCATCGGCATTCCGGTTAAGGAGATAGATGCCACGTGGTCATTTAATCCTGTCTTTTTCGGTGCAAGAAAATGTACCGTAACAGCGTCATGCAGCGCATGTGTAGGCATAGAGGAAAGAAGAATCTTCTTCAGGGTATCTTCTGCCGTGATCCGTCCATCCCAGCGTTCCTGCACACCCAGTCCCTGGCCGGTGATGGTCGCCATGATATTTTGTGCCTCAATATGCCCGGTTCCATTTTTCATGGAGATCAGCACTTCAAAGGTATGAAGCTGATTTGCCGTAAGGCCGATGATCGGGTAGTAGAGCGTCAGGAGATGCTTGCCGCTGAGCCAGGATTCCTTCGGATGGAATTCCTCAACCTCATGACCATCCAGTACATAAAAAACAGAAAGAGCTGTTTTTCCATCCTCATTCCAGGAAAGTGGAAAGGAAATCACCTTCTTGTTTTCAACTTCGTTTCCCTCGTCATCGGTAGTTGTTCCAAGGTCAATGGTCGTTTCTGCAGTGAGTGTTCGCGTATTCGGATTGCTTTCCACCTCCATGATCGCCTGGGCATGAAACTCTGCATTGGTCTCATCGCCGGATGCAAACTCCATGTTGATGATGGACTGCTTTTCTTCTCCGGCATCTAGTGCCAGGGCATTGGTGAAGGTGTAGATGCTTAGCTTCGTTTCACCAATGGAGCTGATCAGGCCACTGATGTTCTTATCGTTTTTACTTTTTGCTGCAGCAAGCCTTGGATTCTTGCCGACACATTTCACCGTCTGCTTCCCATTGATTCTCGTATAGATAGAGGTGATTGCGGATTGCTTGGTTTCATCTGCATGGCCGCCGGTAAAGCGAAGTACATCACCAAGGTCCATCGCAGGATTGCCGATGGTTTCTGAATCAAAGGGTACATACTCCACAGTCGAGACAACATCAAGAATCGTGTTAATGATTCGCTTTCTCGTCTCCTCCAAGCCAAACTGCAGAAGCGGGTTTACGCCAAGATTCATCGTCAGTCCATCATCCGGATCCTTCGCGTAGTATTCCGCTGTTTCCGTCTTTTTGTTGGTGGAGCTGACCGCTGTATAGCGAGTGACGAAATCGGAAAAGCTGCTGCTGAACCGGTGACGAATATCAATGGCCATGACTGGCGTGCTTCCGTAAGATGTCAGAGAAAGCTTTCCATAACGATCAATGACTGCAAAGCATCCGAGTGTCTGTGCAAGGTAAAAGAGAAAATCACGCCACGATTCGATGTCATTATCCTGATAGATACCAAGAAGCTCCATACCATTTGGTAAGGCCTCGATCTCTTCCTTTGTTTGCGCAAGCTCCACATGGCACGCCTTCGATAGCAGAGAAAGAAATTCATAGGGATAGGCACTGGACAGGCCTTTATTGAAGGATTTATCCAGGTTCAGCATTCCATCATAGGCTTTCAGCTCCAGTGTTTTGATACGGCGATTGGCTTCGGCTACATAGAACACACCCATCGGAATGCTCTCTGTGTTGCCATCATCAAGCAGCAGATGGAACCAGAGCTTGATTTCTGCGTCGTCCAAGGTGTATCGGTCGATATCACAGAACAGGCTGATGCCAAGCTCTGCGGCATACACAGAGCCAAGCTCAATTTCTGAGTTCCCGCAGCACTGCCTCGAAATATATCCGCTGCCTTTTACGATATCCCCATTTCCAAATTCATAGGTTTTCTTATCACTGGTGGTGATCGTGCCGGTCCAGTAATATTTTCTTGTGTTACTTTTGATTACCTGCATAAAGGCATCCGATACTGGATACACAGCACCACCTCCATTAAAATTCGTTTAGGGTAAAGCTCACTGTCCACAGTCCCTTATAGGATGTATCCTTTTTGAGCTTCGCTTTAAATCCGCTGATATACATTTCTGTTTCTTTCTGCGATAAATCTTCGGTATCAAAATATTGAACTGTCAGCTTTGGTAGCTTGGAATAAGCCGTCAGCTGTTTCAGCCATTTCGGGGATACAGAGAAAGAGACGGATATCTTCACGACACCCGTCCTTACGACATCCCGCTGCGTAGTACCTGCTTCCGTTTCACCGCTGGAATCTGCCTCTATATCGGAAAGATCGAGGTCATAGGAATCCGGCAGTGGGAGGGCAGTACCATTGAAATTCAAATATTGCATAAATGCCATCGTTACCGACCTCCGCTTCTAAGATTTGCCCTCTGCTGGGCATTGACAATGACCTCGTCCAGCATCGTGCCTCCAAGGTATACCGGAATTACGATGTCTCCTGACTGACCAGTTGCACCGGCGAGGCCTTCACGGATTGCTGCAGTGATACCGGAAAGTGTATCAGCTGTTCCGGTAGATGTAGTGGCTGTGGCAGTTTCCATTCTTCCAATTTGCGGGTTGATCACCATGCTGGTTGCAACACCATCCATTGCCTTTGACACAAGGCTCTTGCTCTCTTCAATTCCACGAGCAAGTCCAGCCATGAAGTCCGGCATCCAAGATTCATAATCGGTAAGTGGTCCTTCGTCCGGGACCGAGAAGTGAAGTACAGAGCGGATCTTGTTTGCCACACCATTTACCGCATCGGTAACTGCGCCAACAGCTGACTTGATACCATTCACGATACCCATGATGAGGTCACGTCCCCAGCTGAATGCCTGAGAAGCAAGGCCCTTCACATAGCCGACGGCTCGCTCAAAGCCTGAGTGGATCACATCGTAGATCTGACCGATGATGCTGCTGACGGCAGATTTCACGCTATTCCAGATAGAAGAAACCGTGTTCTTAATGGTATTCATCACACCGGAGATATAGCCGCTGATGCTGTTCCAGATACTTGTCACCACACCCTTGATGGCATTCAGCACAGACGTTACTACCGATTTGATGGTATTCCAGCCCGTCGTAAAGATGGAATGGATCGTGGTCAGCACCGTAGTCACCACAGTCTGAATGGCCATCCAGATTGTCTGGAAAAAGCTCTGCAATGCAGTGAGAAGCGGAGTCAGGAAGGCGACAATTGCATTCCAGATTTCCTGGATTTTTGTGCTGATTGCATCCATCGCCATGCCGATCAAGATTTGAATAGCCTGAAAGATCGTCTCAAACAGATACCGGAAGGCTTCGAGCAGCGGGCCGAAAACCGATACAAATCCGTTCCAGATATTTGTGATTGTATCGACAATGCCCTGTACAATGCCACCGACGGTCGTGCTGATTGCAGTCCAGATGGAAGAAGCAGTCGTAGCAATGCTCGTCCAGATACCAGAAAGAAACGTTGCAATGCCAGAGATGATGCTTCCAATCGAATCGGAGATTGCCTGCCATGCTGTCCCTGCAAGTGTTTTGATGTTCTCCCACATGCCAGAGAGGAAGGTTCCAATCTCCGTCCAGTGTTCTTTGATCACAATGACAAGATTCGCCACTGCAAAGACAATCGCAGCCACCACGCCTGCGACCAGTGCCGGAGCACCAAGAATGACCGCTCCAACCGCAGCAAGAGCAATGCCGACACCCATCAGGATGTCCTTTACAAGAGAGAATCCATTCCGAAACATATCTATGAAATTTTTTACAGCAGTGATAGCACCACCGATCACAAGGCCAATGCCGGAGAAAACCTTCAGCACGGCGCTAATTCCGGAGGTCGCTGCACCGATGCCCTTGATGGCTCCCGTGACCGTATTCACGGCCCCTGCAATCTTCGGTGCCATCGTCATGATAGAGCCAACGGCACTCATGATCTTTCCAACAAAGATAAGGACCGGTCCAAGAGCAGCCACGAGAAGTGCCACCACGAGGATGATCTGCTTTACCGGCTCCGGCAGCTTATTGAGAAAGTCCACCAGGCCTTGCAAAGCCGATACTAGAGAACGGATTGCAGGCATCATAAGGTCCGCAAAGGAGATGGCAAGTTCCTGAAGCTGCGATTTCAGAATCGTAAGCTGACCACTTAAGTTGTCCTGCATGGTTTCTGCCATCTTCTCAGATGTGCCGTCACAGTTCTTGATCGCGCCTTCGAGCTTTGAAATGTCCCCAGGTGCGGAGTTCATAAGAGCAAGGAAGCCGGACATGGCATTCTTACCGACGAGTGCCTCTGCATTCGATGCCTTCTCTGAATCTGAAAGCTGCCCGAAGGCGGACCGACAGTCTGCAAGGATTGCCGTGAGGCTTCGCATCGAGCCATCGGCATTGGTGGTTGCAATCGTCACATCTCCGATAGACTTACCAGAAATCTTTACCTCGCCAGTAAGGTTATTCATGATGGTACGAAGAGAGGTACCGGCCTGTGTGGACTTGATACCGGCATTCGCCATAAGCCCGATGGCCTCTGCGGTATCCTCTGCGGAGAAACCAAGTGCACCGGCGATTGGAGCACAGTATTTGAAGGTTTCACCCATCATACTGACATTCGTATTTGCGTTAGAGCTTGCCGCTGCAAGGATGTCCGCAAAATGCCCGGAGTCCTTGGCGGTGAGTCCAAATGCAGTTAGTGCATCTGTAACGATATCCGATGTGGTAGCAAGGTCCTCACCAGATGCCGCAGCAAGGTTCATGATGCCTTCGATACCATCCAGCATGTCGGAGGTTTTCCATCCGGCCATCGCCATATAGTTCATGGCATCCGCAGCCTCGGATGCTGAGAACTTGGTTTTCGCTCCCATCTCACGAGCCTTTGCACGGAGCTTATCGAAGTCCTCTCCGGTTGCACCAGACACGGCGGCTACCTGGCTCATAGAAGAATCGAAATCGGAAGCTGTTTTTACAGCAGCAACGCCAAGAGCTGTAACTGCAGCAGAGGCAGGAAGGAGCTTTTCACCGGCGGAGGAAACCTTATCGCCTGCAGACTTCAGGCTTTCACCAGCAGTAGCAATCTTCTGAACAGCGGTCGCTGACTGATTGGCCTGTGTCTCCAGCTTTTTGAGATCTTCTTCCGTTTCGATGATCTCCCTCTGAAGGGCATCGTACTGTTCTTTGGAAATGTCACCATTCGCAAGTGCCTGATTTGCCTGCTCTGCAGCAGTCTTAAGAGTGGCGAGCTTTTCTTTTGTTTCACTGACAGCGTTGGAGAGGAGCTTCTGCTTCTGAGCAAGTAGCTCAGTATTGCCGGGGTCCAGTTTCAGTAGCTTCTCGACATCCTTAAGCTGACTTTGTATATTCTTGATTTCTGAATTGACACCCTTTAAGGCTGTCTGAAGTTTTGTGGTATCGCCGCCGATTTCGACCGTGATACCCTTGATTCTACTTCCCGCCATAGGCTCCTCCTCCTACTATAGGTTTTGTGATGGTACAGACCGCCTGACATCCAGCCAGGCGTCTGTTCCTCTCGTTGCTTAAACTGCTAGAATGTTGCGGCATGGTTTATGACGTAATCCTCCTTGGAACCTGTTCACTTGAAACAGTGTCCGTATGAAAGCCAGTCAGCCAGCCGTACTCATTCGCAGTTGTTCGATTTACGTAGGTTGAACCTCAGCGTTCGTGTGATACCCCAGGAGATTGAATCAGCAATGAGAAAACTGGAACCATTGCAAATCTTATTCTGGAGGTGTTTAGTATGATAAACGCAGTAGGTATCGATGTCTCAAAAGGCCGGAGTACCATTGCCGTCCTACGTCCCGGCGGTATTACCATTCGAAGACCTTTTGATGTCTCCCATTCGTCTGCAGATCTCAGCAGTCTTGTCCAGTACATAGGATCACTGGAAGGTGATACCAGGGTTGTCATGGAGAGCACAGGGCGGTATCACGAACCGGTACTTCACGCTTTGTCGGATGCAGGGATTTTCGTTAGTGCGGTCAACCCACACCTGATCCGAAATTACGGCAACAATTCTCTCCGTAAGGTGAAAACCGACCCCGCTGATGCCATGAAGATTGCCAGATATACCATTGACAACTGGTCAGAACTCCGTGAGTATACTGGCATGGACAATATTCGCTCTCAACTGAAAATCCTTAATACACAGACAGCATTTCTCATGAAGCAGAAAACAGCTGTCAAAAACAATCTCATTGCTCTCCTTGATCAAACTTATCCGGGAGTAGACAAACTCTTTACCAGTCCCGTCCGCACGGACGGAAGCGAGAAATGGGTGGATTACGTCTACTCTTTCTGGCACGTTGACTGTGTCCGCAAAATTGGCATCAAAGCCTTTTCGGAACGCTATGCAGCCTTCTGCAAACGCCATGGATATAATTTCCAGAAAGGTAAGCCCCAGGAGTTGTTTGATGCCTCTAAGGAGCTTATCGCTACCCAGCCCAAAGACCTGATCTGTAAGAAGATGATTCAGAACAGCATTGAGCAGCTCAAGCTACTTTCCAGGCATATCGTTGAGCTTCGTTCCGAAATGGACCGTCTTGCTTCAACACTCCCCGAATACTCCACGGTTATGGAAATGTATGGTGTAGGTCCGGTTTACGGCCCTCAGCTCATTGCCGAAATTGGTGATGTGTCCCGCTTTCCACGCAGGGAATCACTGACTGCCTTTGCCGGCGTGGATCCGGGGAAAAATGATTCCGGCCAACGCATCAGCAAGAGCGTACATGCCTCAAAATGCGGTTCCTCGCGGTTAAGAAAGACTTTGTTCCAGATCATGTCGACCATTCTCCAATTAGGCGATAATGATGATCCTGTCTATCGCTTTCTTGATAAAAAACGGTCGGAGGGAAAAGATTATCTTGTTTACATGACCGCCGGAGCCAATAAGTTTCTTCGCATCTACTATGGCAAAGTAAAGGAATGCCTGAGACAACAAACAAACGCTACTGAATAACCCGACAAATGTCTTTTCTCACTCGGCCGCCCGAGTGACGGTCTTTTTGTGCTACCTTCCTTTCCGCCTGCAAATCTTTCAGAATAAGGCTTGATTTTTTATTAGTAGGCTTTCTTTAAAAATAGACATAAAAATTGCCCGGCATCTCTGCCGAGCATAAAAAAGCACCGTCTGATAAAAATAGGACAGTGATGAATTTTGATTTGTGTGGCTAAATAACGGAAGATACCGCTGCCGTAATTAATCGACTCCAGTCGCTTAGTCTGAAGCCTATAATACCGCTCAATAAAATAAATTCTATTACGAAAATCACGGCATATATAATTGCAGAACTCAAAATCACTTTATTACTTTTCCATACATATTTTTTTGAGATTTTTCTCTTGATGACGGATAATAAAATGCTGCTTATTTCTTTAAACGCCATGAACGGTGCAAGTATATCTTCTTTCAAATTTCTAAAAATCACAAAACACAGATTCCCTATTGAAAATGTTGTATGTCTTAACGCAAATTCAATAAACAATCCAAGTATAAAAGCCAGAACATATACTCCAACACTGCTAAGAAACAAGGTAAAATACTGGTTTCTATCTGCGTTAAAAGCAAAAATAGCTACAGCCAACATAATCCCCGTCCATAAGCCAACATAGGACAGAAATCCGATCAAGTATAGCAAAAACTTCATTGCGGAAGAATCTCCACTTCGAATATTATCCCAGGAAATACTATTTTTAAATCCGCATTCGGTACACTTCCATGTGTACTTATGATCGTCAAAATGCTTCTGATTATTCAGTAGAGCCCCGCAATGATCGCAGTACCAATCAATTCCTGGAAATCTAGGTTTTCGTGCCATCTTATTATTTCCTTCCGCATATATTCGTCTAATGGTTACTGCTTGTTATTTTACATCACAACTAATGAATGTTCATCTATTTTAGGTATATTTCGTTAAGGCCAAAGGATCAAAATGCGTCAAAATCTTCCTGCCTTGCGATCTGCGAATATCCCTTGTACTCATCATTGCTGCTCTCTGCGTACATGTCGTTCACCATCCCGATCGTGAGTAAGTCAAGGTCTCGAATGGAGATTCCAAGCTGTACGCAGCGGAGCAGAAATAGAGGCGTTGTCATCGGGCGGTCTGTTGCGTGAAGTTTTTTTTAGATTCCACGTCAGTCTGAACATTCAGGCCCCACAGCTCGATGATCTTTGGAAGCACCTGGTAGATGGAGAAGGTGCTGAATTCATCAAGCCACTCCTCCGGGCTGTCCGGAATGGAAGGATCCGCATGTTTTGCCATGATGTAGGCGATGTTCTCAAACATCTCAAGAGAGAACATATCGAGATGAGAGGAACCTTCATCACCGTTTCCGACAGCCTTTCCAAGTGCATCGAGATCCTTATAGATATCTCGGTGGAACTTGATGCGATAAATACGCGGAATGGCGGCAGATGCCTTGAAGGGCACCTGCTTTCCGTCAATCTCAATCTTCTGAATCATACTCATAATCCAATCACTCCTTTACTGCCTTCGCAGGCTTCGATGCAGACTGCGTTGCGACATCGCTCTCTGCCGCAGGCACATATACCGCCTTGTACCAGTTTGCATAGGTTGTGGCATCCGTGGTGTTTCCGGTCTTTGCTTTCACCATACCATTAGCAAGTGGCACCGCCTTCAGAGACAGCTTCTCCGTCTGTACTTCCTTGGAATCCTCGTTCGTCTTTCCTTCGATACCCGGACGGGAAGCAGAGCAGTTATACAGCACATGACGGATGTGCTTCTGGTCTCCATCAAACTCAAAAAGAAGCGCGAAGGCTGCAAGCTCCACCTCCGAGTTCTCGATCAGCACTCCCTTGGAATCTAATGTTTCCTTCAGTACGTCCGTGCGGAAGGACTCCGGAATCAATGCAAGCTCCAGATCTCCGTCATAGCCACAGTTATTATTGATCACGTAATACACACCGCCATCCGCGTAAAAATTCTCAGGCTCACCGTTTGCATCCAGTGAGATCGATACGGAGCCCGGCATCGGTACCGGTGTTCCGAAGGTAGGTGTTCCATCTTCGCCAATGGTAAGGAGCGCATAGTGCGTATTCTTCAGGTTGAATTTCACCTTATTTGCTTTGTCAGCCATCGTTAATTTACCTCCATTTCAAATGAATACAGGACTTCATAGAGTTTCTCCGATTCGATCCATACTTCAGATTTTTCATAAAAAATGCCATGCTCATCAAGCACAGCTTCCACTTTCTGTTCTGCCGACAAGTCCTTACAGTCGGTATACAGTTCGATATGAATCTCATTGATCTTGTAGTAGACCTTCCCGTCCGCAGCAAAGTTGTCGCTGTTCGCGGAAAGATAACAAATAAACGGCGGATCTGGGCTTTCTCCCTCTGCAAAGTGGTCATAGGCAAAGGGAATGCCGATCTCATCCAGTATCTTTACGATTTGTTCCATTGCTCATCCTCCCAGTGCCTTCTCCACTTCCTTCTCGAGTTCCTCGATGCCCTTCTCCTCCGCAGGTGCTATGTGTGGTCTTGCCGCCACTCTCCCGCCTCCGCGTTTTGCATGGCCGTGTTCCAGAAGATGTGCGATCTGGTATCGGTTTCTGGAATGAACGACTACATCAAGAGAATTCGATGTTTCCTTTACAGTCTTGACCGCCCAGCTCTTTTGGTACTTTCCGGTATCCTTCGGAGCCGTTTTTGAAATCTCGTACTTTACCGTCTTTCCTGCCTTCTTCACTGATTTTTTAAGCTCATCAGTTGTAAGATCCGCATACTCCGTAAGTCCCTCCATGATAGCCGAAGTCATCTCATCAATCGATACCCGATCACTCATGAGCGCCTCACTTTCTGGCATTTGAGCTTCACCAGTTTCTTCTTAAAGTTCATGTGATCAATGCCGAGGATGTTGTAAAGCTCTCCGGAAAAGGCCACGCGGTAATTCTCCGGTGTGATCGAAGCTGTATTCCTGCACCAGCGAATCGTAAAATCCACCTTCGTGTTATCCACGACTATACCTGCCTGTGTCGCTTCGCTCGGTGATTCATTGCTGACCGTTGCGTAGCAGGAATACCAGTCGGTCCATGCTGTTTTGTGGTTTCCAATGGCATCCACGGTAACCCCATTTTTCTGTATGGTGATCCTCGTATTTAACAGCGCAATGTTCATCAGAACTTCACCTCCCGGACGCCAAACAAAAGGTCGCGGAGCGAAAGCATCAATTCCTTATGATTCGTTTCTTCTCGATGCTCATATAAATAAGCCACCGCATACAGGTTTGCCACTTTCATGACATAACCTGTAACGGGCTTATTGGATGAGATCCTGCCTACGTCCCGGACGAGGGACTCCGCTGCAGGAATCAAGTCTTTGATGAAAGCATCGTCATCGGAACTATCCACCCTTAAATACTGTTTCACCTCGTCCACGCTAAGCATTTACCTTCTCCTCTCAGGCCTTTGCTGCCTTCGCCGCACCGATCTTCAGGATCTGCACAGCCTCCGGAAGGATGAGCTTGCCGTCTACACGCTCCTTCGCAACATAGCCGATCATGCCATTTCCAGCAAAGAGCTCATTGAGCTGCTTAAAGGAACGGGTACCACGGTCACCGATGTTGTAGTACTTGTAGTCACCAAAAGCGATCGCATTGCTTGGTGCGTACTGGGAGGTATACACGTCATAGCCAAGGAACTTGTCCGGCTCTCCTGCGGTAAGTGCAGGCTGCCACATATAGGTACCGTTGTTATCCTTCAGAGTACGGAGCTGTGCGATCAGCTGATCGTTGATGATGAAGGACGCATTCTTACGGTACGGACGCTTCAGGGCATACACAAGACCGATTGCTGCGTCCGTGGTAAGCGCCGTTACAGTATTTGCCACAGTGCCGCCACCCTTGTCAGCAAAAAGTCCAAGAGGCTGGCCGACACCGGTACCATTCAGGAAAGCATCCTCCTCGGCATTTGCGAGTGCCTTACCGAACTGATCGATGATGTAATTTTCAAGGCCGAACGCATTATCGTAGAGAAGCTCCTCGGTTACCTTGATGGCCACATGGAGCTTGTGGGCGTCCAGAAGGATCTGACCGAAAGTGGCATCCCCAAAAGTGAGTGCCGCGCCCTCTTCGATCCAAGCAGCCGCAGGCTTTGTCGCTGCGATGTTGATCTTATGCTCACCGCTCGTTATGATGCGGGTCGAGAGCTTACGCATGATGTTCTCTTCCTCCAGTGTCTGGATGAGACGAGAATCATACTCCTCCGGCACGAGATAGCCGCCATCGGCATCTACACCTTCCTGCAGAACGTTAGAGATCTGCTTAAAGTTTGTGCGGAGCGCCATCAGCATACCTGCCTTGTACTCATCCGATGCGCGTCCAGTCTTCTCTTTGCTATTCACTGTCATCGGCTTTGTCACAATCGGCGTATTCACCGGCTTATTGAGCTCGTTCTCAATCTTTTCCATCTGCTCCATGCGCTCGATCTCTGCGCTATAGTCCTTGATCTTCTTTTCCATCTCGTCATAGGCTGCAGCATCCTCCTTGGAAAGCAGGCCGTCCTTATCGCGCTTGCTCTCTACAAATGCCTTTGCACCCTGCCATGCCTTATTGCGGGCTTCACGAAGCTCATTGATCGTCATAATAATTACCTCCAATTTTTAATTAAATCGAGCCGTTCCATTAAGGAATCAGCCGTAGTCATGTCTTTCTTTTCAATCCTGCACTTGGCAGAAATCTTATCCATCAGGTGATTGGTGACCGCTGTGCGGGAGTATACGTTGTGGACCGTAGGCACTTCGATATCTTCTGTTTCACCGGAGCGCTTCATGATCTCGTCGGCAAAGCCCATCTCCACCGCGCTGTTTGCGTCCATCCAGGTCTCCGCATCCATAAGCCTAGAGAGCTTTGCCCGGCTCATGCCGGTCTTGATCTCATAAGCATTGATGATGGATTCCTTCACTTCATCGAGCATGGAGATCGCCTTCTGCATTTCCGTGGTATCTCCAAACGCCACTGTTGCCGGGTTATGGATCATAAGCATCGATACCGGCGATACCAGCACCTTGGTGCCTGCCATCGCAATAACAGAAGCGGCACTTGCGGCAATGCCATCGATCTTGACAGTCACATTCCCCTTATAATCCATCAGCATGTTGTAGATCTGGGCGGCTGCTACGCAGTCACCTCCAGGGCTGTTGATCCAGACCGTAATGTCACCATCACCGCTGTTCAGCTCATCCTTAAAAAGCTGTGGCGTTACGTCATCGTCAAACCAGCTTTCCTCTGCGATGGTGCCGTTCAGGAAGAGTGTCCTCTCCAGAGACGTTTCTTTCGTCTCCTGATTCGTCACTGTTCGACTCTTCCAGTTCCAAAACTTCTTCATCGGAATTCTTCTCCTTTCCGCTGGCTGCAAAAATGCCTGCGTCCGCCAGCTTTGTCATGTTGCCGTTAATAAGATAAAGGTCCCCGCCTTCCTCGGCTGGAATGCGGTTCAGGTTCTCAAGCTCACGGATGTCATTTGCAGACATCCAACCATTCTGTCTTGCTGTGGCATAGCCGTTCATGCGGCTTTGATAATCCCCTCGAAGAAGGCCATCCACGTTGAACTTGATGAAGTACTTTGACTTATCGCTCGATGAGATCAATGCCCTTGTCATGGACTGCTCCCATCTGACAAGCCACGGTTCCAAAGTGTACTTCACGAATTCAAGTGACTGCTGTTCAATGTTACTGAATGTGCTCCGCTCAAGGTCGCCAATCATATGGGGCGGTACTCGAAAGATGCGGGCAATCTCATCGATCTGAAATTTTCGTGTCTCTAAGAATTGAGCTTCACTTGGATTGATGGAGATCGGCGTATATTTCATGCCTTCCTCCAGAACCGCAATCTTATGGGCATTGCCGCTTCCGCCGAATGTTTCATTCCAACTGTCGCGTACCTTCGACGGGTCTTTCAGAGTTCCGGGATGCTCCAAGACACCACTGGGCGCAGCACCGTTCGCATAGAACTTGGAGCCATACTCTTCTGCAGCAATCGCAAGACCAATGGCGTTCTTTGCCATCGCGATCGGGGAGTATCCAACCAGGCCGTCAAATCCAAGGCCTGGAACATGGAGAACATCGGAAGGCTTGAGCCGTACCGTTCCACCCTTAGTGGTCCTTGCTTCATCGGTTGATGTCTGGTACACGTAGTAGAGCTGCCCCTTCTCATCGCGGTCAACTGTCATGCGGTTTGGCATGAGCGGATACAGCGCCACCACTTCTCCTTTTCCGTTTCGGATGATCTGTGCGTAAGCATTTCCCCAGAGGAGCAAATGCGTCATGAGCGTTTCCCGGAACGCAAACGAAGTCATTTCAGGATTTGGCTCATCATGCAGAACGAAATACAGCGGCTGGTCGATGGCCTTCTCTTTACTGCCTTTATCCGTGTAGCGATATAGATGAAGCGGAAGGCCAGCCACGGCTTCTGAAAGAACACGTACACAGGCATAAACCGCCGTCATCTGCATCGCAGAGCGCTCATTTACGTTTTTCCCAGAGGTACTTCCTCCAAGAAAGAAACGGTAAGCACTGCCTGCTGTACTGTCCTTCGGAGCATCTCTGCCCCGGAAAAGTCCGTTAAAGATTCCCATACAAACCTCCTATTCCCTGATTGATGCCTTCACAAAGCACGATCAGACCAATTAAAATCAGCATTTATTTTTCCTCAAAAAACAAGCAATCCTCTTGTGTCGTACACGCTTTCGCCTGTATCGTTGCCACATCGGATTGCTCTATCCAGCGCCATGATCGTTGCCACAGCACCATCAATCTTTTCTGTTGATTTTTCCTTATCCGCCTTAATGTTTCCGGCTGGATCCGTACGGATGTAGATGTTATCCATCATCCATCGGAGAACTGGATGTCCTCCATGCGCGATGCGCTTCTCAAGTACCAGCTTCATAAGCTCCTTGGTTGGCGGAGACATGTCCTTGAAGCCCTGTCCAAACGGAACTACGGTAAAACCCATTACTTCAAGATTTTGAACCATTTGGACCGCGCCCCACCGATCGAATGCTATCTCGCGAATGTTAAATTTTTCACCAAGTCGCTGGATGAACTTCTCGATGTAGCCGTAATGAATGACATTTCCTTCTGTGGTCTCGAGACGTCCCTGCTTCTCCCACACCTCGTAAGGAACATGATCCCTTCGGACGCGAAGATCCAAGGTATCCTCCGGTACCCAGAAATACGGGAGCACAATATATTTATCCTCTTCATCAAGTGGAGGGAAAACCAGAACGAAAGCTGTGATATCGGTTGTACTCGATAGGTCAAGACCGCCATAGCAAACGCGTCCTTCCAGCTCATCCTCATCAATTGGAAAGGCACAGGCATCCCACTTCTCCATCGGCATCCAGCGTACGGCCTGCTTTACCCATTGATTAAGACGAAGCTGCCGGAAGGAATTCTCCTCCCCAGGATTCTGCTTTGCTGAGTTGCAGGCGGCTTCAACCTTATCTATGCCAACCGTAATATCGAGACTCGGATTTGCCTTTCGCCATACGGCTGGATCGGTCCAATCGTCGGATTCATCGGCTCCATAGATCACGGGGTAAAAGGTCGGATCGATCTTTCTCCCATCTAAGATGTCCTTCGCTTTCTGGTGGGTCTCGTAACAGATGCTGTTCGTGTCCGTTCCGGCAGTCGTGATCAAAAAATACAGTGGCTGCATTCTCGCATCACCGGATCCCTTCGTCATAACATCAAAGAGCTTACGATTAGGCTGCGTATGCAGCTCATCAAACACCACCCCATGAATGTTAAAGCCATGCTTACTGTAAGCTTCTGCAGAAAGCACCTGGTAGAAGGAATTGGTCGGCTCATAGATGATCCGCTTCTGGGATGCCAGAATCTTCACACGCTTATTCAGCGCCGGACACATCCGCACCATATCCGCGGCCACATCAAAGACGATCGTAGCCTGCTGACGATCTGCAGCACATCCATAAACCTCCGCTCGTTCCTCTCCATCGCCGCAGCAAAGAAGAAGTGCTACGGCTGCTGCAAGTTCCGACTTTCCCTGCTTCTTTGGAATTTCTACATAGGCCGTATTGAACTGCCGATAGCCGTTTGGCTTCAGAACTCCAAATAGGTCTCGAATGATCCGCTCCTGCCAGTCGATGAGTTCAAATTTCTTCCCTGCCCAGGTTCCTTTGGTATGGCACAAGCTCTCAATAAACATGACTGCAAAATCTGCAGCATCTTTATCGTAGTGGCTGTTCTCTGCCATAAATCTGGTCGGCGTATAATTCTTTAGTTTTCTCAAGTTCTCACCTCCAGGCATAAAAATAAGCCGCCACCAATCGGTGCGACCTTCAAATCTATCGTATAACGAGGAACACACCCTTTCGGATGGTCCTTCGGGGAATGTTCTTAGTTGTATTCCTTCATCAGAATCGCAAGGGCTGTTTCGGTTTCCTCATCGACCGGTTCAATATCCAGGCCTCTGTCGTAGTTGTAAGCAATCTCGCCGTTTCTCTTCAGCATGAGTTTTGAAATCCTACCGCCGTCAATGCCGTAGTCCTCGCTTGGCTCTTCGTAGTGCTTCACCAAGTAATGGAAAATGCTGTCCCCAACCTTAATACTTCCTTCTGCCCACATAATCCTGCCCTCCTTAGTTCAGCTTGAAAAGGTATCCGTGTGCCTTTTCATACTCGTCGCTCATGAAGGCTTTCTGCTGGCTGTTGATCTCGATGAGTCCTGCCAAGGTGCATCCGGCTTTCTGGAAAAGCCATGCGGTTTCAACTGCGCCGCTCCAGGTGGAGGAGAAGGTGAAGGCTTCTATGCCGTATTCCTTCATGCAGGCTACAAGGTCCTCGACTGCGTCATCGCGGATGGTGTCGTTCAGGTCGATGTACTCGTTGCCGCAGTCCTTGGCGGTTTCATAAGCGTTCCAGATGCGCTGCTCTGTGTTGCTTAAGCCATCAAGCTTTGCGGTTGCCTGCTTGTAAAGGGCTCTTGCTGCATCCTGCTCAGCCGTGTTAGCTGCTGCGGTGTAAGCCTTTTTTGCTTCCTGGATTCCTCTGTAAGCTTCTTCAAAAATGTTCATCATGGTGTGTGCCTCCTTGTTTTCTTTTGGTAGTACATATATCACTCTGAAAGCACATAATAGCAAGCAGATTACCTACAATATATGTACCAAAGATTCAGTGCTATGTAGGGGAGAAAACTGTGTATGTTACAGCTTCTTCACTCGGTCCACACCGTAGATTACATTAAGTCCGGAGCCATTATCCCAATCCACCAGGAGGCTGCCGGTATCATCCACACCGGTTACCGTTCCCTGGGTGCCAATGGGCGGTGCCTGAGCATCATCCATTTCAACAAGCTCCACTCTGGTTCCGATGGGATAGCGGAGGCGCAGGCGTTCAACCTGCGCTCTGTTAGCGAATAACATGGCCTTCACCTCCTGCGTAGGAGCTGTTGCCGCAAAGGTATCTGCAGAGGATCCTGCGACTTTGCTTGTATTCGTCTCCGATGAAGCCGAGACGAAGAAGGAAGCAACGGAAGGCGTATTTTTCATTTTCTACCAGTTTTTCTTTTGCTGTGATGCGCTTTTGTTCCTTGCTCATCTTGCAAAGGGCAGCCAGGAAAGAGGTGTACGCGGTAATGGCGTCAAAGTCTGGCATGGTAGGCCACCAAGGGAAGCTAACCTGATCGTTATGTTCTTCGATTGGAAAAGCTTCAACTCCCAGCGCCTTCTTAATGAGAGTTGCTTTGCTTTCCAGTAGTTTTTGCAAATTTTCCAGGTTGACCTTATCTGCAGGGAAGGAAACCACTAAGCCTGTGCTTGATGCGGAAGCAACAATGTCGGCTTCTGTTGCATCTGTGTTTGCTTCAGGGGAAGCGAACTCTGTCGGTGCGCTAGCCTTTGCGCTAAAACCTGCGACACCAGCCTTTTCGATGATTGCTTTGATGATGTCGTTCTCAGTTCGCTCATCGTAGGTTACGGTGCCATCCTTGCTGATGGTGATATCCGCTACCTCGTAAGCGGCGCTTGGCATTCCTTTATACACTAGCTTCTGTCCAATTACCTCGGAAATAATTGTTGCAAGCTCTTTTCTCTTGCTTCCTGTTACATTAAATCTAATCTCCATAGTGGAATCCTCCTTTGTTTTGGTAGTACATATATCACTCTGAAGACGATAAATAGCAAGGAAACTGTGCAATCTTCGCTGGAGAATACTGTGCCACTTAAGCTTTAGAATTTTGTGAGTAGTACACAATCATTCTCTGGAAGAATCCATCTCCGCGATGGCATCTTCATAGGCCATTTCTTTCCCATCCCGGAGAAGAACAATACCATCAGTGCTGTCGTTATGCGCAGCCATGTAACGCTTCACGGCAACATCTACGAACTTCGGCTCCAGCTCTACCCCGTAGCAGATGCGGTCCATCTGATCGCACGCCATAAGCGTAGAAGCGGAGCCAAGGAAGCCATCGAGCACGAGTCCATTTGCCTGAGTGCACTGCTTGATGAGATAGGCAATTAGAGGAATCGGCTTACTGGATGGATGGCCGAAGCCTTCTTTCTCAGAATCCTTGATGCTATCAAACTCAAATACCGAGGTCTGCTTCTGGTCGCCATACCAAATGTGCTTTCCGTCCTTTCGCCATCCAAAGATGATCGGCTCCATATTGAATTTCCAGTCCGTTCGCATGAATGGTGCTCTCGGCTTTTTCCAAATCAGTCCTGCACCAACTTTGAAGCCTGCATCCTCGAAAGCGTCATAGAAAACACGTGTCTTCATGGTGGCATAAAACTCGTAGATCGAGGCATCCTTCGCCATGGCCTCTTTGAAGTTCGTGAAACATTTCAGAAGAAACTCATAGGCTTCTTTATCGTTCAAATCATCGTTCTTGATGGTACCTGACTTGTTCTTCAATGCTACAAAATAGGGAGCATCGGTGCAGACGAGATTCACCTTTCGATCTCCGAGGAGCTTCTGATAGGTTTCAGGTACCGTGGAATCGCCACAGATCACCGTGTGCCTTCCAAGCTTCCAGATGTCACCCGTCTTCGAGAAGCAAGGCTTCTCAAGCTCTGCATCGACATCAAATTCATCCTCCTGGCCCTCGCTATCTGAATCAAAAAGACTGGCCAGCTCTTTCTCATCGAATCCTGTCAGTCCCAAATCAAAATCTTCTGCCTGCAGCGCTTCGATCTCTACTTTCAGAAGTTCCTCATCCCATCCAGCATCCAGTGCCATTCGGTTGTCCGCAATGATGTATGCTTTCTTCTGGGCTTCCGTCAGATAGTCCACGAATACACACGGAACTTCCTTGATACCCTCCTCCTTTGCAGCCATGATTCTTCCATGTCCAGCGATCACGTTATAATCGCGGTCGATGATGACCGGATTGATAAAGCCGAACTCTCGGAGGGAGGAACGGAGCTTATTGATCTGCTCCGCATTATGGGTACGGGCATTGTTCACGTAAGGGATCAGCTTGTTAATGTCTACAAGCTGCATCTCCGTTGTTGTCTTGCTCATCAAGTTCACCTCCATCAAAAAAGACCCCACTCGGCAAACTTCTCAAACCCGCCGAGGGAGTCAATATATTGTCTTGCTTCTTCTACAATCTCGGAAAACAGCAAGCCGTCCACCATTTCATCACCAATAGCACACGAAAGCTCTACTGGAATGCCAGTCCTCTGCGCTTTTAGAAATGCATGAATGTTTACAGATACATCCGCTTTCGAGAGGTCCTTGCCATGCAGCCCTCCGCCGGTAACGGACTCAGCCATGTCAGAACCAAGCTTCCGGTTGGTAGCTCCGGTATCTACATCTGTGCCGCCGGTCCAATCACCGAGCGGATTCACAGTTGCTTCAGGATATGTGTTTTTCAAATCTGTAGTATTTGCATTGCTCTGACAGATGATTAATTTCTCACCATCCAGAATGTACTTTCCATCGGATGCGTACTTTGCATAAATTTCACGTGCAATCTGCGAGAGCTTCTGCTCCTCTTTTGTCAAAGGGACACCTCTAAAGATGCCATTATCGCCACAGCGGAAACCAGCGGCTTGGTTCTTAGCCAGATGCGCATCCTGAGGCTTGATGTCGGAAATGACAGCCATCGATCCCGCAATACGATGTACAATTCTTTTGATTTGCTCCGCAAAAATGTCTGCGCTTGTTTCTACAATCACATAACAAACACCATGTCCAATCATCACTTCCACAGCAATTTTCGGATCTTTTTCTGCTTTATATGCCAGATCAACAATGGCCCCCGCAATGCGGTCGGCCACCTTATCTGGATGGCTCGGATTTACTTTTTCTATCATCTATTATTTCTCCTTGTTCGAAGCAAAAGCTCCATCGTATCATTTGGGTTATCTTCAAAAATTTCTGTACAGTTCTGCTTCACAATGTCATAAATCTCATACCAGAGAAGGTTTGCTGTTTTCTGGTACTGCTGGCTCATCTGCACGAATGGGGAAGTAACCACTCCGCCAGTCGTCGGATGCTTTCCGAGAAGGCCGTAGGTACTGGTCGCATCCTCGCACTGAATATATCTAGCAAAGGCCTGTGCGTAGGCTTCGATGAGTCGTTTGTTCACGAGCTTCTCGCAGTTCCTTGCTTTGAGCCACAACCAGGTCTCCTTATAGATTTCATCCGCGCCAAGTGGCACCCCATTCTTCTGCCTTGCAGACAAATAGTCACTGGGCTTTGGCATATCCATGCCTTCCATTGCTGCGCCTTCTGGAAGATCAACTGCCTCCAGTTCTGTAGGGCTGAGCGTCGGAATATCATTTTTCATAATCTGGACCTGCTGCCCCTTTTGTATTTTTTCTGCGACAGGTGCCGGTTTATCTCCGGCACGGACTCGTCTGCCGCCACGATTTGTGCCGTCTCTCGCCATATTTTTCTATCCTTTCTGACTCAGGGGGTTAATCCCCCGTTTGAACTCAAATTTTTGTGCGCGTTAGGGGGCGCCGTTTTCCGGAGCCTTGCCCTGTAGAGATTCAGACCGCCCCTACCCCACCATGATTTTATCTGTCTCCGATCTCATGATGAATCTTGTTATGACAAGACTTACAAAGACTCATCAGATTACTTGGATCATGCGTTCCTCCTTGTGAAATCGGAACCTTATGGTGAACCTCCTCGACAGGAACGAGGATGCCGTTTGCAAAGCATCTCTCACAGAATGGATGCGTCTTTACATAGTTATCGCGGATGCGTTTCCACGCTCTTCCATACTTTTTATGCACTGCCGGATCACGACTGTACTTCTCATAGTTTTTCTCCATCAGTTTCCGGTGCACCTCGCAGTACCTTTCATCTGACAAATTCGGGCATCCTGGATACGCGCATGGCTGTTTGGGCTTTCTTGGCATTTTGCTCACCTCCATCGCCGATTGTGTACAGTGTTTACACCATTACAATTCTTCACACTTTCTTCTTGCATAGCAAAAGCCCCCACAGGATTGCTCCCATGAAGGCTTGCTCTTATCTATTCTCTTTTCGCATTATAATAGTACCATATGACAAGTGTGCCATGATGTGCCAAACTGTGCCAAAGTGTGCCAACTTTTAGTTTGGGACCACAAAATTCTGTAAAGCGGATCCGTGGATGCGATGCACCGACCGAATGGATATGTTCATCATATGGGATATTTCCTCCCAACTGCAATCATCCAAATAGCGGTAACGGAGCAACAGCTGTTCATCACGATTTTCCAGCTTATCAATCGCAGAGTTAATTTCTTCCTTGAGTTCCACCAGGTACGCCACCTTATCCTCTACGCTTTGCTGAATTTCATCAATTTTTTCCAGGCAACGGACAAACGGCGCATCTGTTGGACGATTCGGGTTGTGGTGCTCTTCATATCCACTACTTGAGACGCTAATCGATAAATCTCTCCAATAGTCAATCTCACGCAATCTGCAATGAATAAGCGCATCTAGGTGTCTTGCCTGGTTTAAATATTCCTTTGCTGTCATACACCTACCTCCTCGCAAAGAGAATGAATCAGCATCTCGCCGTCCACACTCGTCAGTGCTGAATACCACTGAGAGCGGAAGAAACGTTCAATTTCCGTTCTATCATGCTGTGCATTCTTATTTTTGGGATTCATCTTCAAACACTTCAGTGCTGTTCGATAATCCCTTACCGCTTGCAGGATAATCGCATTTGCCAGATTTTCATAAACTGTAATACTGCTCATGTTCGATACCTCCGATTATTAAAATTGGCATCGTCGCGTTGAAGCAGTGTATCTTCGTATCAGTGCAGAGAGCCGTTTACCACAGCTCGCACCTCATCAACCGAGCGAACCACCAAGGCAGTACCGCCGGATGCGAGGATTTTACGGATGGTGGCTTCCTGAAGCTTCGTAGGCTTTCCAACATCCGTCTTAACTTCAAATCCGTAAAAATGACCATTGATGCAAGCAATGATATCTGGAACACCTGCCGTTCCGTACATCCCGCCATGCTCTTTCCAGCAGAAACATCCGGGCACGTTTTTCAGATACTTCATGATTGCTCTTACAATGTCTGACTCTTTCATCTGTTCCAAAAACCTCCGTATTTTCAACACTTGGAACACGTGGAACACCTAAAATCCCATATTGCTGTATATTTTCTAAAAAAATTTATAATATAAGAAAATATATCTCATATATAGAGAGATAGGAATTTGGCGTTCCAACGTGTTCTTGTGTTCCGAATTTATGTGGCAGAGTCTCCGGGAGCATTACCCCAGTACCTCGCCAAGATGAATTCCCATAAGGACGCGTCTTTTGGCAATGCGATCAATGTCCCTTGTTACCCCAGGAAATGTAGCGATGATCTGCTGAACAAAGTTTTTCTGTGAATATGGTTTCATACCACATTCTTCGCAGTACTTCTTGTAGGAATCAAACAATTCTGTGGAACCCGCGCTATATCCTGGATTCAGCTCACAGTAGTCCTTCACGAAGGATAATACGGAATCCGATTCTTCCCGATACTGCTGAAGCTCATCCGCATTCACCTTTGTTTCCGAGAATACATAGTGATTATTCATCAGTCTGCGAAGCCCCTCTAATGCAAACAGAAAGATACCATCTGCTTCCATGCGAAACTTCTCCAAAAGCTCAGGATCCCTTTTTTCCTTCGGCACCGTATGATTGAACCGTATGATAATGAGCCTTCGATAAAAACCTTCTGAACGATCACCATAGTTTTTCGGAATACTGTTGCAGGAAAACAGTAACCTTGCTGTGGACTGGAATGAGAACGGATTCTTGTTTTTCTTTTCTACGGTCAGATAATCCTCTCCTACAAGTGCCTTGAATATGCCATTGTCATCAATGTTCTTTGTCGGCAAATCCGCAAAGATATTTGCAAGCTTTCCAAAAAGTTCAGCAGTCTTAAAACGTTCGTTTAGTGCCTGCCAGGATACATTGGACACATTCTGCTTTCCAAGAAGTACATCATTCAGAACACGAAGAAGCACGGATTTCCCGGCTCCAGCGGCACCTACAATAACAAAGCATTTCTGTGCTGAGTTCACAGGGATCAGAAAATAGCCAAGCATCTCCTGAATCAATTTCACCTGATCTGCATCCCCACCCATTGACTCCGAAAGGAACTTCTTAAAAAGCGGACAATCTGCTGACTTATCATAGGTCACATTCAGCTGGACCGTAGAATAGTAATTCGGTGTATGCTCTGTCAGCATATCCTCCAGCACATTGTATAGACCGTTCCGAACATTGATAATGTACGGGTTTGCATTCAACTCGCGAATATCCCGCTGTACAAGAAGTCGCCACTGTTTTTCTGCATCAACGATCTGATTCATCTTTGTTTCGCGAATCAGCATTTTCTCCTGAACCTTACGCTGAGCTTCCATTTCCGAAAGTTCCACATACACTCCACCCTGATAGCTAAAATGCTGCTCTGCTGCATAAAATACCTGCTGTTCCTCAGACATCGTCTTTGCAAGTACGCCAGGCAGGAAGCGCAGGCCCTTGTCATTCGGCTCATACCAATCAGGAATCGCTGTACCGGCCTTTGCACGTCTTGCATTTTTACTTGTCTGATACGCTTTACTGACATCCTTGTAAACAATAGACAGCGGTTTCACAAACGATGCGTTCAGCTTGAAATGTTGTTTGAGTTCTGAAGTGATAATCGCATTAGCCGTAACTACGTCCTGATTATATAGATATTCCGTTACAAACTTCTTTGCTGTCTGCAAGTCGCTGAGTGCTTCTCCGGTAACAGGAAGGCCATGCAACACATCGAGAAGTACTTCTACGTTCATCGGCTGATAGCACCAGGCTGCCGGGGATTTAACCGGACACTCCCCAGACGCAAATTTAGGACACTTGAATCCTTTCTCGCAGATGGTCTTACAGGTGATTGGATTCGTTCCACTTTCCAGAAAGTGATTAATCTTCTTCTGGGTATTACTTTCGTTGTATCCGGGATACGGAGAAGACAGTTCATGAATCATTTTCGTGCCGCCTTCAAAAGGCGCAAGATTCGTGATCATGGCGTACCAATCATGCTCTGAGAGAGAAGCGGCATCATCTCTACAATGTTGCAAAAAGGTACACGAACGCATAACCTGATCAAGACCTTTTTCCGCACCGCTCTTACGCTCTACTGGAGTAAGATCAACCTCTGGAAGGATATCGGATAACTGGTCCTGCGTATATTTACGTTCTGGATGGAAGCTGACGCAGGTCACCTCAACCGGCGTATCTTTTTTACAATGCATGAAGCCCGGAAGCCGCATAACCCTCGATTCATTAACGCACATCGGATCACCATCAAAATGCTTCACAAGCTGCGTCTGAATGGTGCGAAAACGCTCCACTTTGGCGCTGGCATCCATGAACCAATATACATGGTAGGATTTCTGCGTTTTCATGATCATGGAAGGTGGCAGAGGAAATGCATCAATTTTCTTCTGCTGTTCTTCAAAGCTATCATTATCCATCTCCACGAACTGCGCATTGATTCTCGTAATCGACTCGTCATCCTGTCCACCGTAATTAACTACGAAAAATATCCCTCGATTCATGGCATTGTGGTTCTTCAGTGTTTCCTCAATACTCTTATACTTTCCGCATTCACAGGACAGCTTTGCACCCTTGAAAATGCCCTCTTTCTTATCATCAAACACACGGAAACATACCGTGTCGGTCGGATTAAAAAGGGCACACAGCACATCGGTTACCGTCACGTTCATGCATCCACCTCCTCAAAATATCGAATCTGCTTCTTTAGTTTTTTTGCCTCTTCAATTTCACCGGCCATGCCCTTCGTCACTTTTCCAAACACCCATACTTCATCACACATTTGAAGAAGTGCAAGACCAAATGAAAGTCCAAGTTCTCGCTCGGCAGGATTTTTATCATCCAAAATCTGTGGATACAAAAGGTGACTAGCAATCGGCATATACCCATCCTGGATCACCCTGCGGCAATATCCTATCGCTGCCGTTGTATTCGCAACCACATCGCCAGCATACCTTGATGCCACATACACTTTTCTACGATTCTTATCGGCATAGCGTTTCTTCTGTCCCTGCCGATATTCTTTCATCATGTGGCTGAGTGCCAATCCCGCAGTGGGATCGGCATAGCCCTCTTTATTTCTGTACATATCAGTCCTCCAGTTCTTCCATCATGCCGAAGGTCGGTCCGGCAGATGCCTCTGCAATGAGAGGAAGATCAAATTCTGGGAAAGGCTTTTCTTCCATGCAGGCACGGATAAAGTTAACTGCTTCGCTGAGCTTGTCCTCTGGAATGATGAAGGTCAGTTCATCATGAATCTGCAAGATCGGTCGCAGCCACTCTCGCTCTGGCAGTCCTTTTAGGATCCTTGCAATGGCGAGCTTTAAAATATCTGCTGCCGTCCCCTGAATTGGAGTATTCAGTGCACATCTCTCTGCAAATGATTTCTGGCCCCAGTTATCCGAAGTAATGTTCGGCAGGTACCTACGTCTACCAAGCCAAGTCTCCGAGTACATACGTCTTGCGGCATCTGCCTTGGTCTCCTCCTGCCATGCAGTGAGCCCTTTGTAACCGTGCTTCAGGTTGAAAAGTATCTCCTCACACTCACTAACGGATTTTTCAACCCCCGCCTTAAATTTCAGCGTTTTCTGCAGTCCTCTTGGGAACAAACCATAAAATGTGCCAAAGTTCACATTTTTCGCAATCGTGCGGTGTTCCTTATAATTTGCAGAGTGCTTATCCTGCGCTTCTTCGTAACTCACCCCGAAAATAACGCTTGTCGTAGCCGCATGGATATCACCGTTATTCCGATAAGTATCCAGCATCTTCTGGTCACGACAATAGAACGCTCCCACGCGCAGTTCGATCTGCGAAAAGTCCAACGACAAAATCAGATGCCCAGCCGGTGCTTTGATAAAATTTCTCACCCCAATAGGATCATTGGTCTTGCGCGGCATATTCTGAGCATTCGGATTCCGGCAGTTCATTCGGCCCGTGTCAGTCGAGAGCGCAAACATATCCGGATGGATACAACCAGTCACAGCATTCAGATGCTTTAAGTAACCGTCAATATAGGTGGATTTGATTTTGCCCCACTTACGGTATTCCTGCACCAGCGTGAACAGTTTGGAAAGCTCCGGGCGATTCGTATCGCACCACTCTTTCAAAAGTGTCATGGTCATATCATCTGCTGCCTCACGGTTACTTTCGGTGGTTTTCAGTACCGGCAGTCCCAAATCTTTATACAGATAATTCTTAAATGCCTGTGTGGAGCAGTTTGCTCCGATATTCACATCACCAATGATGAATGCAATTTCCTTACGAATGCGCTCCATCTCTGTCTCGGCTTCTGCCTTACGTTTTTGCATAAGCGGCAAATCCACTGGAATGCCATTGCATTTCATAATGCCAAGATACACTGCTGTCGGACTTTCGATATTTTCCACGATGTATCTGTGTTTTGGAAGATAGCGGTCAAACCAGGTATTAAACTTGTGATACAGTCGCAACGCAAAATCCGAGTCAGCCGCACCATAACGCACGGTTTCCGCATCCTGCGCATCCAGCTCGTCAAAATGCTTCCCGTCCGTCACACTTGAAAATGACGGCAGCGGCTCTCCGAATAACTCTGCTGCCAGACGCTTCAAACCACTTTCGTTCAGCTTGCGAAATTCATAGGTGCTTTTGAGACTCATTTGCGATGCACAGATGGTGTCATAAACGGGAGCCTGAATAACAATGCCCTTCGCATATGCCATCGAAGATTCAAAGGCGATGTTGTGTGCAATCTTTACAATTGTTGAATTCATAAGAAACGCCGCCAGAAATGAAAAAAAGTCTGTTTTGTCCATATTGGTTCCGATGCGGTGGGCAACAGGAACATAGATACCCGTTCCTTCCTTAATAGAAAAGGAGCAGCCGACAATATGCGCCTTTGCCGGATCAAGTGCTGCCTTGTCCTCATCACGAAACGGATCGTCCGGCGCAGTCTCAAAGTCAAATGCCACCAGCGGACTGTTGCCGATATATTCTTTAATACCGTCCACGGCGGTCACACATTTATATTCTGTATTCATGTATATTCTCCTATGGGATTAACCCGGAGAGCTTCGCACTCTCCGGGCATTTCGGTCTATTTCGTATTTTTCTGCTTACTTCAAAGGTTCAATAATCTCACCGGTCTCAGGGTCAACCAACGGCTCATCATCGATAAGGGATGCCGGAGTCAGGTTTGCCGCATATGCTTTGACCGTATCCGTTACCCCTGCCACCGCCGCACGCTCTTCAGCGGACAGCATACGCACAAAACCGAATACCGCCTGGGAGAATGCAATGCCTGATGCATTGGTCGCTTTCTTCAGCGTGATTTTGGTTACCACCTGGTTCAGTTTGCGTCCACGGGAAAGCTGACTCTTCACATAGTTCGTGAAGGATTTCAGTGACCCGGTCGGCAGGGAAATGGTGATCGGGAACAACTCACCCTCGCGCAGAATGTATAGCATACGCTTGTTCTTGCACAGCTTGCTCTGCCCATCGCCACTGCCGAACTTGTTGTACGGACAGTTCTGGCAATCCCCGCCAGGATTTCCAATTCCGTTTACCCCGTCAAAAGAGCCGCAGTCTGGAGGATTATTCCCGCCGGTATATTTGTCGTGATAATAAGCATAGGCAGGATGGTTATATACAATGACTCCGGTGATGTCTTTCGCCATCTCGGAATCTTCGCCCTCGGCAGACGGAATCTCAAATGCCGTACCGCCGCCCGCAGGCAGCTTCACACGGTCAAAGGAAAATTCCAGTCCCTGGCAATCATCTGCCAAAGCCTCGTTCAATACATTCTGATTTGCAAGTACAGCGAACCCTTCGTTCACTGCGATTTCTGTATTCTTATCTGACATGATCTATGTCCTCCTGTAAAATGATTTGTGATTTGCGTTGTTGCAGCGTGCTTCGCACACTTACGATTTGCGGATACCGACCGACACTTTTTCATAAGTGCTGACGGTTTCGCTAAGCCATGTGGGAACTTCCTCGCCGGTGATTTCCCGCTGCTCCTTTATGAAGGATGCGAGGGTGTTTGCGTTGACCGTTTCCGTAACCAGGCTGCCATATCCGTTTTCCTTTAGAGCCTGCATCATCTCATCCTTGCAGCCTGCTGCCGGGGATGCAAACAATCTGCTCTTCAAGTAAAATGTGCTGCCGTTTCTGGAAAAGCGGTCAAGTTCGGCTTCTGTCATGGCATCAGAGAGCTGAAGGTCAAGCTCCGTAATCTCTGCGCCCAGAGCCTTGATCTGCGCTTCGAGGTCTTTCTTCTGTTCCTGCAGAGTCTTGAGCCTGTCAGCCATTTCGAAAATTTTTGTATTTTCCATCGGTGACTACCTCCTTTCACTTACTACCGAAAAATTCAACCTCCTCGGAGTTTTCAGCTTTTGAATGGATTTTTTCCTTGGCGGTAATCATCGACCAGCATTTTTGCCAGGTTGATTTTCTTTCTCAGTGCATACAGCACCTTGCGGTCAACCGTATCCTTGCAGACGAGATAGATATAATGACAGTTTTCTGTCTGCCCGGCTCTGTGAATACGAGCCTTTGCCTGTTCAAAATTCGACATTGAATAATCAAGCGAGTAAAAGATCATGGTGCTTGCTGCAGTCAGCGTAATGCCCAGTCCTGCTGCCGCAATCTGCCCCACAAATACACGGCACTTTGCGTCATACTGAAAACGGTGAATTTCGCTGTCACGATCTTTTACACCGCCGCGCACAACAGCGTAGCCGATTTTCTTCTTTTCAAGAAGCTCCTGGATATCGTCCAGCTCCGGCACAAAGCGTGCCATAATAACGAGCTTTTTGTCTTCTGCCATCGCAGTGTCGATAATATCCGAGAGAGCATCCAGCTTGGCGTGGCTTACTGTATTTACCACGCTGTCATCATCCGTCAGATGCCCGCCTGTGATTTGTGACAAGCGGAGCATCCTGATAAGAATATTTGCAGTCGTAACTTCGGAATCGTCCATTTCCGCATAGCTGTCCGATTCGATGCTTTCATAGAACTTTGCCGCATCCTTCTCTAATTCCACGGTACGCACTTCTTCGGTGATAGCAGGGAGGTCAAGGCACTCCGCTTTCGTTACACGAAACGCAATCGAGTGGAGCTTCCGCAGAAAATCGTCCGTCATCCATTTACGGAAGATTGGTGTGTGATTGCCGTAGCCGCCCATATCAAAATACTGATTGCGGAAGGCATAAAACGATGTGCCGAATATCTGCGGATTGAGAAAACGGTACTGAGAGAACACATCCAGTTCACGATTTGTAATGACCGTGCCCGTAAGTAACAGCTTGTAACGAGCCTTATCTCCGATATGCTGCATTCCCTGACTCTGTTTTGAGCGGTTTTCTTTCAGCTTGTGCGCTTCATCCGTAATCACCAGATCAGCGTTATATGTAATCAGCTCCTTTTCCAATCTCCAGGCACTCTCGTAATTCACTACTACAATCTGCAATCCCTTGTCAGGCAGTTTAGTCAGCTGCTTCCTTTTCTTTGCCGCCGTACCTTTCAGAACAGTCAGCGAATAAGGAAAATCTGCAAATTTTTCAAATTCCTCTTCCCAGACACCGAGGATGGAAAGCGGAGCAACCACCAGCACACGGTTGATCTTTCCGTATTGATACATGCAACCAGAAATGGCGATGCTTACGATCGTTTTCCCAGTTCCCATTTCCATAAGTAAGGCTGTGCCACGGCTTTTAAGCTGGTTATCAAAGACTCCGAATTTATCGCAGGCAAATGCAAAAGCCTTCTTCTGATGCTCATACGGTGCAGCCTTAATTGGCATCATCAGTTCAATATTTTCACTCATGGCTCTCACCTCTCATTTCCTTGATCTCGATGCCCTGCACGGTTTCACCTGGTGTCAGAACAAGAACCTCACAGAAATCTCCAAAGAGAAAGGTGAGCAGCTTTTTCGGAATGCTCCTGTGTTCACTCTGCAGGACTTCCTGCTTATTTCCGTTTTTGTCTGCGATATTGATACGCACTTTGTGTTTTAATCTCATAGATTCGTCCTCCTTTTTATCCGATCTGCTTTGCAGCGGAGGATGGATGTATTTCCTTCCTCACTCACTACCGAAAAATTCAACTCTCTAAAGAGGGAAGGTCGGGGAGGACTCCGACCTCTGGATCTGCCGCCGGTCATGGCTCAATCCTGTTTAGCGGATTTACGACGTTTCACACGCTCCACACCAAAGGACTTAGCGACCTTGTCGATGATTTTATTTTTGCGGTTGGTCATTGCCTGGGAGGATGGCAGCTTTCCTGTCTGCTCGGCTTCGGTCTGGCGAATCTCCTCAAGCTGTGTACCCTCACCGAAGTGGCTATAGAACAGCTCCTGCTGTGCTTCGGTGCAATCCTCGTTGATGATGCAGCGCACCTGTGCCACCTGAGGATTCTCCTGCTCCGGCTCGGAAAATAAGATATTTTCAGGATTACCACTCTTGTCGGCAAGCGTGTCCCACGGATCGACCGCATCCTCGTTATCCGGGTCAGCCTTATAGTTTGATATCTTGGTATCAAACAATGGGTCACGCTGTTCGCTCTCATAGCGATCCTGCAAATCCATGTCGTGGTCAAATTCATCAAGAAAAATTGTCCACTTTTTCGACAAATCTTTACCGACTTCGAGTTTCTGCGTGATCATACGACCTGTATCGATGTCTAAAATCTCGAAACAGTAATATTTTCCGTCTGCTGTCAGATAGCAGGCACGGTTAGGGTTATAGTTGCTTTTTCGTTTCTTTGAATCCTTGTTTCTTTGCATGAAAATGGCTCCTTTCAGATTCGTTAGAATCCGCAGGAGCCGTTTTTATCCGTAGAGACAAAGAAAGACGGCTTGGATAAAGTTCACCCATAATGGGTTTGAACTATATCCAGGCCGTCATGCAGCTCTGCGGATTCAACTATTTGATTTTTTTGCTGCATCAAGCGGCGAGTGCATAATCTTCCACGGTAAAAGCCGTGGCTGTTCTGGTTACCAGTGACCTGAGATCATCCCGAACGACTGTAAATGTTCCACCAACGGGAATGTAAAAAATATAGGATGAGTGATGTGGACCCTGCGTCTCAACTTCACCCGTACTATCGTTTGCCATGCAGAGCAGTCTGTTATCACTGTTTCTGATTTCTCTAAATCCTTCTTCTATAGCGGTTCCTCCTTCCTGACTATGCAGCCCTTTTTCATACTCTGATTTTATCAGTTTGTACATTTTAATTGAAATTGCAGCATTCATATTATGGTGGCATATCACAATATAAACACTTGATTTGTTCGTTTTTTGGTGGTATTATAAAGTATGATCTAAAAATAGGAGGAGTGTACCATTGGGAAAGAAACGATACAAAAAAGCAGATGTATCCAAGTCTATGACCGAAGCACTCGGCATTACCGACCTGCTTGTGCTTAAGACCAGCACCGACAGTCATTACTATGCCATCCACAAACGTTATTTCTCAGATGATAAACTGCCTTGCCCTGCCTGCGGTTCTACTAAGACGAGATGTTCTAAGGTCGTAAAAAGGACATTCAAAGATATCTTGTGGGAGGATGATCCTCATGATGATGCGGAGACAAAACGGAAATTCCGCGTATTCGACTTAACTTTCTATCAGACATACCTCCGCTGCGATGGTTGTAATAACAGTGTATTTCCGGAGCCCATTAACTTCAGTGGCAAAGGCTGCCGATACACAAACCGGCTGTCAGATGAACTGGCTGATGGCACCTTTCGCTTTTCGTATAAGAAAGTGTGTGATTATTTTGGCGTTCCCGCATCGACCGCATCTATCGGACCGATCATGCGTAGAAGAATTCAATATAGAGAATCTCTATTACTGCCAGTCAGCACTCCGAAGAAGCTCGGTATTATGGAAGCTGTCTTCTTCCGCGAAACACACCCGATTGTTTTTGCCTTAAGGGAAGATGGTGTGTATTGCATTGATATTCTAAGAGATTCTTCGGAAGAAACAGTGCTTACTTTTCTCCGCACTTTGGACACGAATGAAGTTGATACCGTATATATCGATCCCGTTGACAGCATTCGCAGTGCAGCAGCAATCGCATTTCCAAGTGCCAATTTGGTCGTTACGGATGAGTGTATTCTCCGCTATGCTCGAGATGCTATGCTCGAAATCATACATGAGGATGGGAAACGCTTTCCTGTAAAATTCAAAGATGCTGTGTTGTCCATACCGAATAAGCGTCTGCAGAATGATTTTCAGCGCAAGCAGATTGAAGATGGAATGGAAAGCCGACCAAGATTAAAGGGGGCGTATAATCAACACCAGGCACTGATGGAACTGATGGATAGCGAATGGACGTATGACGCCTTGAGTAATTGGGCACATAACATACCCGATAATCTTACAGAATTTGCCACACTTGTAGATGTGATTGATCTGTTCGATCAGGAAATCAGGGACTACAAAGGAACAGAAGAAAAGCCGCCGGACCTCTATCCGACAGCTTTACAAGCAGTCTGCGAGGCATTCAAAGGAATGCCACACTGCATATTCGATGTGCTGAGAGCAAGATGCTTCTTGACCATCAGCCACGATACCATAGAAGAAAATGAAGCCAAATATCGGCTTGGAATTCATACAAGTCGATTAACACAAAATATGAATGAAATAACGGCAAATATCAAGGAGGCAAGAGAATATGGACTCTAACGACAAAATCCAAGCGGTAGGCATCAATATCCAAGAAAAAGCAAATTTGATCTGGAATGTTGCAAACTCTCTCTTTGGTGCATATAAACCCCACGAATATGGACTGGTCATCCTTCCGATGGCTGTAATCAAGCGTTTCCACGACTGCTTACTTCCCACACATGATAAAGTCTTGGAAACTTATGAAAAAATCAAACACCTCGCTGTCAAAGACGGATTTCTTCGTGCGGCGGCCGGAGGCTACCATTTCTACAACACAAGTCCTTTTACCTTTGAACGGTTGAAAACTGACCCGGAAAATATCAAAGCAAACTTCGAGTCATTTATCAACGGTTTCTCTGATAATGTCATCGACATACTGGCAAATATGGGATTCTTCAATCAGATTGACCGCATGAATGACGCCGGTGTGCTTTATCAGGTCATCAGCGATTTCTGCGAAGATAATGCAGACATGAGTCCTGACAAAATTTCCGCAATCGACATGGGCTATGTATTTGAGAATCTTGTCCAGAGATTTTCGGAGAGCTATGACGAGGAAGCCGGAGCCCACTTCACCAGCCGCGACATCATTTATCTGATGTGCGATATGCTGACGATGGAAGCGGACTTCTCCGACCCGGAGGCTCCTGCTAAGACCGTATACGATATGGCAATGGGCACAAGCCAGATGCTTACCTGCATGGAGGAACGGATTAAGGCTCTGGACGCCGAGGCAGAGATCATCTGCTACGGTCAGGAAATCAATCCGTTCACCTTTGGTATTGCCAAGGCGGATATGCTTATCCGTGGCGGAGATCCCGACAATATGCAGTTCGGCAATACGCTGAATGATGATAAGTTCACGGGATACACCTTCGATTACTGCATTTCCAATCCGCCCTTCGGTATCGACTGGAAACGCGAGGCTGCGGACGTGGAGAAGGAGCATAAAAAAGGCGATGCAGGACGATTCGGAGTCGGCCTTCCCGCTAAGTCTGATGGACAGATGCTGTTCATGCTAAACGGTATCGCCAAGCTGAAGGATACCGGACGCATGGCGATTATTCAGAATGGCTCTTCTCTCTTCGCCGGAGATGCAGGCAGCGGTCAGAGTGAAATCAGAAGATACATTATAGAAAATGACTGGCTTGACGCCATCGTTCAACTGCCGAACGACAGCTTTTATAACACAGGCATTGCCACCTATGTGTGGATCATCACGAAGGATAAGCCTGTATCCCATCGTGAACACGTCCTGCTGGTCGATGCAAGCAGATGTTTTGAGCAGCGCAGAAAGCCTATCGGCAACAAGCGTGTTGATATCACGGAAACCTGCCGCAATCTCATCATCGAGGCTTACGGCGATTATGACAGCAAGACCTATGAAAAGAAAATCAGTGATGGCAAAATCATTGTAGTGAAAAGCAAGCGCATGGATTCTATTGCTCTCGGATATAACAAAATCACGGTGGAAAGCCCTGTTCTTGGCGATGATGGCGAACCCGTTCTCAAGAAAGGTAAGCCTGTCGCAGACACATCCAAGAGGGACACCGAAACCATTCCTCTGGATGAGGATATGGATGCATACTTTGAAAGAGAGGTTCTTCCGTACCGCCCCGGCGCATGGATCGACAAGTCCAAAACGAAAGTCGGCTATGAAATCCCGTTCACAAAGACCTTCTATGAATATTTGGAGATGGAACCCGCTGATGATATCGCCAAGCGTATTGAAGCGCACGAGCATAGCCTGATGGAAAAATTACACAGACTTTTCGGAGGTGGGCAGAATGAGTAATGCCGTTCAATACACAGACATGAAAGATAGCGGCATCAAGTGGATTGGGAAAGTACCTTCCCACTGGAGTCTTTATACCCTTTACCAATTGGTGACCCAGGTAAAAAACAAGAACAAAGACCTGCAGGAACAAAATCTGTTGTCTCTTAGCTATGGAAAAATTAAACGTAAAGACATCAATACCAATGACGGTCTGCTGCCAGCTTCTTTTGATGGTTATAACATCATTGAAGCTGGGGATATCGTTCTTCGTCTGACCGACCTTCAGAACGACCACACCAGCCTGCGTGTCGGGCAAGCCACGGAGCGCGGCATCATTACCTCGGCATACACCACACTGCGTCCAATCAATCCTGCGCAATCCAGATATCTGTACTATCTTATTCACGCCTTTGACCTCAAGAAAGGCTTTTATGGCATGGGGTCCGGTGTCCGCCAGGGATTGAACTATAATGAGGTAAAGGAACTGCGTGTGGTTATCCCATCGCAGGAAGAACAGGATGCTATTGTTGAATATCTTGATCAGTTATGTGCATTTATAGATGCGCTTGTCTCAGAAGCGAAGGCAACGATAAAGGATTTTTCTCTGTGGAAATCGGCGATTATTTTCGAAGCAGTCACTAAGGGAATTAACAAAACAATTAAGGTAAAAGACAGTGGATTAAAGTATATCGGTACTATGCCGTGTAATTGGCAACTCGCATCTTTGAAGCATTTGTTTGTTTTGCAGAGAGGATACGATTTGCCAAAAGAATCTTTTATTGATGGCGAAATTCCAGTATGCGGATCAAACGGCATTATTGGTTACCACAACGAGGTTACTGTACGAAAACCATGCATAACTATTGGAAGAAGCGGGAGTGTTGGTAAAGTCAATTATTATGATTGCGATGCTTGGGTTCACAACACCGCAATCTATGTAAAAGAAATGTATGACAATGTGCCGAAATATATATATTATATTTTGATGTCACTTGATATGGAGTATTTAAGCACTAAAACTGCTGTTCCCACTCTCGACAGAAAAAATATCCAGAACTATATTTATCCTTATACCACCGACAAATCAGAACAACAAAGAATCGCTGATTTTCTTGATGAACGGTGCGATAGTATAGAAACATTGGAAAACGAGCAGATTCAACTAATCGCTGAACTCGAACAGTATAAGCGGTCCATTATATACGAAACAGTAACCGGAAAGCGAAAGGTGGTGTGACCCATGAACGAAAGTGAAAAAACATTTGAAGAATTCATCGAGTCCTATCTCATTTCGGAAGAGGGCGGCTGGACAAAGGCAACGGATGCGGGACTCCGCAGCGAAGAAAGCCGCGGCATGAACCTTGACATCGTGACACTGACTGATTTTATCAAGAGTACCCAGCCTATGGCGTGGAAGCGTTTTGAGCGGATGTGTACCATTAACCCGGTGCGCCAGTTCTATAAGTCCTTTGAGAACGCTGTGACACAGGACGGGCTGATCTCTGTTCTACGCTACGGCTTTAAGCATCGCGGAATTAATTTCCGTGTGTGCTACTTCAAGCCAGAGTCCGAACTGAATGACCTCGCCGTAACAAATTATCAAAAGAATATTTGCCAATGCATCAGACAATGGCATTATTCCGAGCAAAACACAAACAGCATTGATATGCTGCTTGCAATCAACGGCATCCCGGTTATCGCAATCGAGCTTAAAAATCAGCTTACGGGACAGTCCATAGACGATGCAAAAAAGCAGTGGGCTTATAACAGAAATCCCAAGGAGCCGATGTTCGGCTTCAACAAGCGAATTCTGGCGTACTTTGCCTGTGATCTTTATGATGTGTGTATGACCACGCGGCTCGAAGGCCCCATGACAAACTTTCTGCCTTTTAATCAGGGCAGCAACGGTGCAGGCAGAGACGGCGGAGCAGGCAATCCTCCAAATCCAACAGGTGGCTATGTGACAGCTTACTTCTGGGAGAATGTTCTTCAGAAAGATAAACTGATGGATATTCTCCAGAAATTCATCAGCTATGAGAAGACCGAGAAAAAGGAAATCATGCCGGACGGCTCCACCAACATCAAGAAGACCGAGAAGATCATCTTCCCACGCTATCATCAGTTGGATGTTGTTCGGGCGCTGGTGCGCCATGTCCGAGAGAACGGTCCCGGACACAACTATCTCATCCAGCACAGTGCAGGCTCCGGCAAATCCAACTCTATCGCATGGACGGCATATCGCATGGCGAGCCTCCATGACAGCAACAATGAAGCTGTATATGACAGCGTGATTGTGGTCACCGACCGGCGCATATTGGATCAGCAGCTTCAGGCCACCATTTCCGGCTTTGACCATACTCTTGGCAGTGTGGAAACCATTGATGACAAGAAGAGCTCGAAAGATTTATTAAATGCCATCAACAAGGGTAAGCGTGTCATCGTCACTACCCTGCAGAAGTTCCCGGTAATTTATGAGCAGGTACAGTCTGCCGTTGGCAAGCACTACGCAATTATCGTGGATGAGGCACACAGCAGCCAAACCGGACAATCCGCCATGAAGTTGAAAGCTGCACTTGCAGATGTTTCGGATGCTCTTGAAGAGTATGCCGAGCTGGAGCAAAAAACGGTTGATGAGGTTGAGGCAAAGGATATTCTTGTACAGGATATGCTCAGCCAAGGCAAACACAAGAACCTTAGCTTCTTTGCTTTCACGGCCACACCAAAGGGCAAGACCCTCGAAATTTTTGGTGAACCGCAGCCGGACGGCTCATTCCATCCCTTCCATATCTATTCGATGAGACAGGCTATCGAGGAGGGATTCATTCTGGATGTACTGGCGAACTATACCACTTATAAGATGTGCTATCAGATTGCCAAAAATGTGCCGGATAACCCGGATGTGCCGACCTCTAAAGCCGTGCGTACCATCCGCCGCTATGAGGAGCTGCATCCTCATAACCTTGCGCAGAAAGCTGCTATTATCGTAGAAACCTTCCGTGATGTTACCAAGCACAAAATCGGCGGTCTCGGAAAGATGATGGTTGTAACAGCCTCCCGTCTTGCGGCAGTCCGATATTACCACGAAATCAAGCGGTATTTGGAACAGAACGATTATGACGATATTGAGATCATGATTGCATTCAGCGGAAGCCTGAAAGACCCGGATGATCCTAACAGTCCGGAATACACCGAAAGCTCCATGAATGTGGACAAAAGCGGAAATCGAGTGAAGGAAAGTCAAACCAAGAGCGTATTTCATGATGAAGGAGATATCCTTATCGTTGCAGAAAAGTACCAAACCGGCTTTGATGAGCCTCTCCTGCATACCATGATTGTAGACAAGGAACTGCGGGATGTAAAAGCTGTCCAAACATTGAGCCGTCTCAACAGAACCTATCCAGGCAAGGTTGATACCTATGTCCTTGACTTTGTGAACGATGTCGATCATATCCGCGAGGCATTCCAGCAGTTCTATCAAGAGACAAGCCTGGACGAAGAAATTAACTTTGACCTCATTTATACCACTCAGAAAATCCTTCATGACTTCAAAGTTTATACCGATGCGGATATTGAAGCAGTATCGCAGATTTACTTCGACCCCGATATCCGTAAAGCAAACGCGACACAGGGCAAAATTTCTAATATCCTCAAACCGGTCGCAGACAAGTACAATCTGCTGAACCAAGAGCAACGGTATCAGTTCCGCAGAGAAGTTCGTGCATTTGTGAAGTGGTATAACTACATTTCGCAGATTACGAGAATGTTTGACAAGGACTTGCATAAAGAATATATCCTCTGCTCCTACCTTGCCAAACTGCTTCCCTCTGATAAAACGCAGCCGTTTGACCTTGATAATCGTGTGAAACTGGAGTACTACCGCCTTGAGAAGACCTACGAGGGAGCAATTGAACTGGAAGCAACACCCGGTTCATGGAAGCCGACTCAGCCTAAACGCGCAGGCGGGCAAAAAGACAGACTCAGTCCACTCGATGAAATCATCGCCAAAATCAACGAGGAATTTTTCGGTGACTTCACGGACGCTGACCGCGTCATGGTAGATACGCTTTATACGAAGATGCGCAAAGATGCCAAGGTCAAGAAAGCCGCTAAGAGCAATGACCGTCAGGTGTATGAACGGAGCATTTTCCCCGGTATATTTGACACAACTGCACAGCAGGCCTATATGGAGAATACAGAGGCATATGAACAGCTGTTCCTCGATGCAGAAAAATATCGAATTATCCAACAGGCGCTCGCCGAGAGGCTCTATAGGGAACTTCACGGCGATCTGAAGTAAATCACGCTAAACACCAATCAAAGGACTTCTGGCATAATCGCTGGAAGTCCTTTTCTACCACCGATAGAACAAACCTTCCTCGCCATAATAATCAGTAACATTTTCGGTCATACTGGAAACAGACTGTTCTCGAACTTTTTTAATCATCTTCATCCAGCTCGTAGAACGACAATGCATACCCTCATAACGAAATATCCTATTCATCGTTACGGAATGTATAAATCGTTACGAGGGTGTGCATTTCCTCATCTATACACCGGGCATCCTGATTGCTCCACTGCTGCCATTTCGGTTTTCGGACAAAAAAATAAGCCATCTGCACACTCTTTAGTGTCAGAAAGCCGTTATCTTCCTGTGTTTATATTCACCTTAACGAATGCAAGCGGAAAACTTTGTATCAATCACGCAACGCTTTCATCGCAGATTTCATCATCCGGTGTCGGCTGTATCAGCTCTACCATCATTTTGATGATGTGCCGAGGCGTTCTGAACTGACCATTTCTTCCCGCCGTTGACAGCTTACCCAGCATGTACTCATAGAGGTCACCCTGCATATCCATATCGGTGATATCATGCTCGTAAAGATCATCGAGGCCGGTGATCACCTTCTGAAGCACCTGCGGCGTCGGAATCAGGAACATCGCATCTTCCATATATCTGGCAAATGCCGTCTTGTCCCCATTTTCATCATCGCCTTCGATGACCGGCTGCATCTCACCCGTCGCATCGAAGTCCGGAAGATGGCCGTTTTTCATCTTCTTGATGGCCGGAAAAACCCGCTGCGACATCGTCTCATAAATCGTGCTGGCATCCTTATCCTTGAACTTACTCCAGCGCATGGACTGCCCAACTGCCGACGCCGGGAAAATATGCTCCATCTGACTGCCCGTCATATTCTCAAACGCCTCGGTTTCCAGCTCCTTCTCGTCCAGAGACCTGATGAACATAAGATACGTCAGCTGCTCGATCACGGTAAGCGGATTCGTCACTCCGCCCGCAGCCATATCATCCCAGATCTTATCTACTTTATTTTTAATCGCTCCTGTAACCATCTCGATCTCCTTCTTTTCCTCTAATTATAATCGAATCTATCAAATCGCCAAAATGATATTTGTCGGCCTGGTTTTAGCTATAAATCTGGCTTGTCGTGCCTCTAGCAATTACAAGTTGAGGGATGGTGAATCATCAACAGTAAAAGTCTATTTCTCCGAAGTGCTCCCCTTTCTACGCGATGTATTTACGATGCGATTCCTTTACGTTACTCTGATTTACGATTGCGTATTGCATGGTCGTATCAATCTGCGAATGCCCTAGAAGCTTCTGCACCTGCTCCACCAGCATTCCCTTGTCGATGGCTCTGGTGGCCATCGTTCTTCGGAACTTATGCGGGTGAATCCGCTCCACCTTTGCCTTCTTTCCGAGGTTTCGGAGTCGTATCTCCACGCCGCTGATTTTCAATCGAACATGCGGCGCATCCAGTGTCACCAGCAGTGCCTCATTATTATCTGAGCGCATCGCCAGATACTCCTGCAGATGAATCTTTGCCTTCGCATCGAAATAAACCTTTCGTTCCTTATCACCTTTACCGAGAACGATACACTCCCGGTCATTAAAATTGATATCCTTTCGATTCAGACGCACCAACTCGCCGACTCGAATTCCCGTCGAATACAGAAGATCGATGATGGCCAGGTCTCTTGCATGCTGACAGCAGCCCCTGAGCTTTTCGATATCCTCATCCGAAATGATGGTCTTCACGATTTTCGTTGCCTTGATTTTATGGATACGCCGCATCGGACTTTTCAAAATATAGTCTTCCTCCTCCAGCCAGGAGAAGAAGCTCGATATGTTTCGTCGAATGTTGTCGACGGTCGTCTTGCTGCAGTCATTTATGCCCTGATAATCCACCAGATACTGTCGTATCTCTTCGGTAGATATCTTCTGAACTTTTGTTTCAATCGCACGAAGAAAATGCTTGATTGTCACCTGGTAATACTGGACCGTCCTTTCGGAGCAGCCCTCAATCTTTTTCGCATTCAGGAACATCTGGAGATACTCTTCATTTGACGTGGTCTGCTGAACAGCTTCATTGGCAGCCAGCTCCTTTAACAGCACTTCCTGCAATTTCCGAAGCTGTGATGCATTCAGCACTTCCGCCATCGCGTTGATGATAACAACAATCTTCTCTTCCATGGATTTATCTCCTTCATAAAGGAGGTAAATCACCGACCAATCTACCTCAACTCCACTGATACCTGTATTTGCAAATAAATATCCTCGGTCAGTCCTGCATAGTCATAACCCGTTCTGCCTGCCGTTCTGCAAAATCCAGATAGCCAGACACAAGCTGTCCCATCGCCCGAAGTTCTTTCTCATTCAGGTAGTTCTTGACATCTAATTATAGTAATCCACCTGATAGGTCTTACCGTCAGCGGCAGTTGTTGCAAAATTTGCAACAACTGCTTCTCGCTTCAATTCGCCCTCAGCGAAAATATTCTTGATATGTCTGGAAATGGTAGATTTGTCTCTCTGAAACAGCTCCGCCATCTGGTCAATGGAAAGCCAAACGGTATCTCCATCGAAGGTCGTTTCGATCTTTGTCAAGCCATCCTCTGTGGTATAAATCATCATTTCAGAAATGTTCTGCTCATTCTCCCAGCGTTCCATGGTCACTCCACCTCGTTTTCTGCCAATTTCAGCATGTACTTATCAAAGTCAGACATATATTCGCATCCTCCTTCATAAAGGAGGTAAATCACCGACCAATCTGTCCCAACTCCACTGATACCCGTATTTTATCCAAAATATTTCTGCATTAACGAATCGAATAACACCTGCGTTTCATCTAGAGACTTCTGTACTGCAGCTTTTGATTTGTCGACATGAGCAACAAACTCTACAAACTCTTTTTGAAGGTCCATTGGTGGGAGCATAAGCCGGAGCTTGTTGTATTTTCCAACATTGAAGTGCTGTTGCGCTGCACCTCCGGTTCCCTCTTCAATCTGTCTCTTGCCATGAGGCATGTTGGTGTATGTACAAAGATAATACGGGTTAATTCGTTCTGTATTTGGCCTTGCGATGATAATATCTATAGCATTGCAGCCCTCATACTGTTTCGGCACCACACATGCTGTCCCCGGAGCTCCAGACCGGACTATCAATAGGTCATTTTCTTTCAGTTGTGATTTTGCATTCTTAACATTTCCTTCACGGGAGAAGTACACCCAGTCACCATCTTTGATTGTCATTGGTCCAATGTTAAGCGACCGAAAAGCCTTTACCCCATGCTCTGCATTTGTATAATACTGAGCTGGTTTGATGACTACTCCAACAGATACATTTGCAACCTCTTCAACATTAACCACAGGCCAGTTATACGGGTTCGTTTCATCTCCGAACATCTCGACAAATCGGGCCTTAACGAGTTCGTCAAATTTAATTAGCTCTTCCTCTCTCATCTTAATTATTGAATACAATTTATCCAGATGAGCACTTATCTCAATTTGCCTTTCAAAAGAATTATCTTGTACTTCATATCTTGAAACATAATCATCTATTTTTAAGTTATGAAGACCCGTCGTCTTATTTTCAAATGGTCTTGTTCCACCTCTTCGATAATTACCATATAGAGAATAAAACACATATTTAGGGAACCAAAGATTTGGTTCCTTCACTCTTAATAGTCCGGTAAAATTGTTAAACAGATATGTATTTTCCAGCCCATCAAAATATATCACTCTTCCAACGGGCTGCTTATCGCTTCCACCGGATTTTTCAATGATAATATCCCCTAAACGAAGATACTTCTCTTCAATATTTTTCTTAGCGATTGTCCTTGTGACAACATTGTGGTAGTCGACTACGCCCTCGTTTGTAAAGTTTGTAGTTCTGAGTACCGGTATTCCATCTCCAGTTTTATCATCAGTCCCCCACTCTCCAGATAATGCTTTTCCAGTTATCTCTATAAGTTTAGCCATCTATTCATCCCCTACAAATATCAATTTTACCATCCAGCATCTCTCCAAAATAATAGACGTATTTTTATATAGTGTTGATTAAATACCTATAAGTGCTCATATTCTGCGCATTTTGATCTGCATTTATTCATATCTATACATCGTCAAATACGTATTTATATTGGTATCTGGATTTTCGCCCTTCACACCCGTTCTCTTGCGATCATGAGTGCGTATCCCAGCAGGTTCGTTCCGCGCCACTTTTTCACGTCGAGCCGGTCCGGGTCCTTCATCGATAAGCCGATGCCCCAGATGCGGTCCTTGACGGCGCACTCTGCGAGGATGGAATCGCCGGTGGATTTGAGCTGGACCTTCAGGTCTTCGTTCTGCTCGAACTTCGCGAGGAGGCCTTCGTATACGAGGATCTGGCGCATGCCGTTCCATCTGCTTTCATCATAGTTTGAAACCTGGCGGCCCAGTTCCTTGATGCGGCCGACGTCATCGGTTTTTCAGGATTTCTGCGGCGACCTTCTCGTCCCGGAAGCAGCGCGCCTTCTGGTACATCATGTACTGCTCCATAGAAGAGAACCGGATGCCGTCCTTTTCGAAATCCGACCGATACCAGTTACTCAAATATCCGTATTCCTCATCCGGGTTGTGAAAGCCGATGATCTGCTGTGTATTCATAATCCGTTCCTCCTGTCTATCTGACGCAGATGCTCTTCTGCACTATGATCATATCGCGGTTCTGCGACAAAATTTTTTACATTCCGCAAGCTATCTGATTATACTTCCTGATAGTACCGGATGGTTTTCCCGTGCTCTTCGGCGTACTGGATTTCCGAGCGGGTGCTGTCGCCGATGTAGCCGCCGACGTTGATGACGTAGATTTCGTCGGCCATGTCGATTTTCCGTTTGTGCATGTCGTCGAGCATTTCCTTCGTTTTCGAGAGGGTGCCCTCGTCCATGCCGTCCCAGACTTCCTGGTCCCCGGCGTGGCCGAAGAGGCCGACGCTGATGACAATATTGCCTTCGAGCGTCAGCCGCTTCTGGGCCTCCATGAACTGCTCTTTGAAGCGGGTGCTGCCGCAGAGCGTAATAACTTTATATTTTCCTACCATGCTTTATCCTCCTGTTTCCTGCGACCACCTTCCTGGTCAGAGTGAAAAATGGAATTCTGTGAAGTCGCAATTTGTGACTTCACTGCTTCAACTGTATGCGCCTTCAAATCTATCTTTAATCAAACATCTTTGAGGTTCCAGACTGGAACCTCAAAAGAAAAATAATCTGAGGGCATAATTTGTGACCTCAAATTATTTTTCTGCCACGACAGGCTTAATACTCGCTATAGAGGTAAATATGAAGTCGATTATCCATATTATCACAGATTACTATTTAAGCATCTACCCATTCCATATCCTGCTCGGCATCCCAGAAAGATTTTCCGTTCCAGATTCTGGCTTCTAAAAACGCTTCAACCGGATACTGCGTTGCACTCCCCTTCCAAATGTACTTTTCTCCATTGTCTGCCATTTCGTATAAGCACAAATCAAGTCTGCCGTCGTTCATCCACCCTTCCAGGAAGTATTTTTTCCCTTCATATAGGAACCAAAGTTCATCTCCGTAGTAAATATGATCAACAAACTCACGAACATTACCATTTTTCAATTTCAGGCACCCCCTTAAAGAATCGCTTATATTTTTGGTATTCCTGTTTTGTAATTCGATGCGCCGGGCGTACCAGAAAATTATTTTGCTGTGGATACTCATGTACATGAAGAATACTTTCGGTACGATTTCCATTATTCAAATTCGGCTCAGGATGATATGCAATCTCCGTTGTTAAATAATGATACTCATTATAAAATCGCATTTCATGGAATGTTCCATCTGGCTTAAGCTTGATATAAGCCACACTTGAATGCGCTTCTTCAGGCAAACCATGTTTACCCGAAATACCCTCTAATACTTTAACTCCATCAATCGTTCCGATGGTTTTATAGCTATAAGGAACTTTATTTCCAGCCGCAAAAGATCCACGTCCACCCATATCAACGCACCACCTTCCGTGAAGTACTATAGTCTACGGTGACAATATTTCCCTTCATCTCTGGAAACGGCGTTCCAAAGCAGATAATGGTTTCGGGATGAATCCTTTCTAACATAGCATAATATCCACACATGAAGTTAAGGCGATCATGCTTACAGCCGATCATCCCAATAGCAACGATAGCGTTTTTCTCCACACCATCAAAGCAGAAATCATAACTACTTGGTGTGCTCCAGCTGATTGTCGGCACAACTATTAAACCTTTGCTCTGCCAATAAGCTCCGCACCATCTGTTTTTTGCAACGCTTTCCATCTGGCGCCACAAGTTCATGTCCGCATACGTTGAAAAATCTGGCGTAAGAAGAAATGAGTATTGAGCGTATTTTGCCAAAGTTTTTTCTGGATTGTTATAGATTCCATTGAATCGGTAATCGTCTACAAAAAAATGAACTCCTTTCTGCGTATTCACAGATGAATCGTTTGATTTCGTATCAGAACACGCTATCAGCGCCAGATTATCCACATCGAGTGCCTGCTTTTTCACCAATGGAAGTAAGCATAACATGCAGCTTCATAACTTATTTCAAATATCTGTGCTATGCTTTCCGGATCATCCAGTTTGAGCTTATGAATAAGAACGGGTGGCGCAAGTGCATATTTGGCAAAAAATTTCACTTCTTTTTCTGCCAACTCACTATCCTCCGTGTGGTCAAGAACAATGTGACCGAGCTCGTGCATAATGGTATGATTTACACGCCCATAATCTTTCTCGTCGTTATAGAATATGTACCACTGACCGTTATCCATTTCTACCGAAAAGCCATCCTCGCTTTTTTTAATAAGAAGCCAACGCTTACTTGGAGCGATGGCTGAGTAAGGAATAACTTTAATCCCCATCTTATGTGCGATTTCAAAACCGTTAATTGGCACGCAAGATACTCCGTATTTTACAAACATTCTTACGACGATACGCTTGATTTCTTCGTATCTTTGATTCGATATTTTGATTGGCAATCCTTACGCCTCCCCGAACAGTGCTTCAATCAGAGCTTTCTTTTCCTGATCCGTCATAGAAGAAGCATTTCTTGCGATCATACGGCGAACATGATGATAATTGAACTCATCATTCTCAATTCCCAGGAGATAATCTGATGTTGTGTGCAATGCAGTTGCCATATTAGCAATCACATCAGGTTTAGGTTCTCTCGTTCCGGAAATATAACGTGACATAGCAGTTTCCGTGATACCGATTCGTTCTGCCAGTTCCTTTTGCTGAAGTCCCTGTTTCTGCAACATTTCATATATTCGTTCTCCCAACTCCTTGCCCATAATCTTCCCTCCTTTTGCCAAGCTTCATTACTCAGCCTAATATAATTCTATTTCTGACTTGCCAAATCGTCAAGCGCAAATTTTGAAAACTTTTTGCACAGTCAAAACCATGGTCTGCGGAGATGCAGATTCGCCCATATACTTCGCAATAATGCATTTTGGTTTCAAAAAAGCGATCCGTTTCTGGTTGACGTATAATTACACTATAATTATAGGAGGGCTTTCGTATTATTTCGTCCAGAAAGGCTACGACAACTGAAAGAGCAGGCTATGAAAGGAGTAGGGAATGACGAACGAAAGAGATGAGTTTTTAGAGAAAGAGTTTGATTTTAGTAAGGCGGCAAAAAATCCGTATGCAAAATCGCTTAAGAAGCAGGTAACCATTAATCTGGATGAGAAAGTCGTGGCCTATTTCAAGGATCAGTCGGCTGCCATCGGCATCCCATATCAGACACTGATCAATCTGTATCTGTGCGATTGTATAAAGAATCATCGCCAGCCAGAAGTGGTTTGGAAAAAGAGCGTATCTTAAATGATCGATGAAGTCACAATTTGTGATTTCACCGATCATTTTTCTGTTTAACACGTTCATCTGTTTTTTAGCGCCAGGACTTTGTTAGAAATACGACATCTGAGTTAAGCGGTTTTTCTTGTGCTCTGCCACTTTCATGAGCGAATAAATGATACTTCATTACACTTTCATGAGGGAATCCGTGCTTCCGCGCGGCGCGAGGAGGCGAAAGAAGGTGGAGGGTGCGGAGTGAGTAGATCGAGGGCGGAGGCATTGGCATAAGAAAGGTGGCGGGCGCGGATGAGTGAGCGCGACGTAAGGAGGTGGAGGACGGAGGCATGAGCCTAGGGAAAGTGAGCAGAAATATACGAGTGTCAGCGGGAGGGTTTTATGGTACAACTAGAAGTAGTTTTTTGATGGAGGTGCCTATGGAGCCGAAGGTCAGTATCATCGTGCCGGTGTATAACACGGAGAAGAGTCTCGCGCGCTGTGTGGACAGTATTCTGAATCAGGAGTTTCGGGATTTCGAGCTGATCCTCATGGATGATGGAAGTAAGGACCGGTCCGGGGAGATCTGCGACGGGTATGCGCGGGCGGATGCGCGCGTGGTGGTCGTGCATAAGGAGAATTCGGGGGTGTCGGATACGCGAAACCAGGCGATCACGCGGGCGCGGGGGACGTTTCTGCAGTTTGTGGACAGTGATGACTGGCTGACAGCGGATGCGACGAAGCTGATGGTGCGGGCAGCCGAGGAGACGGGCTGCGACATGGTGATCGCGGACTTCTATCGTGTCGTCGGAAAGATGGTGTCGCGGAAAGGAGACATTGACACTGACCAGGTGATCGGGCGTGAAGCGTTCGTGGGCTTTATGATGGAGAATCCGGCGGACTACTACTATGGGGTGCTGTGGAATAAGCTCTACCGGCGCTCGCTCGTGGAGGCGCACGGGATCCGGATGGATGCGAAGCTCAGCTGGTGCGAGGATTTCCTGTTTAATCTCGAGTATGTGCGCTATGCGACGACGTTCTATGCGCTGCGGACGCCGGTCTACTATTATGTGAAGACGAAGGGCTCACTGGTGAATCAGAAGATCAGCTTCGCGCGGACGGTGGAGATGAAGCTCGCGATGTTCGAGTGCTACAACGACTTCTTCAAGCATGTGCTGGATGAGGAGGCGTATGAGCGGAAGCGGCTGCAGGTCTATCATTTTCTGGTGGATGCGGCGAAGGATGGTTTCGTGTTCCCGGCGACGATTCCGGGGACGCAGAAGCTCGGTGAGGAGCGGAGCCAGGCGCTGCAGGAGGTGATTTCGGAGGATGGGATCATCGTGGAGAAGTACCGGGACCGGAAGCTGCTCGAGCGCTATCTCGAGTCGGTGGCGCTGAAGTATGATATGACGATGGCGGAGCTGTCGCTGCTGCTGTATCGGAAGGACGCGGGAAAGGCGCTCGCTCGAGGGGCTGAAGCGCAGATGCCGGCGCGGGAAGATGCCGTGGAGGCGACTGATCGAAAGGATGCGGGAAAGGCGCTGAGCCGGAAGGATCTTGCGGAGCTGATGCATATGAGCCGCGGGGATCTGCGCAGCGCGCTGCAGAAGCTGGTCGCACGCGGGATGCTCGAGGTGGTCGACGTGCCGAGGAAACGGCGTGACGTGGTGGAAATAGCCGAGGCGACTGGTCTTTTCGGAAAGCGTGGCGAGGCACAGGATGCAGACGCGGACGGAATGACGAAGAAAAAACGCGAGCCGCGGAAGATCCGTCTCGAGCTGCTGCCGGCGTCGGATGCAGTGCTGCAGGATATCGCGGCCGCGGAGCGCGACTACGAGCAGGCGAAGTTCCGGGGATTTACGGAGAACGAGCTCCGGCAGTATACAGCGCTCGAGCGGCGCGTGCAGGAGAACGAAAAACAGATACTGCAGAAGTGAGGATGTGGCTGACGATGAGTCAGCGAGCGGCAGAGTGCGTTGCGGCGAGGCACAACGCATGCGCGGAGTGATGATGTGGAGGGCCGAAACATCATCATAAAAAAAGGATCGTATCCGATGCTTCGAATACGATCCACTCTATGGAGACAACGGGATTCGAACCCGCGACCTTTGCGTTGCGAACGCAACGCTCTCCCAACTGAGCTATGTCCCCGCTACAGCTGTATATTATAGCGCAGAAAAAGCTGAAACGGAACTGATTTTTTCAGATTTTGCACGTCCAGTCAAACCGCCCCGTTTCGCAAGGGGGTCTGACCACCCTTGCGACCGGCTTAAGACGTTACGAGGATGCCTACCTGAATCCGAGAGGGGTCTGACCCCCTTTCGACCGGCTTAAGAATTCTGCAAGTTTTTCTTCATAGGGTCAGAGCCCGTTAAAACGCGGCAGATGACCTTCACGACTTCGTCCATGTCGATCGTCTTCGCGAGGTGGCCGTTCATGCCGGCGGCGTGGGCGGCGGCGATGTTTCGGTGCCGGATGCCGGCGCTGCGGTCGCAGCGCTCGTCTGCTCTGCATAGACCGGCGTCGCGCCCGCGCTCAGCGTGAGCAACAGCGACATACAGAGCAGCAGTGTAAAAAATGTTCGCGTATGATATTTTAGAGTACTGCGCTTATATAAAAAACAGTTTTTCATAATGAAATTACGAATTCCAGACCTCATCACGTCCCCCATCGGCGCAGCCGTATAGCTCTCTGTCCCTGCACCGGACATACTTATGTACATTATAACATGTTTTATAGTGAATATATACTTCGCATTTCCCTGGGGCTTAGCCCGAAGTTTTCGCACCAGTAACAAAAAGCAGCCTCCTAAACGGAGGCCACTTTAAATCGGTGAATCTATACTTTCCATCTTAAGCCACTATGCTTGATTTCATTTCCGGCATCATTGGACATCACATAGTATGTATCTGCTCCATTCAGTAACGATATGGAGATATACTGCGCATTGTCACGTGTATCAAAGGTCAGTTTAAAAAGATCAAAGACAGGATCACCCAGCTGGCAGTTCAGCAGCCGGCTCATCTCTTCATTTGCTTTCCGAACCTTTAATACCCGATAATACTTTTTGGGCTTCACGCCATAGTCCTTCTCCAGTATCTCAATTAGCGAAAAATCCTCTGTTAATTTTTCGAAAATTCCAGGGAAACGTTTAAGCGGAATATAACTGTTGTCAATCATAATCGGCTTTTTATCCGCATACATGACCCGCTGTAAAAAGATTACATCATCGTCCGGATCGATTTCCAAATCACCGGCATACTCCTTTTTAACCTTGATAATCTCTTTTTTTATAACTTCCGATCTTGCGCTTTTTCCATTTCGTCGAATTGACTCGTGAAAGCCTAAGGTTTCCTGATCCAGTCTGGCCGCGTTGTTTTCTTCGCCTATCACAAACGTTCCCTTCCCCTGTCGTTTGATCAGTACATTTTCATCGCACAGCTCTTTGATCGCTCTACGCACTGTGATTCGACTGACACGGTACTGCTCTTCCAGCTCCGGCTCGCTCGGCATACGATCTCCCGGTGCATATTTTTTTCTTTCAATGTCTCTCCTGATTGAAATTTTCATTTGTTCGTATAACGGAATTGACGTATTCTGATCCAGCATCGGCTATTCTCTCCCTTAGTTTATTTTCTCTTGTAATAGTCTTCTTTCCTTGAACCTGCTAATATAAGGAAATCCCAAGCTCTGTAGTATCTTCTCCGCCTCCTGGATTCCTGCACCAACATCCTGTCTGCGATGTGCATCCGACCCAAGCGTTATGATGGTTCCGCCCTCGTCCTTGTACCACTTTATAAGAGTATTCGATGGAAACTGTTCATGTACAGCCTGTCGAAGTCCTGATGTATTGATTTCAATCCCTTTATTTCTGCGTACTAAAATCCGGAACAGTTCCCTGACCGCCTCTTCGTCATCCTCTAAGCGAATGCTGATTCCCTGTCCGGCAGCATAGCGCTTGATCAGATCCACATGACCGAGACAGTCGAAGTCTCCCGTTTCAGCAATTTTCAGTAGTCCTTCCAGATATCGCCCTTTTAAGCTATCACAACTTACATTATGGTAATCGTATCCTTTCAAATCCAAATTGTCAATTTTATGAAAGGACGCAATCACAAAATCAAACGGATAGGTAGCTGTAATGAAGTCTGCGGCTTTCTGCTGCAGATGAATCTGTCCTAATTCGGTTCCAAAACCCACATAGAGACGGTCTTTATACTTTTCTCTGCATTCCATGACCGAATCCAGACATTGATCCAGATATGCAGGATCAAACGCCGCACGCCCATAATCATCGGTGAATAACTCATAATGATCCGTGACCATGATTTCCGTAAGCCCGGCATCCACTGCACCTTGACAGATTTCATCCAGTGGCTCACTGCTATCCGGAGAATTTTTACAGTGTACATGATAATCCATATGAAGCATAGTATATCTCCTCTACCTTTTTACATAATCACGAAAGAAAGTCATGGATTTATCATCTATCAGCATGCTTTCCATACATCAAAATGGACTGTTGTCATGTCAACACCAGTCCATTCTTCTTACAGTTCATTATTGCAAAACTCACATCGGATGTGGATGTCCGAAACCGCCACGAATCGTACAGGTAAGCGCAGAACGCTCTGCCGCATAATCGAGTGCCTCTTCCATCGTTTTTCCATCACCATGTGCTGTTAAGAAACCGGCGATGAAGCTATCTCCTGCACCCATGGTATCGATGGCTTCTACTTTTTTGATTCCCTGATGATATACCTTCTCTCCATCATAGAACATCGAGCCCTTCGATCCTCTGGTAATGCCTACAATTTTCGTTCCGAATGTATGCACATGCTTTAAAAGCGCTTCGCACTCTTCTTCCGTCATGTCCGAACCGGAGAAAAACGCATAGCTTACATATGGGCAGGTTCTCTTCAGATACTCCTCATCCTTTTTATCTGAGAAATCGAAGGAAACTGCGCAGAGTTCCGCCAGTGCCGGAAGCTCATACTCTAAGTTCGAGTAGCAGCTGGTATGGCAGATATCATACTCCTTGATGATTTCCTCATCTTCCTTCACGATTTTAATCGAGAATAGATGCTGACAGCTGTCACGAACGCCTGCTGCAAACACACGGTCTCCATCCTTCAGGTACACTCTCGGCTGAGCCGAATGTGCATATACCTTTCTGGATCGGTCATACGTAACACCCTCTTCTGTCAGGCACTGCTTAATATAATCTGCACGCTCGTCATCACCGAAAACGCCGATGTAATTTACTTTTTCCGCTCCGTTTTTCTTACAGTTTACAGCTACGTTCACTGCATTGCCGCCTGGAAAATACACACCCTCATCCATATAGCAATCCGTTACATTGTCGCCGATTGCGATTAATTTCATATCTTCTCAAACCTCCATATTCATGTCCGGCACTCTGTCCCATTACTTATCACACTAACCTGTCGATTATCTGCTTGAAATCAGCCCTTTACAGATCCTGCCATCATGCCTCGAACGAAGTTCTTCTGCATCGCGATAAACAGAATCATGATTGGGAGGCAGGCGATCACCATACCAGCCAGAACAACGCCCCATTCTGTCATGAGTCCGTCACTGAAGGCCATCAGACCTACCGGAATGGTTCTGAGTTTTGAACTGTCTACAAAAATCGTCGCAAAAACGAATTCATTCCATGCATAGTACGTCGTCATGATGACCACAGTTGACATGATCGGCTTCGAAAGCGGCAGATAAATCTCTTTATAAATCTGGAACAGTGTTGCTCCGTCCAGGATGGCTGCCTCTTCCATTTCTTTTGAAATACCGATAAAGAACGAGCGGATCAGCATGATGGAAACCGGAAGACGGAACGCAATGTATGGTAAAATCATCGCACCCAGGGTGTTCTTCAGCTTTAACGCCTTCAGCAGCATAAACAGCGGAAGCAGACATACCTGTGGGGAAAGAAGGAGTCCGCACAGACAGAATAAAAATACAAAATTTCCAAGCTTTCCCTTAATCTGACATACGCCGAATGCTGCAAAAGAAGAAACAAATACTACGCCTGCCAGAGTCGCGATCGTAACAATCAAGCTGTTTGCAAAATACTGGGAAATACCCTTATTCCACGCCGTTACGTAATTTTCCCAGAGCCATTTTTTCGGAAGTCCCCATACATCTCCATAGATTCCCTGATAGTCCTTAAAGGAAGACATCAGAATCCAGCACAGAGGATAAATAATCAGGATTGCTAAAATACAGAGCACAACAAAACATAGTACTTCGCCTACTCCGATTTTGTTTCTATTTTGCTGTATTTTACTCATCGCCATTCTCCTTATCCGTTCCATAACTAAAGAACTGTACGGAAGATAATACGGCTGTAATCACGAAGATCAGCATCGCAATCGCGGATGCATACCCCATATTCTGCTTGATGAATCCCGTCTGATACATGTGCAGAGACAGAACCATCGTTGCGGTACCAGGACCACCACCCGTTAAAATATACGGCTCGTTAAAGACGGTAAATGCACCCACGACGGTTAAAATCATGGTTACAAAGAACATCTGCTTTACCTGCGGAACGGTGATATAGAAAAACCGTTCGATTTTACTTGCGCCATCAACCTCAGCAGCCTGATATAAATCATGCGGAATCTTCTGAATCGCCACGATAAACAGCATGGTCGTATATCCGGTACTCTGCCACTGCGATACCGCAATGACTGCATACATCGCTGTTTTTTTGCTTCCCAACCAGACTTTCGCGAGATTATCTAGTCCAATCGCCTGTAAAAAGCTGTTCAGCAATCCCATTTGAGGATTATAAACAAATTTAAATAGCAGACACACAACGGTCATCGAAATAACCGTCGGGATAAAATATACACTTCTGAAAAACGGGGCAACTCGCTGGAATACGACGTCCTCCAGCACTGCCGCCAGAACGAGGCCGAATCCTACCTGTATGATAATGGAAATTAATGCATAAAGAATATTATTTTTCAGACAGGCAAGGATAGTCTTGTCGGTAAAAAGCTGCTGATAATTTGCCAGTCCTACCCATTCCTTGGTTACCGAAGAAAGTGTAAATGACTGGAAGCTGTAGATAATATTTTTAATCAGTGGGAAATACACAAAGATACCGAGTATCACGAGTGCTGGTATTGCAAAAATAAATGCTTCTAAATTTTTCTTCTTCGTCAAAATCATCCATCCCATCTTTTCATCACGTCCGAAGCAGGTGATTCCCTGCCTCGAACGGATTCATATTTACTATTTTACGACCATCGGGCCGCGTGTTTCTTTAATGTAAGGATGCTGCAGCCTGCTGTACTTCCTGCATACCGCTCTCCGGTGTTTCATCACCTGTCGCAATCGCCTGTGCTACCTGCTGGTATACGGTATATACGCCAGGATCGCATGCATTATCAAACCATGGGGTGAGCTTGCTTGCGTTCTTGATGATATCCATCGCCTCTAACTGTGACGGCAGTGCATTCGTCTCATCTACTGCACCTGCAACAGAGGAAAGATCACCGCTCTGTGTTGTCAGAGCCTCTCCGCCCTTCTTGCTTACCAGCCACTTTAAGAACTTCTGGCACTCTTCCGGATTCTTCGCCTTATTGCTGATCATGAAGCCTTCCGGTGCACCGGTCAGCTCCTTCGGATCGCCCTTGCCATCCTCAAATGCAGGGAAATTAAAGAATCCATACTCGAAATCATCCGGAAGGGACTTCTCAAGCATCGGAATCTCTGCAAACTGCAAATACATGATCGGCGCCTCACCGGTTGCAAAATAGGTGTTTCTGGCGGTCTCATGATTAATCGCGGTGCTGGTCTCTCCCATATAGGATGTTAACTGCTGCCATTTCTTCAGCACTTCAGTGTAACCAGGATCTGTAAACTCTCCGGTTGCAGGATCATAATCCTTCGCCAGCGTCTCCGGATCGATCATTCTCTGGTTCATCGTGCCTAAATAATGCAGGGACTCGAAGCCATCAGACAGACCCGCGATGATCGGAGTCTCATAACCTGCTGCCTTTAGCTGATCCAGTACAGCGATGAACTCATTCCAGGTTGTCGGAATACTGATATTATTCTCTTCAAAAACCTTCTTGTTGTAATAGAATACCTTACCATCCTGTGACCATGGTACTCCGTAGATCTGTCCATCAAATGTGAATTTTTCAACACTCGCCGGTGCGATCTGCGAAGACCAATCCTTATCGGACTCATACATATCGTTTAATGAGGCAACATTGCCGGAAGCGATCATCTCCTGTGCAAATGTTCCTGACCAGGAAGAGAAAATATCCGGCACTTCATCTGTACTTACAATCATACGGATTTTTTCTTTATACTGATCATTCAGAATGCAATCCATGTTAATGGTTACATTCGGGTTCTCATCCATATATTCCTGAACCAGCTCCTTAAACATCGAGTTCTTCGGATCATTCGGCCAGCGGTGGAAGAAATTGATCACAACCTTTCCGTCATCCGTTGCCGCTGCGCCGTTGGCTGCCGTCGTTGTATCCGTTCCGGAACTGCTACCGCAAGCTGCTAAGGAAAGTCCCATTACTGCTGCCATAAGTGCAGCAAAAGCACGCTTCATTTTCATATGTCGCTTTCTCCTTATCTGTATTTATGACAGAACGACGGAAATCCTGACTCATCTTCCTGTCAGAACCCCCGTCGTTCTTTCGTCCTTATATCTGATTAGTATTCCATCTTCCACATATAACGGCGAACGCCAAGGTCATGACCTCTCTGATATGCAAACTCATCTGCAAGTGAGCGAAGAACAGCGCCTGCTACCAGTGGTGCAAAGTACTCTCTTACACTCTCTGCAATGCCGGTCATATCGAAGTCCTCACAATCAATCAGCATAATGCAATCAGAATATTTCTTACAGAAATTGTATGCTCTCTCATCCAGCGGTCTGGTAGAACCGATGCCCTTCACGATGATAAATGGTACGTCAAAATCAGTTACCTCGAATGGGCCGTGGAAGTACTCACCACTGTGAATGCAATTCGAGTGGATCCACTGCATCTCCATCAGCAGGCAGATTGCGAAAGAATATGTCTCGCCATAGCAAGCGCCGCTGCCCATGGTGTAAATCATCTTCTCTCTCTTATACTTCTTGCCCCACTCCTTCAGCTTATCAGCATACAGAGCCTTTGCCTTCTCGAGAACATCATTGATATTCTCTACAGATGCGATACCTTCCTTATACTTATCGCACGGAGCAACTGCATCCAGAATACGGAAAACCAGAGAATATAATACAGCCTTATTCAAATCACTTGCATCTGCATCCTTGCCCCAGTCATAGTGGATCGGATATTCTGCTGCGTTCCACAGTGGAGAATCCACAAGGTTCGATAATGCGATCGTCGTTGCACCCATGGATCTTGCCATCTCGGTTGCCTTGACAGTCTCTGGTGTATTTCCCGAATGAGAACATGTAATAACGACGGAATCCTCGCCTAATGCCTTCGGCACTTCATGTACAAACTGGTTCGATGTATAGATACCTGACGGGGTCTCCAGCTCCTTATCAAACATAAACTGTGCCGGCATCATAAATGCCTGGGAACCACCACATGCTACGAAATAGAAGTGGTTAATGTGCTTCTTTGCTGCAACGGCCGCAACGGCCTTGTTGATCTGATCAATGTGCTCCTGCTTCATAATTATTCCTCCAAATTTGCCATAGTGCTTCACTGCTTTAAGACGTCTTATAATGTACTGTCATCATATAACGTTATATAGTGACTGTCAATATGTTTTTACTCAATTTTGAGGATTTTTTTACAAAGCATGTTTAAAAAATGCAGATTTTATGTTTATTTTGCCTAATTTTTGTAATTCTGCCATGCGAAAATTCACTCTGCATTTTACTCCAGCCATATCTGTGCGGCAATAAATTCCTGTTGCACGAATTTTTCGATATATAAATGAAGCCGGCGGGATCTCCCGCCGGCTTCGGATACTTCGATCTTTGATTTTCAGTTCCGATACACATCCCTGTCCGGACCCCCTGCTTTTTCCTCCATGACCTGTCGCAGGTGCTCCGGAATTCAGAAATGCGTCGTACATTTCCTGGAGTACATCGCAGGCGCTCAGGCATTTAGAAATGCTTCGTACATTTCTTTCAGTGCGTCGTAAACGCTGTACTCCGGGGTCCAGCCGAGCTCTTCCGTGATGCGGCTGTGGTCGCAGCAGATGCGTGGCTGGTCGGACGGACGGAAGCGTGCCGGGTCGACTTCGATGGAGATCGACTGGTGGCTGAGCTTCGTGACGTACTGAAGCAGCTCCGTCAGGTTATATGCCGTGCCGGAGCCGACGTTATAGATGGCGCGGCAGTCGTCATGCTCGACGATCATGCGGTATGCGCGGACGATGTCCTTCACGTGGCTGAAGTCACGCTCGATGTTGAGATTGCCGACCTGGATGGTGCCCGGCTGCCCGCTCTTCTCGATCGCCGCCACCTGCTTACAGAAGCTCGGGAGGACGAAGGAATCGCGCTGGCCGACGCCGGTGTGATTAAACGGACGCACGCAGTAGACCTGAAGTCCATAGTGCGCGCGGTAGAGCGCCGCGAAATTTTCCTGCGTCACCTTCGAGATGCCATACGGGTTGCTGGCGTTGAGCTCCGTTTCCTCATCGATCGCCTGCTCTGTGATCACGTACTCCTCGCTGGAGCCGACGAAGAGGATGCGCGGCTTCTTCTCTGCCTTTCGTGCGGCCTCGAGGATGTTGAGCGCACCGACCACGTTCACCTCGATCGTCGTCTGCGGGATGCCCCACGAAGCCCCGACGCTGCTGATGGCGGCGAGGTTAATGACGACGTCCGGGCCGACAGCATTGACCAGCGATTCAACTTCTTCCGCGTTCAGAAGATCCGCCGGGTGGAACGCGACCTCCGGCGGCAGCTGCCCGCGCGTGGCCTTATCACTCCCGACCACGGCGTAGCCATGCTCGAGAAACTCGCGCGAGAGGTAGCTTCCGACGAAGCCGCCCGCGCCAAAAATCAGGACTTTTTCCATATACTTCTCCATATAAATCACATGAGCAGGCCGACGTTTCGATCTGCGCCACCTGCCCATACTCCTGTTTCTCTGTTCACTCCGATGGCCCTGCCGGCCATTCCTGTCGACGTCCGATCTTACTGGAGCCCTGCTTCCTTCTTCGCAAGCTGGAGGTCATGCTCGGCCATGATCCGGCAGAGCTCCTCGTAGCTGGTCTTCTGCGGATTCCAGCCGAGCTTCGTTCTCGCCTTCGTCGGATCACCTAAGAGGTTTACGACATCGGTCGGACGGTACCACTTCGGGTTGACGCTGACGAGCATCTTGCCGGTCTTCTTATCGTAGCCCTTCTCGTCGATGCCCTCGCCGCGCCACTCGAGCTCGATGCCATCATGCGCAAATGCGAGGGTGGTGAACTCACGAACGGTGTGCTGCACGCCGGTCGCGATGACGTAATCATCCGGCTCATCCTGCTGAAGAATCAGCCACATGCACTCGACGTAGTCCTTCGCGTAACCCCAGTCACGGAGAGAATCCAGGTTGCCGAGCTCGAGGTGGTCCTGAAGACCACAGGCGATACGGCCGGCAGCAAGCGTGATCTTACGCGTTACGAAATTGTCACCGCGACGCTCAGACTCATGGTTGAAGAGGATGCCGTTGCAGGCGAAGATGCCATAGGCATCACGATACTGACGCATCATCCAGAAGCCGTACTGCTTCGCAACCGCATACGGGCTAAATGGATGGAACGGGGTCGTCTCGGACTGTGGAACCGCCTCGACCTTACCGAAGAGCTCGGAAGTGGATGCCTGGTAAACACGACAGGTCTTATCGAGACCCGCGGTGTGTACAGCCTCGAGGATACGAAGCACACCGAGTGCATCGACGTCACCGGTGTACTCGGCGGCCTCGAAGGACACCTGTACATGGGACTGCGCCGCGAGGTTGTAGATCTCATCCGGCTTCACCTGAAGCACGATACGGATGATGCTGGAGGAATCAGACAGATCGCCCTCATGGATGATCAGCTGATCGAGGATGTGGTCGATGCGCTCAGTCGTGGAAACCGACGCACGACGGATGATGCCGTGCACCTCATAGCCCTTCTCCAGCAGAAGCTCTGCAAGATAGGAACCATCCTGACCTGTGATACCTGTAATTAACGCCTTTTTCATATATGTCTCCTGTTCTTTCTATGGAAGAATCTTTTTCATGTGTGGACTGGCCATACTTTCACATAGTGTATCACATGTCGGCGAGGATTCCATACCTTAAGGCGAAAAAAGGCGCTGAAAAGCCGGCGGGATATCCCGCCGGCTCCTTACCTACACCGCGTGCATCGCGTCTGCATTGCTAAGAAGCGACATCACTCCATGTATGCGCCCTTCATCGGGCTGACGGCGTGCTGAGCATAGAGCTTCAGCAGGCCCTTCGTGTACTTCTGTGGCTTCGGCTGCCACTTCGCGCGACGCTCGGCGAGGATGGCCTCCATCTCTTCCGGCGTCTTCTTCTCACCCTTGACACCGACGATGGCGAGCAGGCGCTGCTCCACATCGATCTGGATGAGATCGCCCTTCTCCACTAGGGCGATCGGTCCGCCGACCGCGGCCTCCGGGCTGACATGTCCGATCACCGGACCACGGCTCGCGCCGGAGAAACGACCATCCGTGATTAGTGCGACACTGGATGCGAGCTTCGGATCCGCGCAGATCGCCTCACCGGTGTAGAACATCTCCGGCATGCCGCTGCCTCGCGGTCCCTCGTAGCGGATGAAGATCGCATCGCCCGGCTTCACTTCACCGTCAAGTACGGCGGCAATGCAGGCTTCCTCACTGTCATATGGCTTCGCGGTCAGCGTCGCCTTCATCATCTCCTTCGGGCAGGCCGTATGCTTGATGACACAGCCCTCTGGTGCCAGGTTCCCCTTGAGGATGGCAATGCTGCCGTTGGTGCCCTTTGCGTTATCGAAGCTGTGGATGATATCCTCGCGGGTAACCTCACGGTTCAGTCCAGCCGTCTTCTCCTTCAGGATCTCATCGCAGTGCTCGTAGAAGCCGTTCTTCTTCAGCTCCTCGAGGTTCTCACCGAGGGTCTTGCCGGTGACGGTCATGACGTCGAGGTGGAGCATCGACTTGATCTCCTCCATGACGCGTGGCACGCCACCTGCATAGTAGAAGTACTGTGCAGGCCAGTCGCCGGACGGACGGATGTTCAGAAGATAATGTGCGCCACGGTGCATACGGTCGAAGGTCTCCGCATCGATCTCGATGCCGAACTCATGTGCGATGGCCGGAAGATGCATGGTTGCATTGGTCGAACCGGAAATCGCGGCATGGACCATGATCGCGTTCTCGAAGCTCTCCTTCGTCACGATGTCCTTTGCGGTGATGCCCTTCTTCACAAGCTCCATAAGCTGCTTGCCAGCATCATACGCTGCCTGCCGGAGCTCTGGAGCAGTGGCTGGCATCAGAGCGGTGCCCGGAAGCATCAGCCCGAGGGCCTCTGCCATGACCTGCATCGTGGAGGCGGTGCCCATGAAGGAGCAGGCGCCACAGCTCGGGCAGGCGTTGTGCTTATAGTAATCGAGCTGGCTGTTCGGGATCACGCCGGTCTTCTCCCAGGCGTCGAACTTGCCGATCTGCTCGAGGGTCAGAAGCTCGTTGATCGCGCAGGCAGGATCGTTAACGACGTACTCCTTCGGAAGGGTATGCGCCTCCATAACACCACCGGTCACAACGATGGCACTCATGTCCTTGAGACGACCGATGCTCATCAGCATGGCCGGCATGGACTTATCACAGCTTGCGATGAAGACACCGCCGTCATATACGCTGGCGTTTGCCTGTGCCTCCACGAGGTTTGTGATCGCATCGCGGTGTGCGAGTGAGTAATTGATGCCGTCATGGCCCTGTGCGATGCCATCACACATATCGGTTGCGAAGTAACGGGCCGCCTTACCACCGTTTTCGTTGACAGCCTGCACCGCCTGCTTCACGAACTGATCGAGGTGCGCGCTGCCCGGATGGCTGTCGCCGAAGGTGCTCTCCACCATGATCTGCGGCTTACCGAGGTCCTCGACCTTCCAGCCCATACCCATCTTCAGCGGATCATTCTCCGGAGCCAGTGTACGTACTTCCTGTGAACGTAATTTCATTTTCTTATCCTCCTGATACTCTACCCATCTGACGTTTCCAATCCACGGCAGAGCTACGCCCGAAGAGCTCTCCGATGCGCAACTCATCTGCAGATACCCGTGGCGGGCTACGTCTTTCATTCTATGATACTTCTATTCACTTCTATTCACTTCTGAATCAGCGTAAAGGTCTTCGCTGTGTTGTCTGCCTTGATCACCGGCATCGGAAGTCCGGCATACATAAGGCTCGCACCACTTAACTCTAGGCCGAGCTCCGGGATCGTGTAAACCGCAGCTTCGTTGAGACCACGCAGCTTGATGTAAATGATGCCCTTGTTCGCGCTGGTACGTCGCTGTACGAAGCTGAAGACGGCGCTCTTCTGATCATCCGCCACCGACATGAAGGCGACGAATTCATGCCCCACGCCGGTCAGACGGTAGTACTTACCAAACGCGCTTGTCAGCGCATGCTCCTGATAGTACTGAATCTGGCGCTTCACAGCTTCCTTCTCTTCATCATTCAGCTCATTTGGATCGAGCTCATAGCCGAAGGTGCCGTAGTAGGCAAGCGCGGCTCTCGTATCGATCGATACGCTACGGCCGGTCTGCTGGTTCGGGCAGACAGAAACATGTGCCCCCATCACAGATGGTGGATAGAAGAAGGAGGTACCATGCTGGATACTGATCCGTTCGATGGCATCTGTATCATCGGAGCACCAGATCTGCGGTGCGTAGTACAGAACACCCATATCGAAACGTCCGCCGCCACCACAGCAGCCCTCGAAACGAATCTGCGGAAAGGTCGTGGTGAGCTTCTCCATCAGCTTATAGAAGCCGAGCACATAACGGTGACAGAGCTCACCCTGTCGTTCTGCCGGCAGTGCCTGTGAAAAACGATCGGTCATGCTGCGGTTCATATCCCACTTGATGTAGTCGATTTCCGCGTCCTTGAACTCATTATAAATCTGATCAAATATGTACTCGACGACTTCATCGCGACTGTAATCGAGAATCAGCTGATACCGCTGCCTGGTCGGCTTTCTGCCTGGGATAGCGATGCACCAGTCCGGATGCTCTTCATAAAGCCGGGAGTCTTCACTTATCATCTCCGGTTCGATCCAGATGCCGAACTTGAGTCCGAGACCATGAATCCGCTTCGAGAAGCCGGCGATGCCGCTCGGAAGCTTTTCCAGATTGCACTGCCAGTCACCGAGTCCACGGAACTCATTCGTTCTTCGCCCAAACCAGCCGTCGTCCATGACGAACATCTCGACGCCGAGCTCCTTACCTGCACTTGCGATCTGCATAAGCTGCTCTTCATCGAAGTCGATCATCGTCGCTTCCCAGTTGTTGAGGAGTACCGGACAGCGCTGATTCTCGAACTGTCCCGGAATCAGGAAGTGCCGTACGACATCATGATAATGATGGCTTAATCCGGTGAGACCTGCTGCGCTGAAAGACATCACTGCCTCCGGGGTCGCAAAGGTTTCACCCGGATTCAGCTTCCAGTAGAAGGTGTCCGGATGGATGCCGGCCACCACACGTGTCTGCTTGAAGTCATTGACCTCAACCGTAATCTGGAAGTTTCCACTGTAGACGAGGGCGACGCCATAGCAGTCACCAGCCGTCTCCGTCGTCTCGTGATCACATAACACGATGGTCGGATTATAGTAGTGACTCGAAATGCCACGGATACTGTCCACGACGGTCTTGCCATGACGGACCGGTGTTCGCTGTGCATTTCGCTCATGTCCCCAGCTGCCGTAAAAATCGATCTGGTCCATCTCATCGGTCGGGAAGCTGAGGCAGGTGGAGTGGGCTGCATGCAGTGTAATTTCGGTATCTTCGAGATTTCGAATCACCGCATGTCTCGTGATGACATCACAGCTCTCCAGTACACCGTAGAACAGGGTCACTTCTACCTTCGTTGCGACATCCTGCAGTACGACCTCGAGCGTCATCCAGTCATCCCCCTTGTTCCGAAGAGATGGCATGCCTTCGATCGTATACTTCCCGTTATAGATGCGATGCGAAACGTAACGAAAATCAATACAGTTGGATCCATCTGCGTGGATGATACTGCATGCAGATGTCTTGAAATCAGATACGCCGAAGCCAGGATACTCCTGCTCGAGTACGTCGAGACACAGTGTACGGTCCTGCTTCATCTCATACGGATTCGCCTCGAAACCATGGCGAAGGCGGACCGGGATGTAATCCACGGCCTCCTCCACTCTCCTTCCGTAATATAAATGCTCCAGAAATCCGAATTCCGCCACGCGGAACTGGTAGCTGGTGTTCTTTGTTTTTAACAGAAACACCTTTTTTTCTTCATTAAAAGTGATGCCCATAACGGCCTCCATCTATTTCTACAACGATAGCCAGGCCTCGACAATTACTTCTATTTCATTGCGTGATTGGCCTGGCCATAAACATATTTTATTTAATTGCGCTATCTACCATACCCTGGATGAAATACTTCTGCAGGAAGAGGAAGAGTACGATAACCGGCAGGATACCGATGAACGCGGCCGCAGCGGCACCGTTCATGTTCGCTGCATCGGCGGAGAAGAATCCGGCGATCGCCAGTGTAACGGTCTTCATCTTCGGTGACTGAAGAAGGTACAGTGCAAACTGATAGTTATTCCAGCAGTACACACCGGTGATGATGATAACCGATGCGGTCACCGGCTTTAACTGCGGAAGGATGATCTTAAAGAAGATCTGAATCGGTCCGCAGCCGTCGATGGCTGCTGCTTCTTCCAGCGCTACCGGAATCGACTGGATAAAGTTACTATACAGGAAGATACTGGTCGGTAACTGGAAGGTAACGAGGGCCACGATGATGCCCCAGTAGGTATTGATACCGCCGATGTTCGCCATGAAGGAGTAGAGCGGTACCAAGATGCTGAGTGGTGGAATCATCATGACACCCATGATGAAACCCTTTACGATGACATTCAGCTTACTCTTATTTCTCGAAATCGGGTAAGCGGCCATCGCACCGATGACGGTGATCAGGATGATCGATACACCGGTGATCAGGATGGTATTCTTCAGGGCCAGCATCATGCCGCTCTTTTCGAGCGCAGTATAGAGGTTCTTCGTATAGATGTAGCCCGGAAGTACCCATCTCGAGGAGTGGTCATACGGTGACTTGAATGCAAGACCGATCACCATGTAGATCGGGATGATGTGGACAAAAACGATAAAAATCGCCAGTAGATATTTCCACAGATTTGATTTCTTCTGCATTATACATCCACCTCCCGCTTGTCGAAGAATTTGATAACCACGTTACTGATGACCATGATCAGCAGGAAGGATACGATACCGATGGCGGATGCATAGCCTGCGGACTGGGCCGAGAAGTACTGGTTGGTTACGAGTGTTGACAGTGAGTGGGTAGAGAATCCAGGTCCACCACTGGTGAGCGCCATAACGAGATCGAAGAGCTTCAGTCCACCGATAAGGTTCAGGATGGTCGACGACGAAATGGCCGGCATCAGAAGCGGCAGAGAGATATTCTTGAAGATCTCAACAGCATTGGCACCGTCCAGCTTCGCAGCCTCATAGTACATGCTCGGCACGTTCTGTAAGCCGGCGAGGTAGATAACCATGGAGACACCCACGAACTGGATGGAGTTAACGATGACGATGATGGCGATGGCCGCGTTCGAGCTCGACAGAAGATCTACCGGCTCACGTCCGAGCCAGGTGAGGATGTCGTTCAGTGCACCACCATCATACTGGAATACGAAGTACATGATGTAACCCATGATGAGAGAGGCGATCATGACCGGCATGTAAATGACGGTTCGAACGATGGCACGTCCCCGGAACTTCGTATTCAGGAACAGGGCATACGCGAGTCCCAGGATATTCTGGATGATCGTACTCACGATACCATAAATCAGTGTATTGACCAGTGCGGTCTTTACGTTCGGATCCTTCAGGAGGCGAACGTAGTTATTCATTCCCACAAACTTCATGGTCTGCGAATATCCGTTCCAGTTGGTAAAGGATATTCTTATACCATGCAGGAACGGATAGATTACGAAAACCAGGAACAGTACAACAGCAGGAATGTAAAAAAGATTAATTACTCCCTTTTTTTGTACCTTCATTTCATTACTCCTGTGCCTTCTTCTCTTCGTAGCTGTTCTTCATCTGAGCGACAGCATCTTCTGTTGCGTTCTTCTGTCCGGAAAGAATGGTGCCACCAGTTACACAAAGGTCATTCCACATACCGCTTGGAAGGTACTTACGATCGAAGTAAGGAATGTTCAGGATCTCAGGGTTGTTTGCATACTTGCCGTAGAATGCCTCGAGACGGCCGGTATCACTCTCTACGTTATCAAGACCAGAAGGCATACCGCACTTGGTTGCAAGTCTTCCACAGATGTCCTCTCTCGCCATGAACTCCATGAACTGCTTTACTTCCTCTGGGTGCTCTGTCGTCTTCGACATACCGATTGCGAAATGCTCACCCGTCATAAGGGAGGTCTTTAAACCAGTCTCACGTGCAGGCAGTGGCATGAATCCGAGCTCGGTATCCGGATTCTGTACATACATCTCAGTAATGGCAGAAGCGGAATGGAACATAAATGCAGACTTCTCTGCTGCCATCGCCTTCACGCCGGTCATGAAGTCAGAAGTTACGGCATCCTTGTTGAAGTAACCAGCCTCATTCCAGCCGGCAACCTTATCAACGACTACGTTCCACTTCGACCAGTCGAAGGAACCGTCAAGCAGTGCCTGCTGATTTGCTTCATCCTCGTTGGAGATGAAGGTCGGAGCGATGAAATCCATCAGATTACCGACGGTATAGCTATCCTTACCACCGATCTGGATCGGAGTCTTGCCGATGGCTTTTACCTTCTCGCAGGCTGCATCGAAGTCATCCCATGTCTTAAGGTCGTCTACATTGACACCAGCCTCATTCAGTACGTTTACGTTGTATACAATACCGGTCAGATCCATGTCGATCGGAAGAGTATAGAGGTTACCCTCTGCATCGGTGATCTGCTCTGCGATGGAGGGTGAAATATGGTTTGCGAACTCGAAATCGTTCAGCGGTGCAAGGTACTCAGCGTAACGTGCGACTGCCCAGCCATGGGTCGTCCATACGTCCGGAAGCTGCTGAGAAGCCATTCTGGTCTTCATGATGTCAGAGAAGTTACTTCCTGGCATGATCGCCTCAACGCCGATACCGGTCTCTTCTGTGAACTGCTTGCAGACTGCCTGCACCTCATCACTGATAGCCTCACCATTCAGGTTGTATAAGAACTCGAGGGTAACGTCACTCTTCGGCGCATCCTTCTCTTCCTTGTCTGCCTGCTCTGCCTGCTCTGCCTTTGCGGTCGTCTCAGCGGCCTCGGTGGTCTTCGGCTCTTCCGGAGCCTTCGAACATGCTACAGATGTAACTGCCATCGCTGCGATCAGCATGGAGGTAGCGAATTTCTTCATAATCATTTCCTTCCTTTTCTTTCGTTTCTTCGTGTGGTAAGCGCGCTTTTTCATGTACATCCATAGTAACAGGACACAGATTCATCTTGAAGTGACTCAATTCTACACTTTGGTACCCTTTTCTGTTACTGTCCGCCGAGCCACGCCTTGACTTCACTCTGTCTGAACGGTTACCTCTTCTTGGATTCGGACCATGTCTACGCCCGGGAGACAGTTGACGCGGCGGATTGATTCAAATATTATAAATAGGAATTATAAGCACTCAAATTTTTGTGGATTTTGACAGAGGAGAAAGATGCGCCGATCACAGAGCTTTCAGAACAAACTCATCCTGCTTTTTCTTTTCAGTATCATCCTGCCGATTTCGATCCTCTCGTCCTGCCTCGCCTTTTACCTGCAAAACCGGATTCAGAAGGAAAACGAGACCTACTTCTCGACGACGCTGTACGAAATTTCCAGTAATATGAGCACCTACTTTTCCGATCTGCAGCATATGGCACTGACGCCGTATATTTATGATGACATCATTAATTTTTATACCGCTGTCGATAACGCGCAGTACACGGTGGAGGGGCCGGCAAACTATCGCATCGGGTCCTACCGGCAGAACTATATCTTCTGTATGCAGCGTCTGATGATCACTTCGCGCGATGATATCCTCTCGATTTCGTTCATGCCGAAAAATCCGAAGAACCAGATGATTCTGACGACGAGTCGGAATCGGGATCTGCTGGAGACGGCGGACTTTCGCTATAATGATCAGTACTGGTTTGCAGATGGATTTTTGCTCGATGAGCCGTTTCGCTACTCCATCACGGAACCACTGCCATTTATGAATACGCAGTCCGAGGTCATCGCAACGTTTCATACGGTGAAGAATATTAATACGAAGCGAAAGCTTGGTGTCCTGCGCATCGACTCGTCGCTCGCACCAATCCGGGGCATGTTTGACAGTGTCGAGCTGACCCCGCACTCCGGATTTATCATCGTAGATCAGAATGGAAAACCGATTTATCACGAAGGTTATCTGGATGACGAAGCGGTGCCTTATCTTCTGCGCGAAGACGCTAAGATCCGGACCTCCGGTGATACCTATCTCCGCTATCAGCGCAGCATCAAGGGGATGCCATGGACGCTTGTGTTTCTGTCCTCTTACCATGACAACATGAAGTCGATTCTCCTTATCTGGATTCTCGCGGCGATTCTCGGTGTACTGACCATCATCGCCGGCTGTCTCTTCTTCCGGAAGAACTCTCAGAAGACGACCATCGTGCTGAACTCAATTCTGAGCGCGATGGAATCTGCATCGAATGGAAATCTCGATATTCATATCCCGGAGGAACTCATGGCGCGAAACGATTTCTATGTCGCGGACGAGTTTACGATGATCGGAGAGCATCTGAATGAAATGATTCATCAGCTGGATCTCTATATTCAGCGTTCCTATAAAAACGAGATTCAGCGACAGGAAGCGGAATACCGGGCACTACAGAGTCAGATCAATCCGCACTTCCTCTATAACACGCTGAACTGCTTCGTCTCTCTGAATCGTCTCGGAATGAAAAAGGAGCTGGAGGCCGGCATTCTGCAGTTAACGCATATCTTCCGCTATACCTGTAGCAACTCAAAAACGACCACTGTCGCGCAGGAGCTTCAGTTCTGTACTCAGTACTGCGAGCTCATGAAGCTTCGTTTCGATGAGCGTATCACCTATGTCTGCGAATGTGCGGAGGCTACCCGCGAGATTGAGATTCCACGTCTGTTGATTCAGCCCTTCGTCGAAAATGCGATGAAGCACGGCATGGATCCGGATGGACGGTCGATCACCATCTGGACGGCTGCCTGCATTGACCATGGCACACTGGTGCTTTCGATAAAAAATAACGGTATTCCGATCGACCTCGATACGCTACGCTCTTCGAAGCATGTCGGCATCATGAATGTCGAAAATCGACTGAAGATTTTCGATCCGGACGCACGACTGGATATCACGCTCGAGGATGGTATTACGAGTTTTACGGTGTATATTCCGATGAAGGGCATCGGTACCCGGATATAAGCGCAGGGTAGTGACGCAGGACTTCCATTCTATGGCGAAGCGTAGACACCAGACGATCGGAAACTGCGGAATCATGTTCGCGGAAACAGAAAGGATAGACTATGAATATCATACTGGCAGATGACGAGCGTCTACCACGTTTGGGATTAAAAAGCATGATCGAGGAGCTGTATCCGGAACAGCACAGCTTCATCGAGGTTACGAACGGCGAAGAGCTGCTGCTCTATGTCGAAGACCATACACCGGATGTCATTTTCCTCGACATCCACATGCCGAAGCTGTCCGGACTCGACGCCTTCGCGCAGTTTCATACGAAGGATATTCCGGTCGTGATGCTGACCGGCTATGCAGAGTTCGCCTATGCACAGAAAGCCCTGACCTATGGTGCCATCGACTATATTCTAAAGCCGGCGGCGCTCGAAGATATACAGAAGGTCATGGAAAAAATCATGCAGCTCAAGCAAAAGGAGATTTCGGCGTACCAGAAGGATTACGAGCTTGAATGTAAAAAAATCCTCGATCTCTACTTCTCCATCCAGTTTATTCAGCAGCCGAAATATGTGCAGCCACCCTACACCGTCATGATCTTCTACTTCGATCATGATCCGAAGTCCTCGAAAAAGAATAATTTCGATCTGCTGTCCACCTCTCTTACTGCCCTGTCAGAGAAGTATTCCTTCCCGTGCGGCTGTGGTTTCCTGCCGAGTGGCGAGCTCATCTATATCACGACGGGCCAGCTGCCGCGCACACTCATCACCCACATCCCGGAGGACTTCCAGAAGCTCTCCTCCTGCCTCGCAACCGGATTCGTCTACTATGCAGATTCTATCGAGGACTTACTACGTCGCATCACCTATGTGCAGAAGCTCGAGAGCATTCACCTCTGCACATCCTTAGGAAAATGCATGTTCCTTGATGAGCTGAAGGAGCAGGAGACGTATCTCCCGCTTTCCACACTGCTGGATAAGGCGATTCTCGCTCTGCAGCTGCAGGACTCCGTGACTTTGCATAAGACGCTCTCGGAGATGCGAAATCTGGAAAACGGAGATGCACTGCTCGCACGCTGTGACGCATCCCTCGCTCGCGTCTTTGATCTGACCTTCCATCATCGCATCGAAACCAGCTCGATCGCACAGCTTACCGACAGTATCCAGCAGCTACATAACGCCGACAGTACCCCGGATACCATCGAAAAAATCAATCGGTACGTCGACGAAAACTATATGAATCAGATCGGCATCAACACGATTTCCGATCTCCTCGGCATCTCTCCGAATTATCTGAGTAAGACCTATAAGATGAAAACCGGCGAGAACTTCACGGACTATCTCACGAACGTGCGTATGCAGAAGGCCATCGAGATGGTCGCCGCCGGCAGGTGCCGGACTGTACGAGAACTCGCCGAAAGCGTCGGCTATTTCAGCACCCGTTACTTCACGAAGCTCTTTATGAAAACCACCGGCGTCACCCCATCAGAGTACCTGAAGCAGCACCTGCCACTATAATAAGGACGTTGGAACCATCACCATGCATTTCCAGTAAGCAGAATTTCTGTGAAACCAGACGCTACGGAAGTGAAAAGAAGGGAAGTCCCGCCGGGCTTCCCTTCTCTAACGTTTATACTTTATTCTTCTCCATGATGTCCGGTGTCAGCCCGAATTCGTCGATGACGAACTGCGGGATCTGTCCGTAGTAGAAGTTTCTTACGAAGGAGCCGCGGTCCTCTTCCTCGACTTCCTCATCCTCTTCCAGATCGTACGCGTCCTCGTCATCGAACGTATCCAGATCGCCATCGTCTGCAGTCTCGAACGCATCTGCATCCGTTCCCGTCGCCACATCACTGCTCCTCAGCTGACCCACGTTCACAGTAAACTTCGTATCCGACCGCTTCATATCCACGACGATTTCCATGCCGCAATCGGTTTCCGTGAGCGGATTCAGAGAAACGACCGAGTGTGAAGCGGAGGCCGCGAGGATTTCCCGAATCTGCTCCGGGTCCGTCACGGTCAGCATCGCACGGCTGTCGTCACTCAGGTACTTCCGCTGGCGCTGGCCGAGTTCTGTATCCGCCGGTGCCATCTCCTCTTCCGAAACTGCAACGCCCTGATACGAGAGCGTGATGCTCGCGGTCTTTTCCGGAGTCACCGTCCCGCCGACCTCGACACCGCACGCCCGGAGAAGCGCGATGGTCTTCGTAAAGGACGGGTAGATCGGGTAGTAGTAATAGTGGTTGAAAAGCGTGTAGTTGCCGCCTTCGTCGCGCAGCTTCTGGATGAGCGCCTGATTCTCGTTCGTTTTAAACTGGATCTCCGCGATCGGCATCTCCTGCGCTCTAGTCTCGCTCGTCAGCGCCTTCAGCTCCTCCTGGTACGCCGCGAGCAGCGCCGCCTTCACGTCGGCTCCGGCGAGCTTCACGTGGCTGCACTCGTCCTCTTCCTTATAGTTGATGCCCGCGACGTCGTCCGCGGACAGCGACAGTACCGGATACATCGCCGTCTTGTAGGCGTCGAGATCATAAACCGACTCGAGCGCTGCTCTCACGCCGGAGACATTGACCCGATAGCTGCGGTAGACGGTCCGCCCGTTCCGGAGGTGCCAAGCGATCGTGACGTTATGAAACGCCTCATCGCCCTCCTCGAGATCATAGGAGCGCCCGCCGCCCCGCAGGAAGCGGTCTCGGGCCTGTGCCGCATCGTGCACACCCTGCGCTGCGATCGTATGGAGGAGTTCGAGCCCCTGATCGTCCGAGATCTGCATCTCATCCGCCAGCGTCGAGGACGGCATCGCGTCAAACGTTACGCCATACCAGCCCTCGGTATATTCCACCGTCGAGTGGTACTGGCTCGTCGCATCTGGGTCGAGGAGGTCGCAGTAGATGCCGCCGGACGCAAGCTTCTCTGTCGCCGGCAGGTAGCGGTCGTAGCCGAAGAGGTCGAAGCGGAAGATCGCGAAGACGACGCCGACAAAGACTGCACTCACAAGGAGCTGTCGCTTATGCGCAAACAGACTCTTGAAATCGAAGTGATAGATGATTTCGATGATGCAGCTCACGAGAAGGAGTCCGCAGACGAGACCGAACACGGTCCAGCCATCCTCGCACATCATCGAGTGGAACATCGCGCCGAGCAGGAGTGACGACGGCACGGCGATCAGGAAGCGGATGATCGGCTCCGTAATCGGAAAAGCCATCGCGTGGCCGGCTGCCTCGGACGGACGTCGGCGATAGAGGAGCATACCGAGGAGGAACAGCACTGCCGCTGCCAGCATTGCCCACAGCGCCATACGTCCAGGCTGCGAAGACATGCAGGCCTTCACATACCAGGCGACCGGGGAGGTCCGCTCACTAAGCGCCAGCAGGAAGCTGTCGTCGCCGTAAAAGGTCGTGAAATACTCCGAAAAATACGCCGAGATCGTCATGCAGATCACCGGTCCCCAGCTGAAAAGCACGCCGGTCCCCAGCAGGCCCACCACCAGATTTCCGGTCAGCAGCATGCTGAGAATCGCGGTCATGTACACGAGGGCGAAGAAGCACAGGTGCTCGACGCTCGCGAGGTACAGGCTGCCCCAGTCGAACGGCACGCCCTTCACGCGGATCATAACGGCGGCGATCGTCAGGAAGCCGAGATAGGCGACGGCCATGTAGAGAAAGCCGTTCAGGCAGGTCACCGCGTACAGCATCTCCCGTCGGATCGGAAGGCTATGGTAGAAATCCGTTTTCTTTTTCGAGTGCAGGTACGCGAAGCCGGAGGCCGCCAGCACCACTGCGGCAATCGTCAGCATGAACGCGAGTGCGCCACCCTTCATGGAGTACATCCGCAGCATGTCGCGCGTGAAGTCCCTCTGCGCCTGTGCCAGTGCGAGGTCCGCCGGGAGACTGCTGTTCAGATTCTCCGGTCGGAAGGCCGTGCTGCTCCAGAGCGCCGTCGTCACCGGGAAGGCGAAAAAGCACAGGAGCAGGACGAGCGCCAGGTTCCAGATGCGCTGCTTCGTATTTTCCTTCATGTATTTAAAAAATAAGCTTCTTGATGTCATAACCGGCCACCTCCGTTTCGCTGATAAAGATTTCCTCCAGGGAGAGCGGGATCATCTCGAAAAAGACCGGATGATAGCTCTGCATCCGCGCCTGGATCTCCTCCTTCTGTCCCCGCACCGTGAGCGTCAGCAGGCTTCCACGCTGCTCCGTCGTCATGATGTCGAGATCCTGCAGGTTCGTGCGTTCGAGCCCGGCAGGCAGCACGCACTGAATCTTATGAATGTTCATCTTCATATCGTCCAGGTCCTTCGAAAGCAGCATGCCGCCCCGATGCAGGAGCCCCACGTGATCGCAGATATCCTCGAGCTCACGCAGGTTGTGCGAGGCGATCACCGGTGTCAGGTGCCGCTCCTCGATGTCGTTTGCGAAGAGGCTCTTCACGGTCTGCCGCATCACCGGATCGAGGCCGTCGAAGGTCTCATCACAGAAAAGATAATCCGTGCCGGCGCAGATGCCGAGCAGCACCGCAAGCTGCTTCTTCATGCCCTTCGAAAAGGTCTGGATCTTCCGGCGTCCGTCGAGCTCGAAGCTCTTCAGGAGCCTGTCGAAGCGGTCCGTATCGAAGTTCGGGTAGATACCCTGGTAAAATGTCTTCATATCATCCGCTGTACCGTTTCCGAGAAAATATGGCTCATCCGGGATATAGAAGCATCTCGCCTTCACCCGTATATTCTCGAAAACCGCCTCCCCATCGAGGGTGATCGTGCCTTCATCCGGCTTCAGGATCCCTGCCGCCATCCGGAGGAAGGTGCTCTTCCCGGCACCGTTTGTGCCGATCAGACCGAACACCGTGCCATCCTGAATCTCCGCATGGATATGATCCACTGCGGTCACGCCCTGAAAGCGCTTGGTCAGATTGTCCGCCTTTATCATCTTCTGCCTCCTGTTTCTGTTTCGTATTCCGAGCCTGCGCCAGATCCTGTTTCTGTGCCTGCGCCCTGGCCTACACCAGATCCTGTTTCTGTACCTGTGCCCTGGCCTGCCCCTGCGCCCGGATTCAGTTCGTAATTCTGCGCCACCTGCGCCTGAAATGCCTCCATCGTGATGCCGGCGTTCCGTGCATCCTCAACCAGCAGTGCGAGCTCCCGCCAGATTTCGACCTGCTTCTTCGCACGAATCTGGTGATTTTCCGCCACGAAGCTGCCGCGTCCCTTCACCGAGTAGATATAGCCCTGTCGCTCGAGCTCCGCATACGCCCGCTGGATCGTATTCGGATTGATCGACAGCTCCGTCGCGAGGCTTCGGACGGACGGCAGCTGGCTGTCCTGTGCGAGCACGCCCCGGACCATCAGATCCGACAGCTTTTCCACGATCTGCTCATAGAGAGGACGTCGATCCTTGTAATCGATGAGAATCATATCCGCTATCCCCTTTCCAGTACGTTTCCTGAATCTGTGAATCAAATGCATCAGATCCGGCAGGAGCGTAGCCAGGTGATTCATTTAATTCGTGTGATTTGAGTGAATTAAGTGTATTAATTGTATTAGTACAGTTAAAGTATAAAAAGAAAGCAGCCGATTGTCAATCAGCTGCTTTCTTACGATTTTATGAACATGTTCCGGCGCAGGTCGGAGATCGGGTTTTGCGGACGCCGGCGGCCTGCTGCTTTACGTGAAGTGTTTCTCTGCCTTATGTTCCTTCTTATTCTGGTACATCTTCTGGTCGGCGCGGGCCTTCGTATCGCGGATGCTCTCATACGCATCGAGGAGGGCACTTCCGTACGAAACATTCGGCAGAATCGAGGTCTTCACCCGCTGCTTCGTCAGGTTCCAGTAGAACTTCTCCCGGCAGAAGACCTCCTTCTCTGGATTCCAGAGCAGCACACAGAACTCATCACCACCGATACGGTAGCAGTTGCCATAACGGCTGTAGGCCTTCTTCAGACACTGCGCGATTTCACGGAGACAGCGGTCACCCGCGAGATGCCCGTAGGTATCATTGATATGCTTGAAATCGTCGAGGTCGAGTACGATCAGCATCCGGTCCTCTTCGTGCAGGTTCAGCGTCCGGTTCAGGTAGTTCTTCTGGCTGAGCAGTCCTGTCAGACCATCGAGCTGGTTCCACATCTCGTTGCAGTAGAGGTAGTACAGGATCGACAGCATGGTCACGCAGAGCCATGTCACGTGGATCCCCGGCAGCCGGATCTGCACGAGCGTTCCCAGCGCGAGAAACAGCGCCAGCGCATAGATGAGCTCCCGGCCGCGGTTCTGGAAAAAGCGCGCCATCTCGAGGAGATGGTACATCAGAAAGACGATGCCCGAATAGTACATCAGCATGTAGACCGGGAAGCCGCCCAGCCGCGAGTATTGGTTGGCCGCGTCCACCGTAAACACCAGTCCGCCCGTGAAGAGCGAGACGGTCATGATCAGAAAGTACACGATTTCCAGCGCGGTCGCCACCTTCAGGCTCTCACTGATCTGTCCGCTCTGATCGATCGTGTAGACCATGACGAGCGGCACCGCGGGTGTCAGGCTGAAGCCCAGGTAGTTTGAGATGATGTTGATGGGCCGCATCCAGCGTGGCCCTCCGTCCACCAGCACTGTGATCAGCTCCAGGATCGAGATCAATGCAATCAGCAGAAAGGTGTACAGAAAACCGCGAGTCTGCTTCGGATTTAAGGTATCATTCAGGCTCACCAGCACACACATAAATGCGAGCGCAAATAAATTGATCGCGGTAAGCACAAGAAAATACATGTCCGTCATCGCGATCCCCCTTTCATTTCTATAATGTCATTGATTCATTATATAGGAAGATCGGGGCGGGAAACAAGCCAGAAAAGGGCAAAAAACGGCGAAACGCAGGTGAAAGTCCGGCAAATCATGCGGTTCCAGATGAAAGCCCGGAGGGGCGACAACAGAAGCACAGTACTTCGAAGCCGGTAAAATCTAAGCCAGCGACCCTAAGCGGCACTAAGCCCTCTGCAATCACCGAGTTTTCTTTATGAAAACTCGGCGTTGCAGAGGGTGCTAAGGAAAAATTACTCTAAGTGCCGCTAAGGGAACCTGGCTTGATTTTACACGGCCTCTACGTATGGCTTCTGTTGTCGCCCCTCCGGGACTCTCCTCCGCTGAACGATCACGATGCATTCTGTTCAGAATCAGGCACCGATCAGTTTTCCGATGCAGTTCTTAGCTTGCTTATACTCGTGCGCGCCTGACTTTTCATTTGCAAAACCGCTGTAGATTTCTGTGAACAGAACAAATTTCTTTGCTGTATTATCGTATCGATATCCAGCTTCGATGACGATCCAGTCCCAGCCATCCGGTTTTCCACTATCCGATCGCCGGCTGTTAATTTTCAGATCATCCAGTCCGGCTGCTTTTACGATCTTTGGGAGTTCAGTATCGCTTGCATTCCATGCAGTTGTTTTGATCACTCCATTAATCACCGTATTCTTGCTGGCACCATAAAATACGTTTCCAGTTTGACTACCATAAGCGCTTGGCCATCCTTTGTCCTCACGCCTAATCGTCACCCAGATGCCGGATGTATCGCCTTTCACTCCAGCCGGGAGCTGCACGCTACCATCGTTGATGGCGTTGACGAGGACGGATTCTACGGCGCGGGCGTTATAGAGGTCAACGCTGCGGCGGGCCTTCTCGAGCTGCGTGGTGAAGATCGGGATTGAGATGGCCACCAGTACTCCGATGATGGCGACGACCACCAGGAGCTCCGCCAGGGTAAATCCGCGTTTTTCTTTTTCAGCTCGTTTCATATCCGCACAGCTTTCTTATCTTATGTCGATTGTTTACTTCAGAAGAGTTTCCTTATAATCCGAGTAGGACTCCTTTACCAGCTTTTCATATGCGCTATAAGCCTCTGCAAGTGTGTCATATTTCGCACCCGAAATATAGCCGCCGTCTTTAACAGACGATTGACTCAGATGGTCTGAAATCGTCACATACGTTTTACCTTTATTTGTTCTCGATGCCGTCGTTGATGTGTGAACATAATAACTACCATCTGCCCGGCTCACAATGATCGGTACCGTTTTACCTGCGCCGACCTTACTTGTATCTACCGATGTCCAGAACAGGTATCTGCTTGATTCTTTAGAAGGACTGCCGAAGTATCCATATGTGCCATAATGCAGTAGGCTGTTGTTGGTAATCATTGCCTTCACCACTGGTAACATCGTCGAATTCGGACAGGTCGAATCGATTTCAAACCACGTATTTCCACTCTTTTTAAGTTCACCTAATATTCCCGTACTGTTTAGTGCATCATGTGGACTTATTTTAAAATCCACGCGTGTTACTGTATCCGCTGCCGATCCACCCGACCATGTGAACACGATGCCTACCGTTCTTGGATTATAGCTGATCTCGCACTTTCCACCTGCGCCAGGGACACCGATCCAGTTCTCAGTATTGGGCTCGCTTTTATACGGGAAAACGGGCACTGGCGTCATCTTAAGAATTTCGTAAGGGGGTCTGACCCCATAAACTACGCTCGCGTGCCCTTGCTTTTCCAGCCATTAACAAGCCCTAATCGTATAAAAACGTCACGATGTCACTGCTGTCTTTAGCGTAATTTTCCATGTTATCTTTTCTAACTACTCTAATATTTATTTATACCATGTTTCCGTAAATGTTGTAAACGTTTAAAGATGCCAGTTTTTCAGTTTACATGCCATTGTACAGAAATAAATACAATTCATTCGCTTCAGCGATCTGATGACTACTTATTTCCGTCGAAATATGATATACTTCAGTCCATGCGAATCATGCACCAGAACATATAGACAGCGAGGAAACGATGATGGAAATATATATGATCAGACATGGGGAAACGATGTGGAATCAGCAGCATCGTCTGCAGGGACGGAAGGATATTCCGTTAAATGATGTGGGACTCGCCGGCGCGCGCATCGCGGCGGAGGCACTGAAGGATGTGCATTTCGATCGAGTATTCTCGAGTCCGCTCGTGCGTGCGAAGAAGACGGCCGAGATCATCCTGAAGAATCACCCTGATCTCAGCATTGAACCACTCGACGATCTCCAGGAGATCGCGTTCGGTACCGGAGAGGGCATCGAGATGCGCGATGATGTGCCGCACACCGAGGCAGAGAAGGAGATTCTCGATCATCTGAAGCGCTGGTTCGCGTACCCGGATACCGTGGCACCACTGCCGGGCGGCGAGTCAATCCGCGAGGTGAAGGACCGTATCGAGCATTTTTTCGATACGTATCTTTATCCAAATGAAGATAAATATGAGCGCGTGATGGTGACCTGCCACGGCGGTATCCTCCGCGGCGTCGAGAGCATCGTCCGGAATCTGAGCGACGCGGATTACTGGGACGGCGGCATCGTCCCGAACTGCGGTGCGATGGTCCTCGAGCTGAAGGACGGCAAACTCACGATTGAGAAGGTCGTCGACCTCATCAACCAGACGGAAACCGTCGTCGGCCTCGGCACACATCGTCCGCGGCACTAAGTTAAATTCTTAAATACTGCCGAAGGGCGACTGTCAGAAGCCATACGCAGAGGCCGTGAATAAATCAAAATTGGCCCCTTAGAACCAGTTGGAGTAATTTTCCTTAGCACCCTTCGCAACACTGAGTTTTCATAAAGAAAACTCAGTCGTTTGCGGAGGGCCTACTGGTTCTTAGGGGCCAATTTTTGATTTTTCCGACCTCGGAGTACTGCGCTTCTGACAGTCGCCCTTCGGTTTATTTAGAAATTATTTCGTCTCGCTGTGTGGCGGAGCCATATGTCCACGCATCATGGAGAACTTATCCATCGGATACTTCTCGAGGTTATCGAGGATCTTACGATCATCGGCCTGGTTCAGAAGATCCTGACGGGACTTCCGAAGCTCCATCTCCGTCTTGTGCTTACTTGGGCCACCGACGCAACCGCCCTCGCAGACCATACCCTCGATGAAATCCTCCGGGAGCTTGCCGAGCTTGAGAAGTGTCAGCGCAACGTTGCACTCCTTGCCACCGGCTGCTGCACGAAGCTTGATACCGGTCGTATCCTCGTTCCGCTCACGCATCACCTCCATAACCGCGTTTGCAACGCCGCCGGATGTTGCGAAGCTCTTGCCCCAGATGGACGACTCCTGATACGGATCAACCACCGGCTTCATCTCCACATTCTTCGAGGCCATCATCGTGGTCATCTCGCCAAATGTGAGAACGTAGTCTGCATTGCCCTCGATCCCCATCTCATGGGACTCGGACTTCTTCGCGATGCACGGTCCGATAAATACAGTCTTGCAGCCCGGGTGGGTCGCCTTCAGGTATCTGGAAATCGCGCACATCGGGGAAACGGTCTCCGACATGTTCTCCTTAAACTGCTCCGGGAAATGCATACGCAGCATGTTGATGAATGCCGGACAGCAGGAGGTCGTCATCTTCTTACCTTCCTTACGTGCCTCGGACCACTCCTCTGCCTCGTACGCTGCGGTCATATCGCCGCCGAGACCGACCTCGACCATGTCGGTGAAGCCGACTTCCTTCAGTGCCTCACGGATGGAGCCCATGGTGATGTCCTTACCGAACTGACCTTCGATCGCCGGTGCACACATCGCGAAGACTTCCTTGCCGGCCTTGATGTCACGGATGACATCGAGCACATCGATCTTCGATGCGATCGCGCCGAACGGACAGCTGTGGATACACTGACCACAGCGGATGCACTTCTTATCGTCGATCTTACAGATGCCGTTCTCGTCGTAGCTGATGGCATTGACCGGACACGGCTTACGGCACGGACGCTCCAGATGCGCGATGGCACCATATGGACACGCGTTCGCACACATACCACACTCCTTACACTTGTTCGGATCGATGTGCGCTCTCGACTCGGTCATGGTGATCGCACCGAAGCGGCAGCTGTTCTGGCACGCCTTACCGAGGCAAAGACGGCAGTTATCGGTTACAGAATAAGTGGATAGCGGACACTCCTCGCAGGCCGGATCGATGACCTGTACGACGTTCGGATTCTTCTCCGTCGTGTATGGATTTGCATCCATGTTCTCAGAAAGACGGATTCTCCATCTCAGAATCTCACGCTCCTTGTAGACACAGCAGCGCCATGTTGCGTGAGGTCCCGGTGAAATCGACATAATCAGCTGATTCTCTGCATCTGGTGTGATCTCATCATGCTCCCAGAGCTCGCGCGCGAGCCCCTCCATGACAGCATGCTTGATGGAAACCGCACCCCTATCATTTGTAACCATATATTTTCCTCCTGAAAAAAATATACATAAAATCGCCCAGTTATCAAAAGTATAACATGCGATGAAAAACTTGAACATTGTTAATTTGACACAGAATTAACAAGTCGTTTTACATTATATATAGAAGTTTCGAAAATGCTTGTTTTTTCAGAAGAACATGGGGTATTTCCAGGCGGCCAATGCTGACGTCGGGTGGCTTCCCGGATGGTTTTCTGCCGAAGCCTCTGTCGTTGCTGTTCACTCGTAAACAGTAACCTTCGCCTGTCGTCTGCCGATGAAAGCGGCTGGATATCCGGCGTAGAATGATATATTATGTGTTACAGCAAGCTCTGTCATCAGCCGAAGGGGCACATAGTGCTCCCTCGACGAATCATCATCTCAACTACAAACGAGGTAAACCCACGTGAACGAGTCAAATAACACATCCACGGATACATCTGAAGCGATTGCAGCTTCCCCATGCTCCGGCGCGCGTCTCCGGAAGCTCTTCTTCGAGACCCTGTATCTCAGCGCCTTCACCTTCGGGGGCGGCTATGTCATCGTGTCGCTGCTGAAAAAGAAGTTCGTCGACGACCTGCACTGGATCAGCGAGGACGAAATGCTGGATCTCGTCGCGATCGCACAGTCCGCACCGGGCCCGATCGCGGTCAATGGTGCGATCGTCGTGGGCTACAAGATCTGCGGCTTCCCCGGCATCCTGCTCTCGGTGCTCGGTGCCGTCATCCCACCCTTCCTGATGCTGAGCGTCATCTCCCTCTTCTACTCTGCCTTCCGCTCGAATTTCATGATCCACCACATGCTGTCCGGCATGCGCTGCGGCGTCAGCGCGGTCATCATGTCCGTCACCTGGGACATGGCGAGCGGCGTACTCGCCGATAAAAAGTGTTCGTCCCTCGTCATCATGCTCGCGGCCTTCGTCGCAAACTACATCCTCGGTATCTCCACGATCTGGATCATCCTCGCGGTCATCGCCCTCGGCGTCGCCGTAACACTCTGGCGAAATAAAGGTGAGGAGGAGCAGTCATGATCTATCTCCAGCTTTTCCTCGCCTTTCTCCGCATCGGTGCCTTCAGCTTCGGCGGTGGTTATGCCGCGATGCCACTGATCCAGGAGGAGGTCGTGAACCACTATCACTGGATCAGCATGGCGGACTTCACCGATCTCGTCACGATTTCCCAGATGACGCCCGGCCCGATCGCAATCAACGCCGCGACCTTCATCGGTCTCCAGATGGCGGGCCCGCTCGGTGCCGTCGCGGCGACCCTCGGGGATGTTCTACCGAGCTGCGTCGTCGTCACGATCATCGCCATCATCTACACAAAGTACCGGAAACTGAGCCTCCTGCAGGGCGTCCTGAAAACGCTCCGCCCGGCGGTCGTCGCCCTCATCTTCACGGCAGGACTCCTGATCCTCCTCCCGGCGCTCGGCCTCCCGAGCGCCCTCGAGCTCCGCATGTGCGCCTGGTTCCTGATCGCCCTCGTCATGCTCCGGAAGCTTCACTGGGACCCGATCCTCGTCATGGTTCTCACCGGCGTGATGGAGCTCATCGCACAGCTCCTGATGTAAGATCGGCCATGCTGGCACCCGATCCCGTAGCTGCTGTGTCTGCACAACCATGCGCCGGCAGCCGACAATCACCGCGGACAGCGATGAAGCGGCGACAGCGACATTGGCATCCGATATTAGATCAGGTGCACCAGCACCATATAGAACACGGTTCCCACGCTGATCGAGAGGACCGTGTTCTTTTTTATGAGGTGAAGGCCCGCGACCATCAGAACCGCAGCGATCAGCTCGAGGTTCTCCTTCAGACTGCCGGTCGGGATCGATTTCAAACAGTAGACGACCAGCACCGCCATGATGGCGAAGGGCAGGGTCGCGCCGAGTGTACGAATCGTCGGCGAAATCGCGCGGCGTCCGAACATCACAAACGGCAGTGCCCGGAGGAGCTGCGTGATGAGCCTCGGGATGAAAATCATAAGAAAAATCTGCGTCGTACTAAGCTGGATCATCGATGGCCTCCTTTGCTTTCTGGACGAGCGGCATCATGATGCGATGTCCTGTCCGCAGGTGCCGGAGGCACCTCTTACTAGACTATCATGGACGCAGGGCGGATTCTATTACGGAAAAGCTCTCACCTGCTATAGGCGCAGGTAATATCAGTGCAGCAAAAAAGCTTTGCTGCGGTCGATAGTTTTTACTTTTCAACCGAAAAAACTTTGCTGTGACCGATAGTTTTTACTCCACAGGCGGAAAAACTTTGCTGTGGCCGATAGTTTTTCATGATAATCAGCAAACACTACGTTATTACTATCATTTTTATTGGCTATAAGAAAGAATTTGTAAATCCAGCAGATTTTTTGCAACATTATATAAACCCTGGCTTAAAATACCAGCTATTTTACATTCATGTCGTTTTGTGTAATTATTCGCTGTTTTTTCGCGTAATTTTACACGAACTTTTTCAGCATTTTTACACTATTCAACGCAAACATCTGTTATACTGGATGTATCACTGTGAAGGAGGACCGATCATGTATAGAAAAATCTTTGACTTTCTAGAATCCTGGAAAGAAAGCAGCCATCGCAAACCTCTGATTTTACAGGGAGCGAGGCAGGTCGGAAAAACCTATTCTATTCTCGAGTTCGGACGTACGCATTATGAGAATGTGGCTTACTTTAACTTTGAGACGAACCCGAAGCTGAGTGAGACCTTCGATGAAGACATCAGCCCGAATTATCTGATTCCTATCCTCTCCCGCATCGCAGATCAGACCATCGTAAAGGAAAAAACGCTGATCGTATTTGATGAGGTGCATCTCTGCGAAAGAGCATTAACCTCTCTCAAGTATTTCTGCGAGAGCGCTCCGGATTATCACATCATCGTCGCCGGCAGTTTGCTCGGTGTCGCAGTGAACCGCTCGAAATTCTCTTTTCCTGTCGGAAAGGTCGATATGAAAACGCTCTATCCTATGGATATGGAAGAATTCATGCTGGCGCTCGGTGAAAAGGAACTGGTGGAGAGAATCCGGCAGAGCTTTCAGACCGATACCCCGCTGCCGTCTGCATTACACGAAGCAGCCATGCAGTTCTATCGTCAGTATCTGGTCGTCGGCGGCATGCCAGAGTGTGTGATGCAGTTCGTGAACACGAAAAATTATATTCTGGTCCGGCATACACAGAATACCATCCTTGCCAGCTATCTGAATGATATGAGCAAGTATAATACCCTGAATGAAATCAAAAAAACGAGGCTGGCCTACGACAATATCACGGTGCAGCTCTCAAAAACGAATACCCGCTTCCAGTATAAGCTGCTGAAGAAAGGCGCACGCGCTTCCGAATTTGAAAACGCGATCGAATGGCTCTGCCTGTCCGGCATCGTGTCGCAGGTCTACCGGGTGGAGCAGATCAAAAAGCCGCTTGACAACTACCGGGATATCGATGCATTCAAAATCTATGTATCTGATCTGGGACTTCTCTGCGCGAAAAAGGATGTCGCAGCCGATGATGTTCTCTATATGTCGAACGAAATCAACGACTTCAAGGGCGGTATGGCGGAAAACTATGTTCATGTTCAGCTTACCATCAACGGATACCGCAGCTACTACTGGACATCTGAGCGTGGAGCTGAAATCGATTTCGTGATACAGCGTGAAGGTCAGCTCATCCCGATCGAGGTCAAGTCTGCCGACAACACCAGAGCAAAAAGCCTGAAGATTTACATGGACAGCTACAAGCCCGCGTATGCCATCAAGCTTTCTGCGAAAAACTTCGGCATGGAGAATAATCTGAAGATCGTTCCGCTCTATGCCGCATTCTGTATCTGAGCGGCCCGGTTTGCTATCATACTATAAGCTATGCGGTAGCCGTATTTTTGACGAAGATGGAGAATAAGAACCATGGAGAATTTGAGAACGTTTCACGCCGGTGATCTCGTCCGGCACTTTAAACGAGAGACGCTCGACCTCACAAAACCGGAGAACAAAACCCGCTATCTGTATCGCATCATCGGCGTCGCCACGCACTCCGAAACCCGCGAAGCACTCATGATCTACCAGGCCCTCTATGACGACATGGGCCTCTTCGCCCGCCCGTATGACATGTTCATGGAAGAAGTCGATCACGCGAAGTACCCGGAGATCAAGCAGCACTACCGCTTCGAAAAAACCGAGGAGACTATTTAATCCTCCAGACGGATAAAACAGAGTCCAGTAAACTGCGAAATCTATCTGCTGAATTTTATCCTAGTGCTGCGTTTCAATCACATGTGATATTATTTACTTCCTGTAACAGAAACGGTCTTTCCATTCGATTTTACGATAATCGTTCCCTTCTGATCTGTGCGGTATACTTTTATCTTCGCCTGCTTCAGAAGATCTAATGTTTCTTTATCCGGATGTCCATACGTATTTCCAGTCCCCACCGAGATAATGGCATAATTCGGAGTAAATGTTCTAAGAAAATGATATAAAGAGCCCGTTCCATCATATGACTTTTTACTTCCAGATCCATGATGAGGCATTTTTAAAACATCCACCTTATAAGCCTTATCCTTTGAGTTGGAATATTTGTCTGAGATTCTCGTCTGCGCGTCATCTTCGATATCACCAGTAAATAAGAAACGCTTCTTTCCATACGTAATCATCAAAACCAGTGAATCATTAACATCCGTAGAGGCAACATCTACGACTTCGACCTTTGCACTACCTAACGGAAATGTGTCTCCAGTATGCGGAACCGTGATGGAAGTTCCATCAGCGGTTAAAGCACGCTCCAACGCTCTAAAACTCTCTTTATCATCGGAATCATAATCTGCATTAGCAATCGTCTTATCTATTTTTGATGCATAAGTCAGAGCCTTAGGCAAACCGCCAATATGATCTTCATGCATATGCGAAATAGCCAATATATTCAGATGTTGAATTTCTTTTTCCTCCAGCACACTGTATACCGTTTCACCAGCACCTTTCGATCCACCGTCTATCAGCATATATTGTCCGTCACACTCAACCAAAGCCGCATCCCCCTGCCCAACATCCATAAACTCGATGCTAAAGGTCGAGTTGTTCTTTGATCTGGAGCAAGCCGTCATGCAGAAGAGAACGAGTACTAAAAAGAGTGCGAGTACTGATAATATCCATTTTTTCATTCTGCTTTAAACTCCACTTTATCTCCATAAAAGTGTTCTTCAAAAGTTCCAACAGTAAACGCAAAATCCAGTTTCTTATCATATGCATCAGCATATATAATCTGTACTGTTATTTTTGAAGTAGGTGTCCAGTCATATTTCTTGAGCGTTTTGCTGGATACATAGGCTTTAAACGTATCTATTGTTTTTCCGCTACGATCTACTTTCGTTATTTTGCAATCCTCAAATGTCCTGGTTGCACCATGGTCACTTACAGTCACGGTTATCTTAGAATCTGCCGTCAGCAGATTGACTGGAATAATCATTCCATCCTTTGAAAAATCAATAGAATATGTACTTCCTCTTCTTGTAAATGAGTATGCATCGTTTATAGGCTTGGCTAAAAAAGTACCCTCCTCAGAAGTCTTTAAAATTGACTCGATATCTGCTTTCTCTGTTTCGGTGAGATTCATCTTATCTGCCAGCGCAAATAACAATTCGCAATTCACAACCAATGGCTCATAGAGTGACGGAAGTTCTGTTTTCCGAGCATGCTTCAGAGATTTATTATATTCTTTAGCGTGCTTCTTTTCGGCTTCATACTCTTTCTTTGCCTTCTTTTTCTCTACCTCCGTCATATATCGATAATCTGGTTCCACAGCAGCCTGTTCTCTAATATCATTCAAATATGTATCGTTTACTTCACGCTGTTCTTTTAATAGTACTGTAACGTTCTCTGACACAATTTTATATGTAGCTTCCAGATATTTTTTATTATTTGTCTTCGAATAAAGATCCAGGTATACCTGTGCCGCAAAATATCTTGGAGCCCAGTCTTCAGAACTTGTATTTGTGATAATCGCATCTGCAAAATCTGATATTACAGATACATACTGCTTACCGGAATAGCTTTTCTGTGCTGCTACAATTGCCTTAGGTAAAATCTGTAGATAATTAAAGTCCTGTCTGTAGATTCCGGTTGCTAATTTATTATATTCTTCTACACAATTCAGAACCTTATCATATTTAGCTGTTTCGAAATATGCATCTGCCAATTCAAGCCAATAATTCCCCAGCAGGTTATATTTAGATTCTTCCGCTTTTAACAGCTGGATTTTCTCTGAAGGGTTTTCAGTGGCACAGATTTCCGCAAACTTCTCGATGGATTTTTCGTTAAGGGTTTTAAGCCCATCGAGATGATACTCCTGAACCATGTCAACCATATAGTCAAAAGCACGATCTCGATTTTTCATAACTGTAGCTTTTTCTTCATCATCCAGTTCCCATCCACTCATGATAAAATCCATATCTGCGCTTTCACCGGCTTTTTTATAATTGTTATACGAATCCATCGCTGTAAACGCTACAGTTAAGGCCAGCTTTCTCCAGTCCATCGCGTTTGAAACAGACAAAATTGCAAGCGGATTAGGAACTGCATTTCTGATTGCAGTAGCTTTCTGCTGATTATAAATAAACTGAAGCCGATCTCGTTTTGTTGAAATCTCGAGATATGACTTGATAATATCTCTTAAATTTCTCAAGTGCTCTTGCGTTATTTCATCGATTGCGCCTGGATTTGTGTCGTTTAACAGCGATGTATATATATCTTCCAGCGCGATTCGATTATCTTTAGAAGTTCGAATCTCTTCTGCCGTAATTGCCAGATAATACATCATTGAAAAAGAGTTACGCTGTTCTGCAAGGCGTTTCTCTTCCTCTGCTTTTTTTCGAGCCTCTTCCTCTGCTCTTTTCCTTTCTTCTTCAGCTTTTCTACGTGCTTTCTCTTCTGCCTCTTTCCTTTCTTCCTCTGCCTGCGCTAGAGCTTCCGCATCTTCAGTAGTTTCCTCCGTCTTCGTAGTTTCACCAGTATCAACGAAACTCATTACTTCAGGCATTTTTGCTATAGAGCTCGTCTCTATTTCGTTTTCACCAGTTATGCTTTCAATTTGAGTACTCTCAAGAGATGACGCTGCAGGTGTAATACTATTTTCAGAATTGCTTCCACATCCCGTCAATGAACATGCCAAAAGCAATGCCAGTGCTCTAGCCCATCGTTTCTTTTTCATAACAAATTCTCCCTTTTAACTTATCATCTCAGCCTGCGATCGCCATGAAAATCGAAAACAGTCCGACGACCAGGATGATCGGCAGGAAAACCACTGCAAGTCCGCATACACTCACTGCCAGGATGCCGACGATCAGCCATCCGAGGATCCCCCAGACCCATCCGATCACCTTGCCGACGACGCGGAACGTAAACAGCGTGAGCTTAAACATAAGAACCATCAACATAATAACAACGATCATACTGAAAATGCCGAATGCACCAAACATCTCTATTCCTCCATCTTGTGCTGATATTCATCATTGCATGTCATATTCATTTTAACTCTGAAACAGAAGAAAAAAAGGGAAAAAAACTACCATTACAAAAAGCGGAGCAGTATCTTGCTACTACTCCGCCTGAAAGGAGGTTGGGCGAAACTTTTCGTCGTCTCGCCACAACTGATATGGTAAAAGAATCCATGCCTCCGGCTCTATATACCAGAGCTTTTAAAAAGGCAGGTTTCTGTATACCTGAATACAGTTTGTATAAGATTCAGTAGTCTGTATAAGCGGCCATCCGGTCCGCTTTTGATTCACTGAAGAATACTGAAAATGCCATTTACGGCGGTTCCCACCAGGGCTACAACCAGGCAGAGATAGAGCGTAATGATGATGCCGATAATCAGGGCAATCAGGGATACGATGAAGCCTGCAGTTCGGATTCCCTCGGTGTTTCCTTCCTTCTTCGCATTTCCGGCCAGCACCAGTCCCACGATGCCCAGAACGACGGAAATAAGGCAGGTATAACCGAAGAACCATAAGACGATGCCGATGATGCCGCACACCAGGCTGCCGATGGCGAGCCCATGCCCTGCATCGGCTGATTTCATTTTTACCTCTGGCTGCTGCCGGCATTCGGATACGGTCGGCGGTGTGGTATTAACCTCCACACTACTTTCAACTGCTGCGCCACATTTCGGGCAGAATTTCACTCCATTTTCAAGTTCACTTCCACACTGTTTACAAAAAGCCATCATGATCCCCCTTCTTTGCTGTTCTTACGTTTCCTGCATTGCCCGCAGGAACATTCAATAAAATACGCTTGTGGATATTCACTGATTTCTCTGTAAGTATCCGGCTTTACTATGACACCGTTCCCCACGGAACAGTCAAGGACATACGTCATGATGAAGTTGCACGTTTTTCTGCTTCAATCAGCTTTGTCAGATTGACGATTTCCTGTTCCACACCATCCCGCTCTTTTTGAAGACGCGTCATCGCCGCCTGTAGAATACTTAGTCGATGTACATTTTGATCATCGAGAAGTTCTCTGATTTCCGAAATGCGGAGCCCGGCTTCTCGATACTGCAAAATGCATCGAAGTCGTGCGATTTTCTCGCTGTCATACAGCTTCGCCTGCTGCGAGGAAACTCTTTCGGCCGGCTTCAGCAGTCCGATCTGATCATAATAGAAAAGCGTTTTTCTGGTAATGCCCATCTGCTCACAGACTTCGCCGACCGTATACAGCTTTTCTTCTTTCCTGTACGTTTCTTCCCTGTTTTCCATTCTGTTCCCCTCCTGTACATAGAGTACCCCGGGGAACACTTCATTTATATGCCCAAGTTTTTTCCAAAAATCCATGCGATAAATAAGGGTCGCATGGAGCTGGCAAAAGGGCAGGCAATAAACAAGCGCAGAGAATTACGCACTTCGCGAAAATACAGAAAAGTCCCGGAACCGGCTCGTAGAGCCAGTCCCAGGACTTTTTTGACACTTCTACTGTCAAAGGCAGGATCATGATTTTTTATTTTTCTCTTCTTCGATTTCCTTCCGCCGCTCGTCGATGGCATGTGCGAAATCCACGTGATCTACTTTGCGCACGCCATGTCGATAGTCTTCTTCGGTCTCATAGATCTGGTCGATGCCGATCGGGTTTATGTATCCGCACTGTGTGCACGTCCATTCCGGCAGATGATCGTCGAAGCCTTCCTGTTCATTCAGATGTGCTCTGCACTGGTCGCAGTACCACTCGATGCCGGGGAACTGCTTATCGAGATCATCGCCCGTATAAAAGGAGTGGTAATTCTCCGGATAAAATAAATAATTCAGCTTATCCTCGATATCTTCTGTGGCTCCCTGCTGCCGATAAATGGCGATGAACGAGCTGTCATACATTCTTAATATCCGTCCTGTTTCATTCCGCAGAAGCCCTCCGGTCAGAAGCCACAGGTAGGCATTGCGAAGCCCTTCATAGGACTCCAGATTCATCTGATACGCCGCATTATAGAGGATGCTGTCAAACACTTCATCGTCAAACGGGAATGGTTCTGTTTTTCGATGATAGTCATCGAGGCTTTTCCGATAATGGATGAGCTCATAGAGATGCTCGAGAAGAAACTGATACAGCTCCTCCAGCTGATCATCCGTCAGGCGCTGAAAGAGCTCGTCCACATGATCCTTCAGACGCGGCGTCAGCTCCATATCGACGATAAACTGTTCCACGACATGCTTCTGGATCAGCTCCGCTGTTTTCCGCTCCTTCTCCTTATTTCCCGCAGCGGTTCCGGTCAGCCTGCCCAGAATCTGCGAGACCCGTTTACTCTCTCCGGAATACAGTCTTCCCTTATAGCGCACCGCATGGATCTTATACTCCAGATCCTTATACTCGGCAGGCACCTTCGTATTTCCATCCGATTCATCCACCGCGATGACCAGATCTGGAAACCATGTATCGAGAAGATCCATCTGCTTCGGAATCTTTTCCCCTATGAGCGTATAGTAGATGTTGGCAATGCTGCCAAACCTCAGCTCTTCATTTTCCATAACAAATCTCCCCTTTCCGCACTTCGGGTTATCTATTCTATTTTACGAGAGTTTAAAGCCTGAATCCAGTCCGTTTAACCACATATCGCTATATCGCTTTCTTTCGCAATCCTCACTCTCTTCTGTAAACTGCATTGTCGTTCCGCCAGGCAGGTGGTTTTTAACTGGTATAAAAAACAGCCGGAGCACACCGCCATGTGTCTCCAGCTGTTTTTGCATATCCTATTCAGTTTTTCTCAGATCGTCCGCTTGATGGTGAGCAGTCGCATCGAGTTCAGGATGCAGAGGACGGCGACGCCGACGTCTCCGAAGACGGCGATCCACATGTTCGTGAGGCCGAAGGCGGTCAGGATGAGGATGAGGATCTTCACGAGGAGGGCGAAGACGATGTTCTGGGTGGAGATGGCGACGGTGCGGCGGGCGATGCGGATGACGATCGGGATGCGCGTGAGGTCGTCGTCCATGATGACGACATCTGCGGCTTCGATCGCGGCGTCGGAGCCCATCGAGCCCATCGCGATGCCGACGTCCGCGCGGGCCAGCACCGGCGCGTCGTTGATGCCGTCACCGATGAAGGCGAGTTCTGCCCTGTCCTGCTGCCGTCCGTGCCGGTCGAGCTCCGTGAGCAGCGCTTCGACCTTTTCGACCTTCTCCTGCGGGAGCAGCTCGGTATAGACGCAGTCGAGTCCGAGTTCCTGTCCGACCGCCTCACCGACCGCCTTTCGATCACCGGTGAGCATCACGACGCTCTGCACGCCCTCGCGCTTCATCTCCGCGATGGCGTCCTTCGCCTCCGGCTTCAGCTGATCCCGGATCAGGATCGCGCCGAGGTAGCGGATGCTTCCCTTCTCTTTTCCAGTGCCAATGCTTCCGCCGTCTGCACCGTCACTTCCCGTGAGGTTCCCGCCTACGGCAGCCGCAGCGCTGGTATCTGCCGACCGGCGTTCTTCTTCCACGGCCACATACGATACCGTCGCGGCGGCGTTCGTCGCTTCCGTGAAGTCGATGTCGTAGGCCTGCATGAGCTTCGCGTTGCCGACGAAGATGCGGCGACCCGGGAGGGTCGCGATGAGACCCTGGCCAGAGACATTGACCGTGTCCGTAACGAGGGCAGTGTTGATTTCCGCGCCCGGCACCTCCGCCGCGTACGCGTCGCGGATCGACTTCGCGATCGGGTGGGTGCTCATGCCCTCGGCGAGGGCGGCCATGCGGAGAAGCTCGGCCTTTTCGACGCCAGGAGCCGGCAGGACCTCGGACACCTGGAAGTTGCCTTCGGTCAGGGTACCGGTCTTATCCGACACGACGGTATGGAGGTGCGAGAGCAGCTCGAGGTAGTTCGAGCCCTTCACGAGCACGCCGTTCGAGCTGGCCGCGCCGATGCCGCCGAAGAAGGCGAGCGGAACGGAGATCACGAGGGCGCACGGGCAGGACACGACGAGGAAGGTACATGCACGGTAGATCCAGATCGCCGGATCGCGGGTGAGGATCGACGGGATGATCGCGAGGGCGATCGCGGAGTACACGACGATCGGGGTGTAGACGCGGGCGAAGCGGGTGATGAAATTCTCGGTCTTCGACTTCTTCTCGGAAGCGTTCTCGACGAGCTCGAGGATCTTCGAGACTGTGGAATCCTCGAAGGCCTTGGTCGCCCGGACGCGGAGGAGTCCCTCACCGTTGATGCAGCCGGAGATGACCGCCTCGCCCGGGTGAACGCTTCGCGGAACGGACTCGCCGGTGAGCGCTGCGGTGTTCACCATGGACTCACCGCTCAGGACCTCGGCGTCGACCGGGATCTTCTCGCCCGGCTTGATCACGAGGATGTCGCCGATCTCGACGTCGTCAGGATCCACCGTCTCGATGGACCCGTCCGCGCGCTCAACATTGGCCTCCTCCGGAACGATGTCCATGAGACTCGCGATGTTCTTGCGGGACTTTCCGAGGGCGTACTTCTGGAACCACTCACCGACGAGGTAGAAGGCCATGACGGCGACGGCCTCAGAATTCTCACCGGTCGCGAAGGCACCGATCGTCGCCACGAACATGAGGAGCGACTCGTCCATCGGCTGGCGGTTCCGGATGCCGAGGAGCGCCTTGCGAACCACGTCATAGCCGCACAGGAGGTACGGAATCAGGTACGCGAACAGGCTCGGGAGGCGGTGCGCGAAGATCAGCGGGCAGAGGCCCGTCTTATCCACCACCATCATGGCGAAGAAAATCGCGAGGGCGGTGAGAATTTTCTGCAGTTCCTTCTTTAATTTCGGTTCCATAACTCTCCTCTTTTCTGTCAGTTTCATGTCTCCGTGCTGTACATCAGCTTCGGTTCCGGCTGTTTGTGGCAGTTTTCATGCACCGTGGCCCGGTTTATCTCGAAAAATGTCCGAAAAAACCACGTCCACCGGCGCAACTGCACCGTATGGGCGTGGGAAATATGCATGCCCATACAGGCGGGCGCAGTCGAGACGCGCGAATTACAGCTCAACGGCGAAATCCGGCTCGATTTTCTTTCCGACCTCGATCGCCTGCTGGAGGATCGCGTCGAACTGCTCGTCGGCGGCCTCGAGCGTAAACTTCTGAAGCATGAAGTTTACCTTCGCATCCTGCACGCCATCGAGCTTCTTGATGGCATCCTCTACCTTCGCTGCACAGTTTGCACAATCGATCTCACACTTGAATTTCTTCTTCATAATGGTCCTTTCTTCGTCGGTTTTTACTCCTCGATATGCTCCTTACCCATCGCGATGATCGTCTTCACATGCTCGTCAGCCAGACGGTAGTACACCGCCTTTCCATCCCGGCGGGAGGTGATGAGCTTGCTCACCTTCAGAATCTTCAGCTGATGTGAAACCGCGGACTGGTTCATCTCGAGGTCATCACAGATCTCTGTGACGTTCTTCTCACCCTGGAAGAGATCAAACAGGATCTTGATCCGGGTGGAATCCCCGAAAATCTTGAAAAGCTCTGCCAGATCGCTGAGCTCATCCTCGGAAACATTCTGAATGAGATGAGATATTTTCTTTGTGTCGTATGCGTTCGGCATGGCTTCCTCCGTTTCGTTCATAGCGATTTGATATCAGACAGATGGATTCTGGATGCGGACACAGTATCGGCGCTCCCTCGAGCGTGCCTTCAATGTGTTCAGCGACGATCGTCACGCCGCATCAAATGAATTATCGTTCATATGAATATGTTATCATATGTTGTGCGGATGTCAATATATTTCTATAAAAATTCAGCGAGAGGATTCTTCGTCCCCTCGCTGAATCAAAATGCATATTCCTGATAGCTGTCGTCCGCCGTGTTGTAGCGGAGTGTCCCGTACGCGCAGCTTTCGTTCAGACTGCCGTCGTCTCCTTTCGTGTAGTGAACACTGGAGAAACCGATGCGGTTCGCGCCCGGGTTCGAGAGGCGGTAGCCATCCTCACGGAAGAGCTCCGTCGCGCCACTGTCATCGAAGCGGTAGATGAGGCTGGTGCTGTCGGTCTGACGGGTGGCGCTGAGTCCACCTTGATTCGCGCCGGCGTCCGCCGCATAGGCTGCTGCGCTGTGGGTGCCGGAAAACAGTGATGTCCCGGCACTCGTGTTCACCGCATCCGTGTCCTCATCTTCCCAGTAGACCGTCGCTGCAAGCTGGAGTCCCACATCCGTCTCGAGCTTCAGAAGCTTCGCGCCGGTCACCACCGGGGCACGCATGCTGTCGAAGGTATAAACCTGCTCGCCATTCGCAAACCACCAGCTGAGTGTATAGTCCGTACCGCTGCTGAAGCGCATCGCATCGCCGTCCTCGCTTCCGTCCGGTGCCGCATAGATCGCGCTCCAGTCGCTCGCAGCCGTCTCCTTCGGCGGAGTGCAGTGCAGGCTGAGGGCGACGAGGTCGCGCACGCCGTCCCCATCGAAATCTGCATAGAGGTAGTCGGCAATGCTGTCGTCCGTCACGTCGTGGATCTGCGCCAGCAGCTGCTTCGCCGTACAGTTACGTGGCTTCGGCGGCTCCGCATCCTCACTTTCCGTCGTTTCAGCCGTCGACTTCGCTGCACCGATGATATCGCCGGCCGTCGTCGCATGCTCGGATGCAGATTCGTCTGTACCCGCAGGACCGACCTCCGTCGAATCGAGATGCGCTTCCGTATCCGGAGCCGCATCTGACTGATCAAGATGCAGATGACCATCCGTGGTCGTGCCTGTCGGACCATCCGCGTAGCTGACGATCTCCGCGTCGTCTGCATTGGCCGACGCCGGATCCTCGGCCTCGAGGACCTCTGGATCGGTCAGCGCTGCACCGGCCTCCAGTTCTGCACGCGTCGCTTCGATCGCCTGCAGTGCGACGTCGGCATCCTGCAGCATCGTCATCGGGTAGCGTGTCTGCTCATCGGCGATCCAGGCGCGCATGGCCTTCACGACAGAGTTGTCATAGACCGGCTCACCGTTGATCTGATGCGCGCCGATCTCGATGCGCTTCATAAAGTGGCCCGTCGCATCGAAGCCGTAGATGCGGTGACCGCGGATGCCGTCGTGCGTGATCAGGTACTCCTGGCCGTCGTTCAGGGTCTCCGTCGCGAGCTCGTAGATCACCGGCTGGCCGACGCCGCCCATGATCGAATCGATGTACATGTGAAGCTGGCCCTGCGCGTAGCCGTAAACGCGGAAATGGTAGCTGCCGTCCGTGGGCTCACGATAGCCCGCCACGAGCTCGTCGAGGCCGTCACGGTCGAAATCGATCAGCTCGAGGAGGCAGAGGCCGCTGAGATCTGCGAAGTGGCTCGCGTCGAGGTCGAGGTAGCCCTGGGCAGATTCGATCGCCGCCGGTGTGCCGAAGCTCGCTTCCAGCTCGTCGACCGCCTCGAGGTAGGCCTGATAGGCGTGTGGCACATCATCGAGCGTCTCATCGATGAGTGCCGTATCCTCGCCTTCCTCATCACCGGCCGCCGCAGCGTCCGGCGCCGGCTCCCCGGCAGCAGCGTCGACGTCAGCGGCGCTGCTGTCTGCCGCTGCACTCGTCATTTCGGCCTCGTCCGGCCCGCCGCTGCCCGCTTTCTTCACGTACAGAACGGTACCGACGGCACTGACGAAAAGGAGTAGCGCGACCAGCGTCACTGCCATCGGCAGCCCGGCTTTCTTTTCAGTTTTCCTCGCCATCGCGCACTCCTTTCCACCTATTCGTTCATCTTAAGAATTTCGTAATGGGGTCTGACCCCATAAAGTCCAGTTTAGAATCTGTTTAGAAAAATTTAATGGGGTCAGACCCCATTAACTGGACCCCATTAACTGCGCCTGTCGGCGCACCCCATGATATTTACCAGTGCAGCCGGTGCAGTTCTCCGCGTTTTTCCAGGTTTTCGAAGTCGTTCTGGCGGTAGGCTTCGTAGAGGAGGATCGCGGCGGAGTTGCTGAGGTTCAGGGAACGCATGTCACCCCACATCGGGATGCGGATGCAGGACTTCGGGTGCTGGACGAGGATCTCCTCCGGGATGCCGGCGGATTCCTTTCCGAACATGATGTAGTCATTCGGCCCGAAGTGGACGTCGCTGTAGACCTGCCGGCCCTTCGTGGTCGCAAACCAGAGCTTCGGTGTCTCGATGGTCTCCTGAGACCAGTCCGCACAGTGCGCCTGACCGGCGTACATGCCGTCATCCCAAAGGCTCGCCACATCCACCGGCGCCGGCTCGCCATCCTTTCCGGCACCATCGCCCTGCGCAGCTCCGCCAGCTGCCGAGGCATCCGCAGCACCATCTGCTGCCGGATCGCCTGCATTGGCCGGCTCGAACTCGTCGGCGAAGTGGAGCTCCGGGTGCTTCGCGAGGAAGTCCTCGTAGTCGAGGTACTCGTGGAGATCGAGCTTCGCCCAGTAGTCCATGCCCGCACGCTTGATGTAGCGGTCATCGAGGGTGAAGCCGTACGGCCGGATCATATGAAGCGACGTGTGGGTCGCCACGCAGGTGCGACCGATCGCACCGGTATTGAACGGAATTTCCGGTTCATGAAGTACAACATGTAGCATAAAATCACCTTTCCCGGCATGTCGCCGAAGCCCAGCACCGCGCATGCTCTCCATCTGGCATGCCGCCGAAGTCCAGTCCCGCGCACGCCCTCACTCCGGCATGCCCGGGCATTCGACGCCGTACACACCTGCGCGCCACCGACGCGCTCATACACTCCGCGAAGGCCTACGCCTCCCCATCCGACAGTTCTTCCTTCTGATCATCCACGAAATACCCGGCGTCGCTGTAGCCTGGCAGGTGGCCGATGGACTGGTGCTTGACCGTGCGGTACTCGTCGTTCGAGCGCCAGTACGGGCAGTGCCGACGGCGACCGCCCCACATGTGGGCCATGTCGTCCTCGTCGATGTCGGCCTCGCAGACATACTCCTCATCGTCGTCATCGTAGACGTAGTTTAAACACATTTCACATTCTGACATAATCTTTCCTTTATTTCTTCTTCCGGCTCTTCCCGCTCGTCACGCCGGCGCGGGTCGCCTCCAGCAGCTCCGTGTTGTCGCAGCTCGGGCAGAGATCCCGAAGGAAGCACGCGCCACAGTCCGGGCGCGCCGACATACAGTAGCTCCGTCCGAGTGAGATGATGTGCGTGTTCCAGCGGATCCAGAACTCCTCCGGCACCGTCTCCATGAGCTGAAATTCGGTGCGCGTCGGGTCGCTCGACGCCGCGAGTCCGAGACGGTTCGAGATGCGCTTCACATGCGTATCCACGACGAGCGCCGGCTTGTTGTAGATGTGGCCGAGAATCAGGTTCCCCGTCTTGCGGCCGACGCCCGGGAGCGAGGTGAGCTCGTCAATGCTGTCGGGCACGACGCCGTCATAGCGCGCGAGGAGATCGGCGGCGCAGGCCTTGATGTTCCGCGCCTTGTTATGGTAGAAGCCGGTGGAACGGATGTCCTCCTCGAGCTCCTCGATCGGCACCTCGGCGAAATCCTCGAGACAGGTATACTTCTTAAACAGCTTCTCGGTCACCATATTGACGCGGGCATCAGTGCACTGTGCACTCAGAATCGTCGCGAACAGCAGCTGCCACGCATTTTCACTTTTCAAAAAAATCGGCGGCTCGGCACCATAATGCTCATCGAGCCGCTTCATGATCTCCCGGACGCGCTTCTCCCGCGCCTCCGGGCTCTCTCCCTTTACAAACATCTCGTCCTCTTTCCGATCACCCCGTCATGGCATCATCTTAAGAATTTCGTAAGGGGGTCTGACCCCATAAAGTCCAGTTTAGAATCTGTTTAGAAAAATTTAATGGGGTCAGACCCCATTAAATTCCGGCGTCACAGCGCCAGGATCACGGTGCGGCCGGTCGGCTGGTACTGGTAGTAGCGGACGCCGGCGGCATCGAGCATGCGCTTGCTGGCTCGGGTCGACGGCGTGTCGCCATACTTATCAGAGTAGTAGATCAGCGTCCGGATGCCAGCCTGGATCAGCGCCTTCGCACACTCGTTGCACGGGAAGAGCGTGACATAGAGCTTACAGCCCTCGAGGGAACCGCCGCGATAGTTGAGGATCGCGTTCAGCTCTGCATGCGTCGAGTAGAAGTACTTCGCATTGTACGGGTCGTCCTCCGCATGGATCTTCGTCCACGGGAAGGCGTCATCGGAGCAGCCCTGCGGGAAGCCGTTGTAGCCCATCGAGAGAATCTTGTTCTCCGGGCTCACGATGCAGGCGCCCACCTGGGTACTCGGGTCCTTCGAACGGCGCGCCGACATCTCGGCGACCCCCATGAAGTACTCATCCCAGGTGATATAGTCTCGTCTCTTTCCACTCTCTTCCATCTCATTCTCCTTTATTTGTAACGGTTCAGCTCAGGGACCCCGGCTTAGATCTCACCGATCTCGGAGTGCTGTGCCTCCGTTGCCATCCTCCGGGCCCCTGTCTAAACGCTTGCCTTTATTTATCCGCGTGCGGCTGCAGGCCGGCGAGCGGGGAGATGCCGTTCCGGAAAACATCCGTCGGCTGATCATCCGCGCAGACCTCCAGCATCCCGGCGGACTTCCGCATGCGGTTCATGAGCGCGAAGCCCACGCCGCGATCACTGTAGCTCTCGGCGTAGATCCGCTCCGTGCCGTCCTCGTCGAACTCACGCAGCACACGGAACAGCTCATGTGTCATCGACAGCGGATCGCTTCGGCGACCGATCACCTTGATGTCCGCACGGCGGTCGCCCGCACTGAGGTAGCGCGCCCGCGTCTCCTCGCAGCAGATGATCCCGACCCGGAGGCCGGCGGCTTCGTCCGCATCCACGAGTCGGTCAATGCAGGCGGCCACCATCTGATCGGCTTCCGCGCGTTCCTCCTCGGAGAGCGCATAGTCACGCTCCTTCGACAGCCGGGTCGTCACAAGCGCCATGCGCGCATTCGGCGCATAATGCCGGTACTTCATCCCTGGTGCCTTCGGGTGCACACCCTCCTTCACGCCGCCGGCGATGATGGCCGGATCGATCCGGACCTCGGTGCCGAGCGTCTCGGACAGCTCCTCCACGGTGATCGCACCTGGTCGAAGCAGGGTCGGTACCTCACCGGTGAGGTCGAGGATGGTAGACTCGACACCGATGCCCACCGGGCCGTCATCGAGGATCATCTCGATCTTTCCCTGAAGATCATGGTACACATGCGCCGCTTCCGTCGGACTCGGCTTGCCGGAGGTGTTTGCACTCGGTCCGGCGATCGGCACACGGGCCGCCTTGATAAACGCGAGGGTCACGCGGTTCTCCGGGCAGCGGATCGCGACGGTCTCGAGCCCACCCGTCGTTTCATATGGCACGATCGCCGCCTTCGGCATCACGATCGTGAGCGGTCCCGGCCAGAACGCTTCCATCAGCTTCCGCGCGCTGTCCGGAAATTCCGACACGAGCGGCGGGACCTCGTCGATACAGGAGACATGCACGATCAGCGGGTTATCCGACGGCCGTCCCTTCGCCGCATATATCTTCCGGCTCGCCTCCGGATCCAGTGCATTGCCCCCGAGACCATAGACTGTCTCGGTCGGAAATGCCACGAGGCCGCCCCGGCGGATGATTTCCGCCGCCTGCTGCACGCCCTCCATACCTTTTACGATTGTTTCCATCTTAACTTCCTTCTATCTTTCAGCGTCTGCGCCGAAGCGCATCCGCATCTATATTCTCTGTACCGGCACCACGCTTCAGGCGCAATGCGTCCACGCTCACGCTGCCGACATTCCACGGCTCAGTTCTGTGCCGCGCTGTCTGCATTGAGATTCAGTATACTCCAGAAGCTCTGCGGCTCCTGTCCGAGCTTCCAGCCCGCGACGCCCGCACAGCCGGCTTCCTTCACGGCGTCGACCTTCCGCTGCATGGACTGATCATCCTCCATCCAGACCTTCTTGATCTCCGTGCCGTCGGTGATCTCGCCGTAGTTCTGGCCGAGGTCCTCCTGCCACTCGAGCTGCACGCCCTTCTCCGCTACCCAGTTTAGTGCGGTCTGGACGCTGAGCGCCTCGGAGCGGGTCTTGCCATCCGCACCGGTGATCCACACGCGTGTATAGAATGGGAGGGCAATGATGACGCGATCACTGTCCATGGCGCTGCTCGCTTCGCGGATGCCACGCTTTACGTAATCGATCGAAGCCACCGAGCCTTCCTCGCTGCCGGCATAGTGCTCGTCATAGCACATGATGACGACGTAGTCGATGCACTCGCCGAGCTCCTCGATGTCGTAGTGACTGTTGTAATTATATGGTACATAGCAGTCCGCAGACAGCACGAGTCCCGCCTCACGGCAGGCGACGCCGAGCTCCCGCATGAACTGAATATACGCGCGGCCGAGGCCGGTCGGGATCAGCTCGAAGTCAATGTTGAGACCATCGATGCCACCCGCGACGGCGGTGGACACGAGGGAAGCGACGAGCTGCGCACGAAGCGCGGTGTTCTCGAGGAAGACCGACTCGTCGATGTTTCCGGCGTCGAAGTTATTGACCACGGCCCAGACCTGGTAGCCGGCTGCATGAGCCGCCTGCACATAGTCCGCACTCCAGTAGGAGGTGAAGGTACCCTGATCGGAATTCAGGATGAACCAGGTCGGCGCGATGACATTCATCGTGCTGCCCGGCTGCGAGGTCGCACTCGCGAAGCTTGCGTTGCCCGCCTGCGAGGTCACCTGATGGAAGCCCATCACGACCTTCTGATCGAGGAGTTTATGTGTATATTCCGGCGCAGTGAACGTGCTTTCCGGGGTCACCGAACGCTCGTCGGAGAGACGCTTGTTCCGGAGCCAGCCGATATAGCCGTCTTCGGTTTCAACCCGTGACCAGTTCTCCATCGCCTCGAGGATTTTAACATTGGCCCCCTGCTCGAGCGTCGTCAGCACCGGTGATTTCACGCCACCGAGGAGACGCACCGCCTCCTTCTTCTGAACGGTCGCCTCGGTATACGGCGAGAAGTCGTCGAAGATGAAGATGCGCTTCTGCTCTGCGCTCACGTAGCTCGTGAAGCGGATGTTTGTGTGTTCCGCGACGAGCTTTACGTTCAGATACAGATTTTCCGTGCCGTTTCCGAGCTTCAGGAACGGCGTCGAGCCATCGCTCAGTGTGTCGCCGATCCCGTACTTCAGGGTCTCGGTCGGCATCGTATAGAGGACCTCCGTCGCATCCGAGGCCCAGAAGAAACGGCGGTTCAGGTTCGACATCACCCACTCATACGGGAGGAAGACGCCGCCGTTCACACACTTCGCCAGCACGAGCTTTCCGTTCTCATCCGCCTGCTGCTCCTCATCGAGGTAGATCGTCACCTCATCGCCGCTGACACCGAAGTAGTCCGCCTGGTCGGCGAGCTCCTTCGTCGGCGCATATTTTTTCTCATAGATGTATCCACCGGCGGCACCGGCAAACACGAGGAGCATGAGAAGTCCGATGATCGCCGGCATGAAGTGCTTTCCACCGCCCGGCTGCTGCCGGCGACGTGAGCGCTGATGCGGATCCACAGATATTCTTTCCCTGGCCACTTTTTTCTCCTTCTTCTGTCTGCGTCCGATCCCGGCGCACGGCCCCCTGTTGCAGGCGCTGCGCTTCCCGGCTCCGGACACGCCACATGCTGCAGAAAATGGCGGCATCCTGCAGCACCAGACAGCCGGTGTGCAGAATCATCGCTTATGTCAGATAACCTCCTGATTCAGCTCCGCGAGCTTCGCTGCCTGGTCGGCGGCGATGATCGGGTCGAGGAGCGGATCGAGGTCTCCATTCAGTACCTTATCGATCGAGTACAGCGTCAGTCCGATCCGGTGATCCGTCACACGTCCCTGCGGGAAGTTGTAGGTACGGATCTTCTCGGAACGGTCGCCCGTGCCCACCTGGGAGCGCTTGGCCTCCGCCGCCTCGTCGTGCTTTTTATTATACTCTATTTCATATAGGCGCGCACGAAGAAGTCGCATCGCCTTCTCGCGGTTCTGAAGCTGAGAACGCTCCTCCTGACACTCGGCCACCATACCGGTCGGGATGTGGATGAGTCGTACCGCAGATGAAGTTTTATTGATGTGCTGTCCACCGGCACCGGAGGAACGGAAGACCTCCATCTTTACATCCGCCGGATTGATCTCGACATCGACGTCCTCAGCCTCCGGCATCACGGCAACGGTTGCGGTGGAGGTGTGGATACGTCCGCCGGACTCGGTCACCGGCACACGCTGTACACGGTGCACGCCCGCCTCATACTTGAGACGACTGTACGCGCCCTTTCCAGTGACGACAAAAACCACCTCCTTCATCCCGCCGATGCCGGTTTCATTGACCGACATCAGCTCCGTCTTATAGCCACGACGCTCCGCGTAGTTGATGTACATGCGGTAGAGCTCTGCGGCGAAAAGCGCTGCCTCATCACCGCCGGCACCGCCACGGATCTCCATGATGATGTTCTTATCATCATTCTCGTCCTTCGGAAGCAGAAGGATCTGGAGCTCCTTGATGAGGGTCGGCTGGTTTTCCTTCGCCTCGGCAAGCTCTGCCTTCGCGAGCTCGATCATCTCCGGATCCTTCTCGGACGCCAGCATCTCGAGGGCCTCCTTCTCGCCGGCCACGGCCTCGAGGTAACGCTTGTAGGTCGTGTACAGCGGCTCAAGCTCACTCGACTCCCGCATCAGCCTCAGGTATTTCTCTGTATCGTTTACGATATCCGGCTCCGTCATGAAGCGCTGGATTTCCTCATAGTGTCGGGAGATGGACTCCAGACGGTCAAACATATCCATGGTAATACTCCTTTATATTTCATAGCGGTCAGTCCAGGGGACTCGGCTTGATTTTACACGGTCTCTCCGTATGGCCTCGGTTGCCGCCCCTCCGGACCTCCGACTTTGCAATTCTTCATTTATAGATGTGCAGCGACCACGCGGTCATTTCCGCCGAAGTCGCGGATGACGGTGATGTCGCGAAAGCCGGCGGCTGCGAGGAGCGCCGGGACGCGCTCGCCCTGGTCGTAGCCGATTTCGAGGTAGATGCGCCCGCCGGGCTTCAGGTAGCGGACGGATTCCTCCGCGAGGATGCGGTAGAAGCGCAGTCCGTCGGCGGTGCCGTCGAGGGCGATGCGCGGCTCGTAGTCCCGGACCTCGGGCTCGAGCTTCTCCACCACCGCCGATGGGATGTACGGCGGGTTCGAGACGATGACGTCGTATCGCTTCAGCGCCCCATCTTCCGTGCGTTCGGCCAATGCAGAGAACATGTCACTCCGCAGAAGGGTGAAGTCGACCGCCGCGTTCTGAAGATGCACCTCCATCCGCGGACCTGGGTTCATCCGCGTCGATGTAGCGACCGTGATTTCGTCCGCCGACACAGCGCTCGACGTCGTGGTCGCGGTGGTATCCGCCTCTGTTATCAACAGTCGCTCGGCATTCTGTCGCGCGATGGCGAGCGCAGCGTCGGAGATATCCACCGCCATGGTGTCGCGGAAAGCGCCGAATTTCGTGAGGGCGATGGCGATACAGCCGGAGCCGGTGCAGACATCGAGGAGCGACGCGCCATCGTTATCCACATGTATCAGAAAATCAGGGCACTTATCCACCATGTGCTCGGAAGAGGACGGGTCCACCGCCGGGTTCTCCACCTCCGTGCGCACTACGCTCGTCGGGTCGACCGACGGCGCTGCGTGCACAGCCCCGATCTGCTCCGGCATGAGATTTCCGAGCACCGCGTCCACGAGCGTCTCGGTGTCGGCCCGCGGGCAGAGCACGTCCTTCGTCACGAGGAAGTCGAGCCCATAGAAGCCGGCGGTGCCTAGGATCTGCTGGAGGGGTTCCCGTCGACTACGGCGGTCAACATTGGCCTGAAACAGCGTGGTCGCAGCCGACAGGGCCTCCGCGTCGGGCAGCACCCGCGGGATCAGGGCCTCCGGCGCGTCGTGCTCGTAAAGCAGATACTGCGCAGGCGAGAGCTGATAGGCGGACATCAGAAGAGCCCGCGCATCGTAGCGCGGGTCCGGTACCTGGGCGGTGTTCAGTGTTTCCGTCGCTTCATCGAGAAGCTGACGCAGCGTGGTGATCGGCATGATACTCCTTCATAAATGCATCCGAAAATCGGCACATGATGATGCAACGAGCCTCGCAGAATATGCAGCGCAGATAATGATATATCTCCTTATGTGCGTTCGAAAAGGCCGTTGCGTGATGAATCGATGCATGCGATCCGCTATGAATTTTCGATCACCGGTTTTCCATCGACGACCGGGATGTCCACGAGGGTGGAGTGCACGTCGGATGGGCGGTCGGAGAAGTCGAGGCCGAAGGTCTGCTTCTCGAACGCGCGCCAGTCGAAGACGCGCTCGACGGCGGCGATGGCCACCTCGATCTCATCGCGGTCCGGTTCGCGCGTGGTGAGGCCCTGCATCCACATACCCGGGATGAAGAGAAGTCGGGTCAGCGCGTTATCATGCGTGCCGACGAGGCGCAGTACCTCGAAGCTGACGCCGGCGATGACCGGAATCAGGATGATACGGCTGAGGAGGCGCATCCAGAGGGTATCTACGCGGATCACCATGAACAACAGGATGGAGATCAGCATGACATAGACGATGAAGCTGGTGCCACAGCGCTTGTGCTCCTTGCTGGAGGCGGCGACGTTATCCACCGTCAGCGGGAGGCCATGCTCGACACAGTTGATGCACTTATGCTCCGCACCGTGGTACTGGAAGGTACGCGCGATGTCCGGCGTACGGGAAATCACTTTAATATAGATGATAAAGAGCAGCACACGAATCACACCCTCGATGAGGCCGAGCAGCGATGCATGCGGCAACACCGGCTTCAGGAAGCCGGCGATCCAGGTCGGAAAGATCACGAAGAGGAGCATCGCGACCACGAAGGAAAAGACCATGACGATCGTTTCGAGCACCGGCTCGAGCTTATCCCCAAAGGTACGGTCCAGCCAGGCCTCGAATTTCGTCGGCTCCTTCTCCGCCTCCTCCGGATCATCCTCGAGGAAGGATGCACTGAAGGTGAGGCAGCGCATGCCGAGCACCATGGAATCCACGAAGGAAAAGACACCACGGATCAGCGGTGCCTTCAGAAACGGATGCTTATCCGTCATGGAGATGTACGTGTCCTCCATCACGGCGATGGAGCCATCCGGCTTCCGGACGCCCACCGAATAGCGCTGACCGTTTCGCATCATCATCCCCTCGATGACGGCCTGACCACCGATACCACTGTAGATCTGGGTATGTGGGAGCGATGACGGCGTCCTATTCTCTGCCGGGACTTCTGCATTTGTTGTATCATTTGAAAAATTCTTTTCTGTATCTGTCATATCGCTTTCTGGATTTCTTTTTTTATATCAAAAGTGATGTTTTCACATCTGCTTCTCAAACTACTTCATATCCTGTTCCTGAACAGGTACCAGAATAGTAAATACCTGCTAAAAGGAAGAAAAACACATCATGATTATAAAATTACACGCACCTAAGTGTAAACGATGGAAAACATGAATTCAATAACAGGAAAGTGAAACTTTTATGACGGCGGGCGACGCTCTCATGGATATGTATAAAGAAACGATGCCATATACATGAATCTGTACAAAAAAATCCCACACCTGCACCTCTCGGATACAGGTATGGGACAGTGTTTTCAGCTTCGTATAAATCAAGCAAGACCAAACTTCTTGTTGAACTTATCGATCTGACCCTTCAGGCTGGATGCCTTCTCCTTACCAGTGTAGAATGAGTGGCAAGCAGAGCAAACCTCGACGTGGATCTCCGGCTTTGTGGAGCCAGTTACGAATGTGTTACCGCAGTTGCAGGTAACGGTAGCCTGATAATACTTTGGATGGATTCCTTCCTTCATCTCGTACCTCTTTCTGCATGGTTCCCAACCATGCCAGCTTGCGTGTCGGCCGCTGAATGCAGTGCAATCCCGAGACTCGACCGCTTAGAAAATAGTTAAGCCTTTATAAGCTACCATAAAGCGAAAAATATTGCAAGACCTCAGCGCTTAATTTTAATCACTGCGGTCGGGGATTTCGTGCTTCCATCCCGATAGATGTCGCCCCTTTCAATCATCGGGTTGATCACATCCTTTAAAAATCGAGATCGATTCGAATAGCCATAGGCGCACTGGAGATCTTTAACCTTCATCGGTCCATTTTCTTTCAGAAGTTTCCACACTTTATTTTCACTCGCTGTATACTCCACCGAACGCGGTGCTTCATCCACACGATATAAAACATCATATAATTTCAGATTTAAAAATCCCGGATAAATCGAAATCACCGGCTGGAATTGTTCAGAGAACGCCTTATAGGCCTCCATCATCGTGAGAAATCCGGTTCCTCCACGCTCCATCAGGTTTGCAGCATCCAGACAAGCGGCGATAATCGAATTTCTTCGAATCGACGGTATCGAGCCTACCGGATATTCCGCATATCCCTTCGGCAGTAACCATGATCCCGGAGAAACGATTTCCATTCGGTCATTATAGATATCCACATCGATCTGTGTCCCGGAAATCGAGTAATCACGGTGTGCGATGGCATTCACCAGTGCCTCTCGTATCGCCTCCTTCGGATAGGAACGGATTTCCTTACGTCCACCATTCGCCGTCTTCTGCCACCCGCTTTTCGTATTTCGCTCGATAAAACGCAGCGCATTCTCGAAGACAAGCGCGATCGAGCCCTTGAATCTCGCACTATCCAGCACGGTGCCGGCTTTATTCATCCCCTTCCAGAGACGACAGCAGATCATCGTGTCATCCCGATCATACCCATCGCGGAACATGATGAATCCTGATTTTGCAAAGCCATCCTTTGATACGATTTCCTCACTCTGCAGCTCTTTTAAAGACGGCACAGCACCATCATTTCGATACTCCCTGCAGAGCGTCAGATAATCTGTCCACTCTTCCTCTCGATAGCGCACCTCGGTTGTTTCATTGTCCACACCATAACGTCTTTTGGATAATGAAATAATGTCTTCTGGTGTTGCAGGTGTAGAATTACCATTTCCTCGGATGTATACAGTTTCGTTGAAATCCCCTTCCCGATATCTGACAACGGATTCCGCAGGCAGCACTTTCATCCCCAGCACAAAATGATCTGCCGTTTCATCTACACTTCGCATCATGTAGCTGATTTTCACGTGAGGAAAAATATTCCGGTCATTTACCCTCGCCACCAGATTTTTTGTCTGATCGATTTCGTTCAGATCCAGACCGAAGGCTTCGCCATCATTGGACACACCCACAAAGATGATACCACCCTGATCATTCGCATATCCGACGATGGTCTTCGCCCATTTCACAGGATTATCCTGCTTAAGAAGCGCTTTAAACTCATATTCCGTATCCTCCGTTACGACATCAGGGAATAATTCCGAAATCTTCATAGTGCTCCTCCATTTCACCATCCGGACATTGTACAGACATTATACAGTACGTTCGAAACATTGTACAGACATTAGATAAGCATTAGACAACGACTGTTACTGTTCACTCGTGTACTGATCAGGCAAGAGCCGGAGGGGCAGCAACGTAGGAACAGTACTCCGTTGCCGCCTCTTCGTCGCCCCTGGCCAACGTTCCTATCCAATATGGTTTGATTATAAAAATACTGGATATGTTTTTTGACTGTAAGCATGACAGGTGACTGCAAACTATCTACTATTAGGCGATTTCAAAAATACTGGATACGAAAATCCTTATTTCCTAAGAGGAATCCACACTCGCATATCCAGTATTTCAAAAAAGAAGGTTTATTAGATATCAGCCGAAAGAAACTCTTCTCTGAAGTCAAAAATACATATCCACTGTTTTAAAAAACGAGGCTTCTTCGATAGTACGCTTATATGCGTATACCTGATTTTGCAGAAACCTATCCAATAAGCGCCCTATTTGAAAATCTTAGATAGTTTAGCTCCGTACACAAAAATGATAGCTGGTGCTAAAAATATCCACGATTTCGTAATCAACCGGTTATTGGATAGTGCCATCCATCTTCATCTATTTCACCCGGTTTGCCAGTAAGAATTTCCGGGCCGCGCGCGATGATTCTATGGAAATCGAGCAGTATTCATGCTGTGATCTCTGCAATCTTTTCCCTTAATTTTTCCTTCTCCCCACTACCATTCGTCGAAAATCTCACGAGTGGCAGTCCGTAGACTTCAAGAATATGATTTTTCAGCTTATCTCTTTCTGCCTGCTTCGTTCCATCCTTATGATAGTGGAAACCATCTACTTCAATTGCAAGCATTGGCTCTTTGCTGACCTTATTAAAAATCAGAAAATCAATGTGGGAAAGTCCAGTATTCACAAATCTCTGTTCTTCAGCATTCATTCTGGAGCAATCACGGAATAGTAGTTGCAACGGCTGATGGCATACCACCCCAAGCGCAACATTACCGCAATTTTTCAGTTCATCCTGAATCAGCGCGTACATAAGATTCTCTGAATCATATTCCGAAATTCTTTTATGCCGTTTGAGATACTCAAGCCTGCTTTCGGTGTATTGACTATATAAATAGTCAAAAACGGAACTGATTTTACTGTGCTGCACATCACAGTTGTTATAGCGAATATATCCGATAAGGTCGGCTATATTGCTTCCTGCCGGTTGCTCCTAATCAGCTACAACAAGGATCAGCTGCTTCTTTGCCCTGGAAATCGCAACGTTCAGAAGATTTGGATCATCCGAAAACTCTGTAATCGTGTCGTCAACTGTAGACAGGATGATATCATTCTTTTCGCGTCCCTGAAACTTATGTACAGTTGCAACCTCTATCGCAGTATCTCCCAGCTCCTTCTTCATCTGAGCAACCTGATTACGATAGGGAGCAATGATACCGACTTCATCCTCAGGTTCATCCAGTGCCGGCAGAATCTCCTTACAGATCACATCAATCTGCCTCTGGTTCATATGGTCACGCTGATGGTTTCCTGGCACAGTGGTTACAAGCTTCAGCGCACTCTCTCCGTTGCTATCCGTCATGACGATCAGGTCACCGTTATAAAACTTCTGGTTACAAAAGCCGATAATCTGCGGATGGCAACGATAATGCTCGCGTAAAACAACCTGTGGTATCCGTTCACTCATAAGTGAACACAACGACGACAGAAAACTGTACTCTGCAAAATTATATTCTGCGCTTATTTTATGCGCATTCCAAATTGTTTCCAGTGGTTTTCTTTGCTGCGTTTTCACAATATTAGAAAGCTGTTTCGTATCACCGACAATAACCGCATTTTTTGCACAGGAAAGCGCAAGCATACCGGTTGCAACATCCACCTGTGAGGCCTCATCCATAACGACATAATCAAACTGGGCCTGTCTCCCCAAGCTGCTTCGAGCAGTATACGTTGTACTCAGTACAACCGGATATTCTTTTATAAATTCCTCCGGATGCTGCCATAAATCATCTTTTACAAGAACGCGGCGACTATTTTTATCTGAATATCGTTCTGCGAGGCGAGATCGAAAGCAACACAATGAAAGCTCTATAAGTTCATCCATTCGTGCATCCGCATCATCGTTTTCAAATTTCACGGTAATATCTGATATTTCAGTATCTATTTCTTTTAACCGGGTTTCATAAAATATATATTGCAGCTTGTTAATAACACCTGCCGTGTCTTCTTTCAAAAGCTTTCCAACGCGAATCCCCAGAGAAATCCTACGCATAAGCCGATATATCAAGCCCGCTTTTTTCGTTCCATCCTGAATATCCTGATACTCCTGCCAGAATTCCATCAATTGATCAGAAGATAGATTCTTGCTCGAAAGAATGAGTTCATTATCCTGAATCAGGGCATGTAAATGTTCGCATTCAAGTTGAACTCTATTTCGTTCCTCACGCAATTTAGCCGATCTATTCTTCTCACGAAAGATTTCCTGCAGTGCTACGGACTTTTCTCTGATAGAATCAGAAAATTCTGATGATGCATTCTCAGCGCTTTTCCAGTCGGACATATCCGGATAGGCTCCGGTCTGTGCTGCGATAAATGCACTTTTACGCTCATCACGTCCCAGTTGGGCAACCATAAAATCCAGCTTATACTTCGACGAAGCCAGCTTCTCCATCACATTATCGATCGCGGAATTATTATTACTGACCACCTGAACGGTTTTCCCCTGAAGTATAAGGTTTGCAATGATATTCAGAATTGTCTGTGTCTTTCCTGTCCCCGGAGGCCCTTCGATCACACTGATTCGATTTGAAAGAGCATTCACAACTGCCTGATACTGACTCTCATTACAGCCAAACGGAAATACAGGTGCCGACGAATCCAGTTTTGTTCCTGCATCAAATGCTCATGTACGGTAAGGAAGCAAGCAACCGAAAACAAGAGATAGACCGCCAGCACTACACTATTCCGAACCAAAGACCAAAAGATAAGCATTGTGGGAAAATCTAAACTTTTGGATTTTCCTACAATGCCAACTACGGCGGAATCCCTCCCACTCCTTATATCTTTCTGTATACATTGAATTTGTATTTAGTAAAATGCAGACAACACCACGGATCGGCTTTTGGTTGGACAATTCCAACCAAACACCACAGCAGACAGCAGAAAACATTCTGAACGCTAGGAAGCCGGTATGATTGTTACATATAAGGGGAAGAAAAATTTCTTTTAGGTACTTGCTTTCCTAAAACTGATGTGATACAATGATTTAATCCAGAAAAGGAGTAAAAAATATGCGGCAAGGTATTCTTAAATAAAACTATAATCAAATAGTGGGAACAAAGGATTATGATAGCTCCTTTTGTAGGGGCTTAGTTTTTTGTACCCAATTTAAGAATACTTTTGCCTTATCAATTTTGACATATCCCCAAAAACAGCAATCACAAACAGGTGTATGCTGTATATGTGTATGTCCGCAACTTATAATCCCCAGTGGTAAAAGTATTTTACTGCTGGGGATTTTTATGCCCTTTGGGGCTGTAAAGGGAGGACAATCACATGAAAATAATCAATATTGGAATTCTTGCCCATGTAGACGCTGGAAAGACGACCTTGACGGAGAGCCTGCTATATGCCAGCGGAGCCATTTCAGAACCGGGGAGCGTCGAAAAAGGGACAACGAGGACGGACACCATGTTTTTGGAGCGGCAGCGTGGGATTACCATTCAAGCGGCAGTCACTTCCTTCCAGTGGCACAGATGTAAAGTTAACATTGTGGATACGCCCGGCCACATGGATTTTTTGGCGGAGGTGTACCGCTCTTTGGCTGTTTTAGATGGGGCCATCTTGGTGATCTCCGCTAAAGATGGCGTGCAGGCCCAGACCCGTATTCTGTTCCATGCCCTGCGGAAAATGAACATTCCCACCGTTATCTTTATCAACAAGATCGACCAGGCTGGCGTTGATTTGCAGAGCGTGGTTCAGTCTGTTCGGGATAAGCTCTCCGCCGATATTATCATCAAGCAGACGGTGTCGCTGTCCCCGGAAATAGTCCTGGAGGAAAATACCGACATAGAAGCATGGGATGCGGTCATCGAAAATAACGATAAATTATTGGAAAAGTATATCGCAGGAGAACCAATCAGCCGGGAAAAACTTGTGCGGGAGGAACAGCGGCGGGTTCAAGACGCCTCCCTGTTCCCGGTCTATTATGGCAGCGCCAAAAAGGGCCTTGGCATTCAACCGTTGATGGATGCGGTGACAGGGCTGTTCCAACCGATTGGGGAACAGGGGAGCGCCGCCCTATGCGGCAGCGTTTTCAAGGTGGAGTATACAGATTGCGGCCAGCGGCGTGTCTATCTACGGCTATACAGCGGAACGCTGCGCCTGCGGGATACGGTGGCCCTGGCCGGGAGAGAAAAGCTGAAAATCACAGAGATGCGTATTCCATCCAAAGGGGAAATTGTTCGGACAGACACCGCTTATCCGGGTGAAATTGTTATCCTTCCCAGCGACAGCGTGAGGTTAAACGATGTATTAGGGGACCCAACCCGGCTCCCTCGTAAAAGGTGGCGTGAGGACCCCCTCCCCATGCTGCGGACGACGATTGCGCCGAAAACGGCAGCGCAAAGAGAACGGCTGCTGGACGCTCTTACGCAACTTGCGGATACTGACCCGCTTTTGCGCTGCGAGGTGGATTCCATCACCCATGAGATCATTCTTTCTTTTTTGGGCCGGGTGCAGTTGGAGGTTGTTTCCGCTTTGCTGTCGGAAAAATACAAGCTTGAAACAGTGGTAAAGGAACCCACCGTCATTTATATGGAGCGGCCGCTCAAAGCAGCCAGCCACACCATCCATATCGAGGTGCCGCCCAACCCGTTTTGGGCATCCATCGGACTGTCTGTTACACCACTCCCGCTTGGCTCCGGTGTACAATACGAGAGCCGGGTTTCGCTGGGATACTTGAACCAGAGTTTTCAAAACGCTGTCAGGGATGGTATCCGTTACGGGCTGGAGCAGGGCTTGTTCGGCTGGAACGTAACGGACTGTAAGATTTGCTTTGAATACGGGCTTTATTACAGTCCGGTCAGCACGCCGGCGGACTTCCGCTCATTGGCCCCGATTGTATTGGAACAGGCATTGAAGGAATCAGGGACGCAACTGCTGGAACCTTATCTCTCCTTCACCCTCTATGCGCCCCGGGAATATCTTTCCAGGGCTTATCATGATGCACCGAAATACTGTGCCACCATCGAAACGGTCCAGGAAAAAAAGGATGAAGTTGTCTTTACTGGCGAGATTCCCGCCCGCTGTATACAGGCATACCGTACTGATCTGGCCTTTTACACCAACGGGCGGAGCGTATGCCTTACAGAGCTGAAAGGATATCAGGCCGCTGTCGGTCAGCCGGTCATCCAGCCCCGCCGTCCAAACAGCCGCCTGGACAAGGTGCGCCATATGTTTCAGAAGGTAATGTAAAGATACATAATCGTCAAGACGGCAACAATCAGAAGTTATGGAGGGTAACAATGGAATATAGTAAGGAAGATTTAATGGAAGCAAAAAAGCAAATTTGGGGAGTGGGAGAGAACATGGGAACAGAGGAAAGTAAAAAAATCTGGGAGGAGAACGCACAATTTTGGGATAATGCAATGGGTGACGAATCTAATGAATTTCACAGAGAGGTAGTGCGTCCCAAAGTAACGGAACTTCTATCTCCTAATCCTGCGGATTACATTTTGGATATTGCGTGTGGCAATGGAAATTATTCTTCGTATCTTGCACAAAGAGGCGCTTCGGTTGTCGCTTTTGATTACAGCAAAAAAATGATAGAATTGGCTAAAAGACGGCAATCACAATATGCAAAACAAATTGAATTTTGTGTGGCGGATGCGACCGATAGAAAAAGTATATTAGAATTAAAAAGAAATCGAGCCTTTACGAAAGCAGTTTCTAATATGGCAATTATGGATATTACGGATATTGAACCACTTCTTATGGCTGTTTATGAACTGTTGCAGGAAAGCGGAATTTTTGTCTTTGCAACGCAACACCCTTGTTTTGTCACGTTGACTGAAAAATATATGACACCGCACAGTTACTATGATATAGCGATTGAAGGGCAACCGAAAGAGCAGATTTATTATCATCGTTCCATACAAGATATTTTTAACCTTTGTTTTAGAGCTGGATTTGTCATTGATGGATTTTATGAAGAATGTTTTAAAACCAACAAAGAAATTCCTATGGTAATGATAGTAAGGCTTAAGAAGGTAAAACGTGATAGCTTAAAATAAATTCAAGTTTGTCGGGTAAATAGCAAACCCAGCCGAGCCAGTCAACGGTCAAGATGAACGGCGCATATGCGCAGCCGTTGACAGCCCCGCCCGCCTTTGCTGGTAGGCAATCAAGGGGCGACAGCAAGAAGTGCCACCGCCCCGCACTATTATTCAGAAAGGGGAATTTCCATGACCGACCAGATAGCCTATCAAGAATATATCCAGCGCAGGTACAACGCCTTTTGCAAGACTGTTATCCGCTGTGCCGCCTTGGACAAGATTTTGAAGCTTAAACGGCAATGGGAACGGCAAGTTTCCCTTGACTATCTGATGAACGAGAAGTTTGTCCAGTTTGCCGCGTCGGAGCCGGACGAGGAATACCCATTTACCGTCTGCGGTCAGACCGTCCTGCTCTGCAACGCCGCCCTTGCCGACGCGATCTCTGTTTTGCCGGAGCAGACGCGGGAAGAAATCCTGCGCTATTACTTTCTGCGCCAGCCGCAGCGCGTGATCGGCGCGTGTATTGGCCGGTCACGCAGCACAGCGGGGCGGCATATCCAGCTTGCCTTGCAGCGGCTACGCGAAGAAATGGGGGTGAGCCGGTATGAGTAGACTTCTCCCCTATGAAACAATCCTCAAAGCCCGTGAGGGCGACCCAGAAGCCGTGAACGCTGTCCTGCTCCACTACGCCGGATATATCCGCTATTTCTCAAAAGTGAACGGGCAGGTCAACGCCGAGGTGGAGGACTATGTAAAGCAGCGGTTAATTGACTGTCAATTCAAGTTCCGGCTTGACGAACCACCGGACAAGTCATAAAAACTGAATACCAGCCGCCACCGACGCGGCCAGCGAAAGCAGTAAGTCTTGAAAAAGATTTACTGCTTTTTTTGTTGTCCGGCTCCGCTCCCGGCCATTTTGCCCCCTGCCGGTTGTAGTAGTAAGCGAGGAGGGAATTTTTCTGCCCTGGTGTTTGGCATTTGGAGCATTTACCCGTAGTAGAGGGCAAAGAGAAAGGATTTCTCCAACACCGGGTAGAAACCACTGCGTCCGGTGTCATTTTAGCGAAAGCGGGCAGGAATGCCCTTTACAGGATTAGTAGTAGCAGAAAAAGAGAAACAAACTTTTGTGGTTGCAGTTTTCCAAAAAAGTGGCGGACGGAAGTGAGAGAAAGTTTGCAGTCACGGAGAGCAAGTTTCTACCACGGTGCCAAAATCCGCAATTCTGCGGTTTTGCCCCTCGCGGGAAACTTGTTGGGGAGTGCCTTCCCCAAACCCTGCTATGCGGCTTGCGCCGCTTATCCCCGCCGCGCTCATGCGGCAAGAAAGGAGGTCACGACCATGCGAAAAAAATACAACACACCCCACCGCAGCCGCGTTGTGAAAACCCGGCTGACCGAAGATGAATACGCCGACTTCACAGCGCGGCTTGCGCCCTATGGTATCAGCCAGTCGGAATTTCTCCGGCAGGCGATCCGGCGTACCACCATACGCCCCGTACTCCATGTGTCGTCGGTCAATGACGAACTGCTCTCCGCTGTCGGGAAGCTCGCAGCCGAGTACGGCAGGATCGGCGGCAACCTCAACCAGATTGCCCGGTATCTGAACGAGTACGGCGCGCCCTATCATGCGTTGTCCGGCGAGGTACGCGCCGCCATAGCCGACCTTGCCGCCCTCAAGTATGAAGTCTTAAAGAAAGTAGGTGACGCGGTTGGCAACACTCAAACATATCAACTCTAAAAACGCCGACTACGGAGCCGCCGAACAATACCTGCTCTTTGAGCATGACGAATTTACCATGAAGCCCGTCCTTGATGAAACCGGCAGGCTTATCCCCCGCGAGGACTACCGGCTGTCTACGCTGAACTGCGGCGGGGAGGATTTTGCCGTTGCGTGTATGCGGGCCAATCTCCGCTATGAGAAAAACCAGCGGCGGGAAGATGTGAAAAGCCACCACTACATCATCAGCTTTGACCCGCGGGACGGGCCGGACAACGGCCTGACCGTAGACCGGGCGCAGGCGTTGGGGGAGCAATTCTGTAAAGAACATTTCCCCGGCCACCAAGCCCTTGTCTGCACCCACCCGGACGGGCATAACCACAGCGGCAACATTCATGTGCATATCGTCATAAACAGCCTGCGGATTGAGGAAGTGCCGTTCCTGCCCTACATGGACAGGCCAGCCGACACGAAAGCCGGCTGCAAGCACCGATGTACCGACGCTGCCCTGCGCTACTTCAAATCCGAAGTCATGGAGATGTGCCACCGGGAGGGGCTTTACCAAATCGACCTCTTGAACGGCAGCAAGAACCGCATCACCGACCGGGAGTATTGGGCGCAGAAAAAGGGACAAGCCGCGCTGGACAAGCAGAACGCCCCCATGATTGCCGATGGTATCACGCCCCGGCAGACCAAGTTTGAAACGAACAAGGAAAAGCTGCGGCAGACCATACGGAAAGCCCTTGCCACCGCCGCCAGCTTTGACGAGTTTTCCTCTCTGCTGCTGCGGGAGGGTGTGACCGTCAAGGAGAGCCGGGGGCGGCTGTCCTATCTCACGCCGGACAGGACAAAGCCCATCACCGCCCGGAAGCTGGGCGACGATTTTGACCGCACCGCCGTCCTTGCCGTTTTGGAGCAGAATGCCGCCAGAGCCATAGAAAAGGCCGCAGCCATACCTGAATACCCCTGGCAGGAGAAACGCGGCATACAGCCCGCAAAAGCCCCTCAAACCGCCCCCAAACAGGACGGAGTGCAGCGGCTTGTGGACATTGAGCAGAAAATGGCCGAGGGCAAAGGCCGGGGCTATGAACGCTGGGCGAAGATACACAATCTGAAGCAGGCCGCCAAAACGCTGTCCGTCTACCAGCAGTACGGCTTTACTTCCCCGGAGCAGTTAGAAGCCGCCGTTGATACCGCCTATGCGGAAATGCGCCAGACCAGCGGCGAACTGAAAGCACTGGAAACCAAGCTGCAAGGGAAAAAGGAGTTGCAGCGGCAGGTGTTGGCCTACGCCCAGACCAAGCCCGCCCGCGACGGGTTGAAAGCGCAGAAATCCGAGAAAGCCCGCGCCGCATACCGGCAGGCCCATGAGAGCGATTTTATCATAGCCGACGCAGCCGCCCGGTATTTCAAGGCGCATGGCATTACCAAGCTGCCCGCCCGGAAAGCGTTGCAGGCCGAGATCGAGCAGCTTATCTCCGAGAAAGACGGCCTGTATAACACCTATCACGAACAGAAGCAGCGGTTCAAGGAGTTGCAGACCGTCAAGCGGAATATCAACCAGATTTTGCGCCGGGACGAGCCGCACCGCAGAAAGGAGCAGAGCCATGAGCGATAACCTGCCCCGCATGGACTACCGCCAGCACCGGCGGGCGCGGCGGCTGGTACATGAGTGCTGTAACTACGACGAGGGGAACTGCCTGCTGTTAGACGACGGGGAGCCTTGCGTGTGCGTCCAGAGCATTTCCCTTTCCCTCATGTGCCGCTGGTTCCGTGTGGCTGTCCTGCCCCTTGACGGGGAGCTGTCCGCAGCCCTCTTATACCGGGGGAGCCGGAAACGGTGTGCCGTCTGCGGAGCGGCCTTTGTCCCCAAATCCAACCGGGGGAAATACTGCCCCGACTGCGCCGGGCGCATGAAGAAAATCCGCGCCGCCGAGAGAAAGCGGAAACAAAGGCAGAGATGTCACGCTTTAGAGCCTTTCAAACCCGCATAAATCAAGGCTTTTTTCGTGGGTGTCAAAGGGTACGCGATACATTTATCCTTTTCCCCCGGAAACGGCGTTCTAAATGCGTACAAACACCCCAAATCCACCCAAAGGAGGAACCATGTCAGACAACCGAAAATACTACTACCTCAAGCTGAAAGAGAATTACTTTGACGAGGACGCCATTGTGCTGCTGGAAAGTATGCAGGACGGTATCCTCTATTCCAACATCCTCTTGAAACTGTACCTGAAATCGCTGAAAAACGGCGGGAAGTTGCAGCTTGATGAAAATATCCCCTACACCGCGCAGATGATTGCCACCATTACCCGTCAGCAAGTCGGCACCGTAGAACGGGCCTTGCAGATTTTTATGAAGCTGGGGCTTGTGGAGCCGTTACAGAACGGCGCACTGTATATGAGCAACATTGAACTACTGATCGGCCAATCCTCTACCGAGGGGGAGCGAAAACGGCGGGCAAGGCTGGCTTTGCAGGAGCAGAAAGCCTTGCCAAAGGCCGGGGCGGACAAATGTCCACCATATCAAGCGGACATTTGTCCACCAGAGATAGAGATAGAGAAAGAGATAGAAAAAGAGAGAGAGCGAGAGTTAGATACGGGACAACCCGCCCGCGCCGCCTATGGCCGGTATGAAAATGTTTTTCTTTCGCAATCGGAACTGGACGGGCTGAAAGCAGACCTGCCCGGCAAATGGGACTATTACATTGACCGGCTATCCTGCCATATCGCGTCCAGCGGCAAGCGATACAAGAGCCATGCCGCCACCATCTACAAATGGGCGCAGGAGGACGCAACTAAGAAAGCCCCGAAAAAGGGCATACCAGACTACTCATGCAAGGAGGGCGAGAGTTTATGAAGAACGAAATCAACGCTGTTTTGGAGAATATGACGGCCACCACCCCGGAGCCGGAGGACTACACCGGCGAGGACGGTTTGCTGTACTGCGGCAAGTGCCGCAAGCCGAAAGAAGCCTATTTTGCGCCGGATAAGGCCGCTATCTTCGGGCGCGACCGCCACCCGGCAGAGTGCGACTGCCAGAAAACCGCCCGCGAGGAACGGGAAGCCGCCGAAAAGCGGCGCAGGCACCTTGACACCGTGGAAGAACTGAAACGCCGGGGCTTTACCGACCCCGCCATGCGGGACTGGACTTTCGAGAATGACAACGGCAGGAACCCGCAGGCCGGGCTTGCCCGCCGGTATGTGGAGCATTGGGAGGATATGCGGACAGACAATATCGGCTGCCTGTTCTGGGGCGGCGTAGGAACCGGGAAAAGCTACCTTGCGGGCTGTATCGCAAACGCCCTCATGGAGAAAGAAATCCCCGTCCACATGACGAACTTTGCCCTGATCCTCAATGACCTTGCCGCCAGCTTTGAGGGGCGCAACGAGTACATTTCCCGCCTTTGCCGCTATCCGCTGCTGATCCTTGACGACTTTGGCATGGAACGCGGCACCGACTACGGGCTGGAACAGGTTTTCAATGTGATTGACAGCCGTTACCGCAGCGGCAAGCCGCTGATCGTCACGACCAACCTCACGCTGGACGACCTGCGAAACCCGGAGGACACCGCCCATTCCCGGATTTATGACCGGCTGCTTTCCATGTGCGTCCCGGTACGCTTTACCGGCGACAACTTCCGGCAGGAAACCGCCAAGCGGAAAATGGAGAGCATGAAGAAACTGATTACCGACTGAAAGGAGTATTGCCTATGGCAGATAACAAGCAGCACGACACCCGCACCGCCCGCCGCCCCGACTGCGTGACGGAAATCCGCATGGGCAATTCCGTCCTTGTCGTGTCCGGCTATTTCAAGAAAGATACCACGACCACCGCCGCCGACAAAATGGCGCGGGTACTGGAAGCGGAAGCCGCTGCTACGCAAAAACCGGCAATTTGACCGACTGTAAAGAAGCAAATTTAACGCTTTTGCCGCTGTACAGCCCCCGCTGTTCCGTGGTACAATGAAACCACGGAATAGTGGGGCTGGCTGTCGGAAACGGAGGATTTTATGTTAAGACAAGCCACCCAAAACCTCATTACCGCCCTTTATCCGAGATTGTCCCATGAGGACGAATTGCAAGGCGAGAGCAATTCCATTTCCAACCAGAAACGGATTTTGGAAGCCTACGCCAAGCAGAACGGCTTTACCAATCTGCGCTGGTACACCGACGACGGCTACTCAGGTGCGAACTTCCAGCGGCCCGGATTTCAAGCCATGCTTGCAGACATTGAAGCCGGGAAAGTCGGCACCGTCATAGTCAAGGACATGAGCAGGCTGGGGCGTAATTACTTGCAGGTGGGATTTTACACGGAAATGCTGTTCCCTCAAAAGGGCGTGCGTTTTATCGCTGTCAATGACAACGTGGACAGCGCAAACGGCGGCATGGACAATGATTTTACCCCTCTGCGGAACTTATTTAACGAATGGCTGGTGAGAGATACGAGCAAGAAAATCAAGGCAGTAAAGAAAGCAAAAGGCATGAGCGGCAAGCCTGTAACCAGCAAGCCAGTCTATGGCTATCTCATGGACAAGGACGAGAACTATATCGTTGACGAGGAAGCCGCCCCGGTTGTCCGGCAGATTTACCAGCTTTGCCTTGCGGGAAATGGCCCGACCAAGATTGCCCGTATGCTGACGGAGCAGCAAATCCCCACGCCGGGGACGCTGGAATACCGCAGGACGGGCAGCACCCGACGCTACCACCCCGGCTATGAGTGCAAGTGGGCGACAAACACCGTCGTCCATCTGCTGGAAAACCGGGAGTACACTGGCTGTCTGGTAAACTTCAAGACGGAGAAGCCCTCTTACAAGGTCAAGCACAGCGTTGAGAACCCCATCGAGAAGCAGGCTATCTTCCCAAATCACCATGAGCCGATTATCGACACGGAAACATGGGAGCGTGTGCAGGAGTTACGCAAGCAGCGAAAACGCCCGAACCGCTATGATGAAGTGGGGCTGTTCTCTGGTATGCTGTTCTGCGCCGACTGCGGCCATGTGCTGTATCAGCAGCGGTATCAGAACAAGAACCGCAAGCAGGACTGTTATATCTGCGGCAGCTACAAGAAGCGTGCCCGTGACTGTACGGCACACTTTATCCGCACCGACCTTTTGACGGCGGGCGTGCTTTCCAATCTCCGGCAAGTGACGGAATACGCCGCCAGGCATGAGAGCCGCTTTGTAAAGCTGCTCATCCAGCAGAACGAAATCGGCGGCAAGAGAAAGACCGCCGCAGCCACGAAGCAGCTTGAACAGGCCCAGACACGCATTGCCGAAGTGAACCGCATTATCAAGCGGCTGTATGAGGACAATGTAAGCGGCAAAATCAGCGACGAGCGTTTCATGGAGCTGTCGGCGGACTATGAGCAGGAGCAGCGGGAACTGAAAGACCGGGCTGCCGCTTTGCAGGAGGAACTTTCCAAGTCGCAGGCCGCCACCGTCAACGCCGAGAAATTCATGGGGATTGTGAGAAAGCACCTTGCTTTTGAAGAATTGACCCCCACCCTCTTGCGGGAAATGATTGAGAAAATCGTCGTGCATGAGTGCAGCTATGACGAGAACGGCACCCGCAGGCAGGACATTGAGATTTATTACAGCTTTGTCGGCAAGATAGACTTGCCGGAAGCCTAACGCCTGACCTATCCGACACAGCCCTAAGTGCCGGATAGGAACGGCAAAATTTTTTACACTTCTATTACTTCTTTATCGCACATTAGCAAACTCTTCCGGATTCAAATATACCGCTGCCGCCGTATCGCCACCAAGAAAATCTATCTTTTCATACTGTTTTAACAGAAATACGCTATTATCATCTGGCCAGTCGCTGGTGCCGATGTATCCTGCAACTTCTCTCAGATAGTCAAATACCTGTTTTGCTCTGTCATGATCCAGAACAGATTTTCTGACTTCCAGTTCATCAACGATATAATCTTGCTCATACCCATTCAAAAAGCATATATGCCAATATTCCACCCTTCCGTCACGAAAAGAATTGATGGCTGTGATGTTCGAAAGAAATTTTCCCTTGTACCTCACTTGGTAGCTCTTCGGGTTTAAACTCTTCGACTCCTTCAAAACTGTAACTTTCCATTTGGAGTAATGGTAAGTTTTTCCATTTTTGAATGTAATGTCCCATTTTTTAGCACATCCATCGAAATGGCAGCAGACAACATCCGAAGAGATCGGCTTTCCATTTGCAATAATCATTTTTGTTCTTGCATCCATAAAACTCCCTAAGTCAGTCATGGTGGTGACTCCGATGCTTAATCCATATCTCGCAGAAATTCTTCAAATTGCGGCAGCGCAAACGCTAAATAGCCATACACATCTCCGTTCAGAATACCTTTTTTGATCAGTCGGTTACGGTAAATACTGAATGCACTGGAAGACATCTGAAGCGTTTCCCGAATGGTACTCACCTTATGATTTTCGGAATGAAGCACACCAAACAGGACCTCCCGGTCCTTTGCGGAAATCTCAGACCAGATCTTATTATAGACAAATTCTTCAAGATACTGACGATATTCCGGAAGGACGGTCCGCCATGATGCTTTTGCATTCCAGGTAAGATACCCAAGTACCTGAAATGCAAAGGCGTATCCCCTGGTTTCTTTCGCCATATTCCGAGCATCTTCGTCGGTAAGGTTAAAAATAGCCTGGTAACGTGTCGCAATCATGCTGATATTCAGTGGCTGCAGTTCGATTTTGGGTGCTCTGTATAAAAATGTCAGTGTGTCTTCATTCTGAAGCTCATAGATTTTTTCATATAACCCACTCATCAGTAAAAATACTGGAAGATCCTGACGCATATAAATCTGAAATACAGATACAAACTCTTTCATCGTTTTATTGCAGATCGCTTCATCAATCGTAACAAGAACCTTTTTACCATGGTCCTTTGTATGTTGAAGCATCCGCTTTATGGCGATGTTCATGTCCTTGATCGGGTCTGTACCATCGATTTCCACGCCAATACCAAGGAAGGGCAGATTTAATTTTGCACGTTTGAAGATTTCTGTCATACCAGTATAGTTATATAATTCTGCAGCGAAGGACTGCAGAAGATCCCTTTCTGGTGTGAGGTCAATCGTGATCCAGTCCTCTTTCGATGCAAAATACTTCCCGATTTCTGTCAAAAACACTGTTTTTCCAGAACCGCGGACACCCGTAACCATACAAACCTGATTGGATGGCGGATTACTTTCGAAGCTGTTCACTACGTAATCCTTTTGCTCGAGGCGATCAATTCTGTTTATAGGTTCTCTTCCGAATGTCAATGTAAAAGGATTATTCATTCCGTCCTCCTATTATATAACTTTATATAACTCTTTATAAGCTTTTTAATATTATATAACTCTTTATAACTTTTTTCCAATACTACAAACGAAAATACGTAACAGTTCAGCCTGGGTGATTTTGTAACCTGGATCATTTTCAAAAGATGTCCATACCGGGTGCCTCTTCTCGTTTGCCTGCCCACCCCAGTATACAGCCTTTATCTACTTACATATTGGCTCCGCCCGTGCAGGCAAACAAAAAATCGGCGCCTGTTTTCGTCCGAGCGAGTGATGCTGTATCAAAGCAGCGAAAAATGAGAAGGATGTCAACGGTAAGAGGAGACCGAGGATCATAATGCTGTATCAAAACATCCCAATATGAAAATGATGCCAACGGTAAAAGTGTATCCGAAGGTCTTGATGCTGCCACCCGGTATTTAGCAAATTCGCTTTATTCGGATCGTATGCCATTAGGCTTTGTCACATTTTTATCTCCTGACGAACCTGTGACATTAAGTCCAGTCACGCTCGCCCTGAGCCGTCTGCGTAAAAACCCGGTTTTTGACGCAAAACCGCCCTTTTCGGAAGCAGTGACTTTATCTCCACCCAGATTTTTCTTCATAAATCGCCTCTTTGTCCCTCTATGAAGCCAAATACTTAATGTCACAGCTTCGAATATTTCCCTGTCTGTGAAATAATCTAATGGCACAGATCCCCGAAATCCATGATTTGTAAAAGTCACTTAATGGCACGACTCTTGAAAACGCCCCGTTTGTAACAAATCCCAGAAAATATAATGGCATCGCTCTATGAAATCCTATCTTTGCGAAAAACATCTAATGCCGCTCAGACTGAAAACCGCTTGTTCGTAACAAAGATTATAAAACCTAATGGCGCAAGAGTGCTATCAACAGTTTTTGTGAAAACTTCGGAAATCGTCATGATTAGTGATACACGTAGCTGTCTAAAAATTGGGGCAACTAAAATCTCTTGTGTTCTTGACAAGGGGTACAATTCACATGCTACCTTCCTAAAACTCCGATCCCCAGATTTTCATCAGATTTCCCCACAGTCAGGATGCATGGGCGTCGATTTTTGTTTGTTTGCATGGGGCGGGTCCGATAAGTAAATAGATACAGAACGTCGAATGGGGTGGGCAAACAAACAAGAAGAGACGCCCGGTCTGGACGTCCCTTAAAAACACAACTGGATTAAGAAATAAACCCGGCTGAACTGTTATAAAAATACTTCTGAAATCGGCGCCTGCCTGCGTATCAGCGGTTAATTTTAATCGCGAGGCGGCTGTTCGGGTTGCTGCCTGGTTTTACGCCGGTCTTCTGTGTGCTGCTGTTTGAATTTCCATTTGTTTTCATTCCAGGATTTGAGTTCATCCCCGGCTTCGGCCCTGTACTCAGATCCGTATTTCCACGGAAGCCACTGCCTGTCCGCGAGTTCATGCTCGAAATCGGTTTTCCGTTTACGACGAACTGGCAGACCTCTTCGTTACTGGAGGTGCGCTCGAAGAGCTGGATCACCTCCTCCGCGGAGCTGGCCTTTTCATCCGACACGCGCTTATGAATGATGTCGACCGCTCTCTGCTCGAGCTCTGAGAGGAGCAGGTCGTCACGACGGGTTCCGGATTTCACGATGTCGATGGCCGGGAAGATCCGGCGCTCCTGAAGCTCACGGTTCAGGACGAGCTCCATGTTGCCGGTGCCCTTGAACTCCTCGTAGATAACATCATCCATGCGGGAGCCGGTTTCGACGAGTGCGGTGGACAGGATCGTCAGGGATCCGCCTTCACGCATATTACGGGCCGCACCAAAAAAGCGCTTCGGCATGTGGAGCGCTGCCGGATCGAGACCGCCCGAAAGCGTACGTCCGGACGCCGGTACCACGAGATTATAGGCACGCGCGAGACGGGTGATGGAATCGAGCAGGATGGTGACATCCTCGCCCTGCTCCACGAGACGCTTTGCACGCTCGATGGTCATCTCGGCCACCCGCTTGTGGTGCTCCGGGACCTCGTCGAAGGTCGAGTAGATGACGGTGACGAGGCCGCCCTCGACCTCTTCCTTCATATCGGTGACCTCCTCCGGCCGCTCATCGATGAGGAGGATCAGCAGATGCATCTTCGGCTCGTTCTTCACGATGGCCTTCGCCACCTGCTTCAGCAGCGTCGTCTTACCAGCCTTCGGCGGCGATACGATCATACCACGCTGTCCCTTTCCGATCGGCGCCAGCAGGTCGAGGATACGAAGCGAGGTCGAGGTTCTCTCCCCCGGCACCTCGAGGCGGATACGCTGATTCGGGAAGATCGGGGTCAGCGACTCGAAGCTCCGCCGACGGAACATCTCGGAAAGTGGCTTGCCATTGACCGTCTCGATGTAGGAAAGCGCCGCATAGCGCTCGTTCGGATTCTTCGCCCTCGACAGACCATGGATGACATCGCCGGTCTTCAGGCGGTAACGCTTGATGATCGCCGGATTCACATAGACATCACTGTCACCCGGCATGAAGTTATCCGAGCGCGTAAAGCCGAAGCCGTCCGGCATGACCTCGAGGATGCCGCCGCACGGATTACCGCTCGGTGCCTTCTGGGTCTCGTTGTCGAGCTCGTCCGTCTTCTCAACGACTTCCGTCCGCGCGGTCTCACCATCATGGGCTGTCGACATGGCATCCGACGCTGCAGCATCGCTGTCACGCTCCATCCGCTCGCCCTGCCCCGCGGCCGCTCCACTGCTGCGGCCGGCGTATGCTTTCGCGCGCCGTGCCCGGATACGTTCCGCCTGCTCGGCCAGACTTCCCGGCTCTGCTGCTCTGCCCTTCGTGTCGTCGGCCAATGTCTCCGCCGAAGCTCGGGTGGCTTCCTTCGCCGGTGCTTCGGATACTACCGCACGATCCTGTGCAGGCTCCGCCACAGCGACTGCGCCCGTTTCTTCTGCAACCACCACCGCCCCGGAGTTCTCCGGTACGGCAGCCGCTTCCGTCGTCTGCACCTCTGTGCTCTTCGACAGCGTCATCTCCACTGCTTCTGGCGTCGCAGCCTCACCGGTGTCCCCGCTCTGAGACTGTCGACCTCGTGTCGTGCGCTTCTGCTCATGCGCTTCTACTCCCGCTGTCTTCGGCTTTCGTCCGCGGGTCGTGCGCTTCGGTGTGCTTTCTTCACCGCTTTCCAGCATCTCCCTGCCTTCCTCCGTCTTTCTGGCGCGGGTCGTGCGCTTCGGTTTACGTTCTTCGGCCACCGGAGCTGTCTCTGCAACTTCCTCTGTCTTCGGCTTCCGCGCACGAGTCGTGCGCTTCGGCTTACTTTCTTCGGTCACCGGAACCACCTCTGCACTTTTCTCTTCCTTCACCTTGCGTGCTCGGGTAGTACGCTTCGGCTTACTCTCTTCTACCACTGCCGCCGCATCCACTGTCTCTGCAGTTTTCGGCTTCCGTCCTCTCGGCTTGCGCTCGACCGCTGTCTTCTTCTCTTCTTCTGCTGCCATACTGCCTCCATATGGTTTCTCTGAAACCATGCTATGTTTACGGAAACGCTCCGCTGTTTACTTTTTCTGCCAGCCGAAAGCTGTTTCAGCTGTGTCGGTCCTCTGTCGGATGCATACTGGAATACATGTCGAACGAAGGCCAAAACACCGCAGCTATGACTCAGCTTCCGTGCATACCTGTACTGTTTCGTTAAGGGAATGTATAAAACGCTATCTTAAAATCTGGAATTCATGGATACGGGAAAGACCGCTCCGGAAATCATCGATTTGAAATCATGTTCGTCAAACGAAGAAATTAGGAAAATCGTAAAATAAGTATAACAACCGTGCCCTTGTAACGCAAGTTTCATTTTGTTATACTAGCGGCACAATCCCTATTAAAAAGAAGGTTATTATGGCGAAAAATTATAGATCCACCCCGGGGCCGTCGCTTCGCTACGACGCCCGTGGACAGCTCGTAAAAAGTAAACCGAAGTCGCGCGTTCTGCACTTCATCCTCTGCTACCTGCTTCCGTACCTGATCATCAACGGCCTGATTCTCCTCTTCGTGATCCAGCAGCCGACGATCGAGACGACCGAACCGGATACGAAGGATTACCAGACGGCTTCGATCGAAATCAAGGTCGATTCCCTGGTGCCGCTGAAGTCGCTGACCGCGACCATGGACGGCGCAGAGCTTCCGCTCGAGAAGTCCGGTTCGATCTGGACCGCCGATGTTACGAAGAACGGAACCCTGACCCTGAACGCGAAGTCCATCAACGGCATGTCGAAGACGACCTATGTACAGATCAATCTCCTCGACGACGTCGGTCCGACCGTCGATGAAGAGTCCGTCAATCTCGGTGCCGGCTACCTCGAGTTCACCGTCTCCGACACCCAGTCCGGTGTGAACTGGGATTCGATCTACGGTGTTGACTCGCTCGGCAATAACGTAAAACCGACCGACATCAATAAGCAGACCGGTCGCGTCACCTTCTCCATGGCCGGCGACGCCATCACCGTCTATATCCGCGACCTCGCCGACAACGAAAGCTCCGCGAACTTCTCCGTGAATTAAACTTCATCAAAAAAGCTGGTCGGATCGACCAGCTTTTTCTGTATGTATTCTTTCAGAGCCCCCGGAAGATGGGATTTTAGAGTCTTCCGAGCTCAGAGTACTGTGCTTCTACCGGCAACCCTCCGGGGCCCTGTATAGATGTCACTTCTCTGGCTTCTCTGGCTTCGCCGGCGCTTCATAGAAGCGACCATAGGTGCGCTGGATCCCACAGATCACCTGCTTTTCATGCTCAGTGAACGCGTCCTCTGTCATACGCCACTGCCAGTTGTGACCGGCGGTACCCGGCTGGTTGATGCGCGCCTCTCCGCCAAGGCCGAGGTAGTCACCCACCGGCACGATCACGGTATCCGCGATGGACGCCATCGCACGCTTGATCAGCAGCTCCGGCATCGCATTCCAGTCGTTGCCAGAACGACTCATGTACTGGTACATATAGTCCCGCTGCCAGTCCGGGATGGTCTCGAACCAGTGGCGAAGGGTGTCATTATCATGCGTCCCTGTGTAGCAGACACAGTTCGGCGTGGTGAAGTTGTGTGGCAGATAAGCATTGCCCGCACCCGAATCCCAGGCGAACTGCAGCACCTTCATACCCGGGAAGCCGGTCGCGGCCATCAGCTTCCGAACCTCGTCGGTGATGACACCGAGGTCCTCCGCGATGATCGGCAGGTCCTTCGTACCGAAGTGCTGGTACATCGCGCGGAACAGTCCCATGCCCGGGCCCTTCACCCACGCGCCGTTTTCCGCCGTGTCATCACCGAACGGCACCGCATAGTAGGCCTCGAAGCCCCGGAAATGATCGACGCGGAGACAGTCGTACATCGAGAGGCAGTACTCCATGCGCGCACACCACCAGGCGTACTTCGTCTTCTTATGCGCGGCCCAGTCATAGAGCGGGTTGCCCCAGAGCTGACCGCTCGCAGAGAAGGCATCTGGTGGAACTCCCGCTACCTTCGAAGGATGGCCGTCCTTCGTGTACTGGAAGAGCTCGCGATGCGCCCAGACATCTGAAGAATCCGGTGCACAGTAGATCGGGATATCCCCGAGGATCTCGATGCCCCTCGCCGCCGCGTAGGCGCGAAGCGCCGCCCACTGCTTATTAAACTCATACTGCACGAAGGCGTAGAACGCGACCTCGTCCGCGTGCTCTGCGCGGAACGCAGCCACCGCCTTCGGATCGCAGTCGCGCAGCTCCTCCGGCCAGACATCCCAGCTCGCGCCGGAAAGCGAATCCTTGATGGCCATGAAGACGCAATACTCGACCGTCTCCGGACGAAGCTCTGCGAAAAGCGCCTCGACATCACCGCCCTGCTCCTTGAAATGCGTGAAGGCAAGCTTCAGTGCCTTGTTCTTACTGCTGTAGAGCTTTCCATAGTTGACGCGTTCAATGCTGTCGACCGGCACGCCTGCCTCCTGCCGTACATTCGCCGGCTGCTTCAGCCAGCGACGGAGGTCGCGGAACGCCACATCACGATCATGCGCGAACCAGATGGCCGGCGCGTTCTTCGCATCCGATACATCTGCGCCTTCTTCGGTTTTATCTGCCGCCGGCTGCTTCTGTGCCCTCGCTGCGTCCTCGGCGCGCGCAAGCGCCGCATAGTCGACCGCATCACCGAAGTCAAACGCCTCCGGATCTGCGAGCTCCTCTCTGCTCAGCAGTCCCTCCTCGACCAGCAGGTCGAGGTCCACGAAATACGGATTCCCCGCGAAGGCGGAAAATGCCTGGTACGGTGAATCACCGAAGCCCGTCGGGCCCATCGGCAGGATCTGCCAGATCTTATTTCCGGTCTCACATAATAAATCGATAAAACGATATGCTTCCTCGCCAAGTGTTCCGATGCCGTACTTTCCCGGCAGTGAGAACACCGGCATCAAAATGCCTGCTTTTTTCACTCTCAAACCCCTTCTTATATCAAAGGATGTCACAAGTCCCGCCCCTTCCTGCGGATCGTGCAGTTTTTTTGATCACGGATCAGCCCTTGCGACGCTTCGTCAGCTTCTGGTCGAGTGCAGCCTTCTGCACGCTCTTTCGCTGTACCGCGGCCTTCGTGCCCGTCGACTTCGCGGCCGGCTTCTTCGAATCCGCCTTCGCCGCCTCGACAGCCTGTGCTGCGGCGGCCTTCGCCTCCGTCATCTGCTTCGGCACCGTCGTCCTTTTCCGGGTCGTCTTCTTCGGACTTACGAGCGCTGCCTTCTCTTCCGATCCAGCCTTCTTCGTCACCGTCTTTTTCGCAGCGGTCTTCTTTGCAGCTGCCTTCTTCGCTTCCGTCGCCTTCGGTGCCGGCTCCGCGCATGGTGTCAGCTGGTAGATGGTGGTCGACATCGCCGGGATCTCGAGATCGACGGCGTAGTCCCGCTCATCCCAGTCAGCCTTCACAGCCTTATGTGCCGTGCGCTTCACTGCGCCGCTTCCGCCGTACTTCTTATCATCACTGGAGATGAGCGGCTTCGCGGAGCACATGAACGGAACACCGACACGGAACTTCGGATGCGCGACGTTATCAAAGTTCGATACCACGAGGATCGTCTCCTCCGGCTTGTCGGTCTTTCGAACGAACATCACCATGGACTCCTCCTGGTAGGAGCAGTTAATCCACTCGAAGCCGTCCGTGACGTAATCCTGCTGCCAGAGCGCCGGATGTGTCCGGTAGACAGCATTGAGATCCCGTACGAAGTCCTGGACGCCCTCGTGTACCGGGTACTCGAGGAGATTCCACTCGAGCTCCTGGTTCTCGGACCACTCGTCATACTGCGCGAAGTCCTGGCCCATGAAGAGAAGCTTCTTGCCCGGATGCGTCCAGAAGTAGCCATACGCGGCACGAAGATTCTGCGCCTTCTCCTCGAAGGTCTCGCCCGGCATCTTCCCGAGCATCGAGCCCTTGCCATGCACGACCTCGTCATGCGAGAGCACGAGCATGAAGTCCTCGGAGTAGTTATAGATCATCGAGAAGGTGAGCTGGTTATAGCTGCCCTTCCGGAAGAACGGATCCGTGCCCATGTAGCTGAGGAAGTCGTTCATGAAGCCCATGTTCCACTTGAGGTCGAAGCCGAGGCCGTCCTGCTCGACGTCACCGGTGATGTTCGGCCATGCTGTGGACTCCTCTGCGATGAGCAGGGTGCCCGGGAAGCGCTTGTGGAACTGGGAGTTCAGATGCTTCAGGAACTCCACCGCATCGAGGTTCTCGTTGCCGCCGTAGATGTTCCGTGGTGCGTCCTCGCCCTGACGTCCATAGTCGAGGTAGAGCATGGAGGCCACGGCATCCATGCGGATACCATCGGCATGATAGCGGTCTGCCCAGAACATCGCACTGCCGATCAGGAAGTTCGACACCTCGTTCTTCCGGTAGTTGAAGGTCAGGGTGCCCCAGTGCGGGTGGCTCGCGAGACGTGGATCCGGATTCTCATAGAGCCCCGATCCATCAAACTGTGCGAGCCCCCAGCTGTCGCGCGGGAAGTGCGCCGGTACCCAGTCGAGGATGACGCCGATGCCAGCCTCATGCATGTAATTCATGAAGTACATGAAGTCCTCCGGGGTGCCGTAACGGCTTGTCGGAGCGTAGTAGCCGGTCACCTGATAGCCCCAGCTCGCATCGAGCGGATGCTCCATCACCGGCATGAGCTCAACATGCGTATAGCCCTCCTGCTTCACATAATCCGCCACCTTCACCGCGAGCTCACGGTAGTTGTAGAACTCCGAGCCGAGCTGTGTGGTGCCGTCCTCATTGACCGCCTGCTGCTTCCGTGCGAAGGAGCCGAGGTGCAGCTCATAGACCGACATCGCTTCCTCCTTGACGCCGGCGACACCGCGCTCCGCCTTCTGCTGCTGCCACGCCGCATCCGTCCACGCAAACTGTCCGATGTCTTCCACGATGGAGGCATTGCCCGGACGAAGCTCGAAGCCGAAGGCATATGGGTCGATCTTCAGGAACGGCTCCTGGTGGTGACACTTGATCTCATACTTATAGAGGCTGCCCGGGGTGAGGTGCGGGATGAACAGCTCGAATACGCCGGAATCGCCCAGGCGCTGCATCATATGGCGGCGGCCATCCCAGAGGTTGAAGTCGCCGACGACAGAAACACGCTCTGCGTTCGGAGCCCATACGGAGAACGCGACACCATCGACGCCGTTGATCCGGATCGGATGCGCGCCCATCTTCTCATAGATGCCATACCAGATGCCGCCCTGATACTTCTTGATATCACGGTCGGTATAGGTCGACGGGAAGGCATACGGATCCTCGGTGTCCTCCGTCGTGTCGTTGTCATAGGTGATGTGGTAGGTATAGGCCGGAAGTGCCTCGTTCCAGGCCTCCTCCACCGGCAGGAGGGTCGCGAAGAAGCCGGCCTCATCGACGAGCTCCATCGGATAGCGCTGTCCGCCGAGCACGAGCTCGATCGATTTTGCGGTCGGTACGAAGCTCTGTACCAGCAGCCCCTCCGGGATGATGTGCGCACCGAGGATCTTCTTCGGATTCGCGGTTTCCGCGTAGGTGACGTCCTCCACCTCCGCCCAGTTCATGATCTCTTCTAATCTCTCATTCATGCTTTATCTCCTTCATCTCATACATCAGATGGATGTTTCTTCACTTCGGAAGGCGACCTCTTCTCGGTCGCCGTGTGCCCGGATGCCACGCCTGCCGCTGCCGTCTCCGTCTGCGTTTCCTGGGCTAATGCTGTCGCCCGCTGATTCAGATGGCGTTTATGTACTTTCTTTTTCGGCTGAAAGTCCGGATCCTTCACCGCCTTCAGTACGACGATGGAGCGCGGCTCTACGGTATACCGCTCCTCGAGAAGAATCCTCTCCTCCGGATAGATGCCGTTCGTTTCCTCCATGGCGGTATCGATCACCGCGGCCCACTTCATGCCGAGCGGCGGATGCGCCAGCAGGAAGCTGTGCTTTTCCCAGTGCATGTTGTAGAGCACGAGGAAGGTATCATCGCCGGCATAGGCACCGGCATACATGACACCGAGCTGTCGGCGGAAGTTCTCGCTGTCCGGCCGCCAGGCGTTCTCGCCATGGAAGCTGATGTCCGGGATACCGACGGAGCGGTAGTCCATCTGTCGAAGCGCTGTGCCCTGATGGAACACCGGGTGCTGCTTACGGAACTGAATCGCATAACGCGCGAAATCGTAGAGCTCCCGATTCCGATCGATGAGCCGCCAGTCGAGCCAGTTCGTCGGATTATCCTGACAGTACGGGTTATTGTTCCCGAGGCGGGACTGACCGAACTCGTCACCCGCGTGGATCAGCGGGGTGCCCTGGCTCAGCATCAGCAGCAGCCACGCGTTCCGCCACATCTTCTTCCGGAGAAGCTTGATGGACTTCTTTCGGGTCGGACCCTCCTCGCCGCAGTTCCAGCTGTAGTTCTGGTCGGTACCGTCGCGGTTATCCTCATGATTCTCTTCGTTGTGCTTGCGATCATAGGAGAGGACATCCATCAGACTCATGCCCGAGACATTGGCCATATACTGGATGCTCGCCCGGTTCGACGGGTTCTCGCGCACGCGCTGCATGAGCGTCGGCAGCATGCTCTCGTCGCCCTTCAGGATGCGGCGCATGTCGTTCTGGAAACCGTCGTTATAATCGGCGAGGTAACGCCCCGGTGCGGCTACCTGCGCAGCGCCATGGGTCGGCATCTCCGGAATCTGGCCCTGCCAGCTGTCGGCCCAGATCTTGAAGCGACTCAGCCACGGATCACGGGCGATGACACTATACGGCGCAGCACCGATCAGGTGGATGCCGTCGACGTGATAGTGGATGCGCCAGTAGCGCATGACGTTCACGATGTGATCCGGGATGGTTTCACTGGTAAAGTACAGGTCGACCACGAGCTCCATGCCGTGCGCGTGCAGGGTATGCACGAGCTTTCGGAACTCGTTCCGCGGATTTTTGTGGTCGGAGGTGAAGCTCGATTTCGGTGCGAGCTGCAGGGCATCCTTCGTGAAGCCCCAGTAGTTGATGCGGCCCGTCGGGCGGAGCTCGACCTCGTATGGGTTATCATGTCCGTAGTCCGGGAGCATGACCTCGTTAAATTCGTACGGTGGCATCAGCTCGAGCGTCGTGACGCCGAGCGCCTCGAGGTACGGAATCTTCTCGAGGATGCCCTGGAAGCTGCCCCGGAGCTCATGATCGAGGCCGGAACTGTGGTGCTCGGTGAAGCCGCGCACATGGAGGCGGTAGATGATGCTGTCCTCGTACGGCAGATCGAGCGCCCGATCCTGTCGCCAGGCCTCACTCGATTCCGGAATCGCCGTCGCCTCACCGATCGGCGTCTTCAGGATACGGGTACCATCCTTCAGATTTCCGAAGCTCTTCCGTCCCTCAAACACCGTGCCGTTCGGATCGGTGAAGATGCGGCCATCCGCCTCGTAGCAGTAGCTGAGCTCCGTGAGCGGGAGGGCCAATGCAGGCTGCCTCTTCTCGTGCACCCTCGCCTGCGCATCCGCTGCGCCCGCAGCTTCCCTGCAAGCGTTCCCCTCGCCACTTCGTGATTCGGATGTGACCGGCAGTTCCAGATGCCAGACATCTCCGATCCGATCCGCCGGATCGAAGGCGATCTGACGGACACGTCTGTTTTTATGATATAGATTCAGAAACAGCTGCTCTGTACGAACCGCTGCCTCGAAGATGTAATGGTCATTTTCCTTCTTTAAGCCTAGCATGATGTCCCTTCTTCGTTGTCGTTGTCTTTCTCTATCTTCGTGTCGCCAAGCATTTCCCCCTACATGGCATGTGCTGCTGCGATGTATCCGAACCTTCGTATACACTGATTATAGCATTCAGGCATCCGGATGTTCATCTCAGATCTCGATGTCCAGCTCGATCGGACAGTGGTCGGAGCCGAAGATCTCCTGGTGGATCGACGCGCCCTTGACCCGGTCGCGGAGCTGCTCGGAGACGATGAAATAGTCGATACGCCAGCCGACATTCCGCTCACGCGCCTTCATACGATAGGACCACCAGCTGTACTCATCGGTGGCATCCGGATACAGCAGACGGAAGGTATCGATGAAGCCGGAATCGAGCAGCCGCGACATCTTCGCACGCTCCTCATCCGAGAAGCCGGCGTTCTTATGATTCGTCGCCGGGTTCTTCAGGTCGATCTCCTCGTGGGCGACATTCAGATCGCCGCAGTAGATCACCGGCTTTTTCTTATTCAGTTCACCGATGTACTGCCGCCAGGCATCCTCCCACGTCATACGGTACGGAAGACGCTTCAGCTCATTCTGGGAGTTCGGCACATAGACGGTCAGGACATAGTAATCCGGAAATTCCGCGGTGATCACACGCCCCTCATGATCATGCTCCTCGATCCCCATGCCATAGGTCACGGACAGCGGCTCCTCCTTCGTAAAAAGCGCCGTACCGGAATAGCCCTTCTTCTTCGCATAGTTCCAGTACATGTGATAGCCCGGAAGGTCCAGCTCCAGCTGCCCCTCCTGCAGCTTCGTCTCCTGCAGACAGAAGATATCCGCATCCAGGCTTTCAAACACCTCCATGAAGTTCTTCCCCATGACCGCCCGAAGCCCGTTCACATTCCACGAAATCATTTTCTTCATATAGTAAATTCCTCTGTTTATCTCTCTAAAATTCTGAACAGCTCTATTCTAGCATGGTTTAGTGGTATTTTCTTTTATAATTCAGCAATAAAAAGAAATAAAACAAGAGGCCCCAGTGGACCGGCACCAGAAGCTCGGAGTATTGTGCTTCTGATGCCGGTCCACTGGGCCTCTGTCAAATTCTATTCGGTCTGCTCGACGATCTCGAGCGAGCCCTGCATCCAGATCTTTCCCTTGAAGCGCCGGCCGACCGCCGGCACACCCGTGAGATCCGATTCGTTGATGGCGACATGGAAGATACACTCGTTGCAGCTGACCTTCATGTCCACCACATTTTCGTGGGTGTAGACATTTTCCTTCACCCGGAGAGAGACGATCTCGCCGAGGATCTGGTACATATCGCACTCGACACCGGTCGGCATGAAGGTGGTCTCCACGAGACTGTAGAGATCCTCCGTCTGATAGCGCTGCTGCACCTCGTGCATGAGGTTGAGATCGGTCTCTGTCAGCGTATCGATCGCCTCCGGGTCGCCCTGGCGGGCCGCCTCGAAGAGTCGCTTCCGCTCATTCTGACGATGCTTCACGATCTCCGGATCCTCCGGACGCTTCTCGACCGGAAGCAGGATCTTGCCGCTCTCCGCGAGACCGGTCAGAAAGGCCTGACGCGCGCGCAGCGGCATCTGCATACGGCGAAGCTCGGTGAGCTGCACCGAATTCGTGATGTAAAAGATCAGCGGGATGCCTGAACGGAAATCCTCGAGCACGCCGGCATAGGTCTCCTTCTCGAGATGCCGCTCGACGGCCCCCTCCTCCGTCAGTGTCCCATCGTAGGAACGCATGTACGGAAAGTAGTATCCCCGGTGAAACACGCCATCCGGCGTGCGCTGACCGACCAGCGTGATGCCCATGGACGGTGCCACCGGAAGCTGATACTCCTCGGTCACGACACCCTCGCCGGCATTGATCGTCAACACCCGGTACTTTTCATTCTCAGCCCGCACGAGCAGTGGCTCGAGCTGCAGCTCTGTATTCAGTTTTGAAAATCCGACGGATCTCAAAAATTTATGCATGGATGTATCTACCCTCTTTATAAAAATGACGCGATCGTTTTCATCATTTTCTCAACATCGATCGGTTTCGTCAAGTACCCATTCATACCAGCCTCGGTCGCCAGCATCCGATCCTCCTCGAAGGCGTTCGCCGTCATCGCGAGAATCGGGATCATACGGCAGTATGCGCTGTCCATCGCGCGGATCTGGCGCGTCGCTTCATACCCGTTCATGACCGGCATCTGGACATCCATCAGGATGAGATCATACTGTCCCGGTGCAGCGTCCGCCATCTTCCCGACGGCGATGGCACCATCCTCCGCGACCTCGACGAGGAAGCCGGCCTCCTTCAGGATTTCGGTGGCGATCTCCTGGTTGAGCTCGTTATCCTCGACGAGAAGGATCTTCCTTCCACGGAAATCAGCCTCTTTCTGCTCAGCTGTGATCCGCTCCCCGCTGGAGTGACACGTCGACGAGGTCAGCGTCTGTCCGGAAGCGGACGTTTCCGACGTCGGTTCAGAAGCAGCGGTATCCGAAGCGGACGTCCTCTCCGCCGACACACAGCAGCGGAAGCAGAGGCCGACATCGAAGGTACTGCCCTGTCCTTCGGCGCTGCTGAGTTCGATGGTGCCACCCATCATGTCGACCATCCTCTTCGTGATGGCGAGGCCGAGTCCGGTGCCCTGGATGCCGCTGACCGTCGCGGTCTCCTCACGTGAGAAGTTCTCGAAAAGATGCTGCTGGAAGCGCTCGCTGATGCCGATACCGGTATCCCGCACGATGAAGTGATAGCAGGCACGGCCCTCCAGCCCGCTCTTTTCCTGACGCAGAAGGAAGCGGACGCTGCCGTTCATGCGGTTATATTTCACCGCGTTGCTGAGCAGATTGAGAAGGATCTGCGTGAGACGCAACGGATCGGCCAGTACATCCTCGTTCTCGACATCCTGCAGCTCCATCCGGAAATCGATCTGCTTCTCCTCGAGCGACGGTCGGATCATCGTACTGAGATCCTCCATGAGGGTCGGCAGATGGAGCGGCTTCTCCTGCAGTGTCACCTTGCCGCTCTCGATGCGGCTCATATCGAGAACATCATTGATGAGGGAGAGCAGATGCTCACTCGACATCCCGATCTTCCCGAGGTAATCCCGCAGCTTCTCTGGATGCTCGAGCTGTGCGGATGCAAGCCTGGTGAAGCCGATGATGGCATTCATCGGGGTACGAATATCGTGCGACATGCTATTCAGGAAGGTGGTTTTCGCCGCATTGGCACTCTCAGCCTCGGTGAGCGCCTGCTTCAGCTCCTGCTCGCTCTCCTGCAGCTTCGTATTCAGCCGCTCCGCACGGGCCGCGGCGAGGCGCGCATTCCGAAGGAAGCCGAGAATCACCGTAAGGATCAGAAGGAAGAGAGACAGACAGGATATCGTCACCGGCAGGAGATTATCCTTCACGAAATCGAGCAGTGTAACCTTTTTCACCACATCCTCATACATCGAGACCGCGCCGATCAGCTTCGCAGTCTGCATGGTCTTCAGTGTCTTGTTAAGGATCGAGTTCAGTACGCGGTTTCCACGATCCACAGCGAAGGAGACATCCTCCGCCTGGGTGAGGTAGACACTATGGAGCGCCTTATCATTGACATACTGCATAGCCTCAGCGGAGCGGATGAGCATACCATCGACATCTCCTCGCTTGACCGCCTGCTCCGCTTCCTTATAGCCGTCATATTTCGCGATCGTCCAGAACGGATAATTGTTCGAAATATACCACTTGGCCTGCGCATCGCTCTTTACGATCGCGATGGTATTCGTCATACTTTCATTAAAGGCATCCTGCGCGGTCACGACGGCGAGCGGGATGGACAGTACGGTGTTCGACAGTGACACGCCACTCCGCTCGGCGTAGTATGGATTCTGGCTGACATGAAAGACCATATCGATCTTCCCGTTCTGCACCGCCGAAAGCGCGGCCTGCAGCGTATCGAAGCCGACGATCTCGAAATGGATGGTCTCGTTGAGACAGTCCGTCGCGTACAGGATGTAGTCATTGAGCACGCCCGTCACCTGCCCGGTCTTCGGATCCTCCACGCTGAAGCCCGGATCGTTTCGCAGATAGCCGATGCGGATGCTGCCATGCTGCGAAAGCCAGTCCTTCTCTTCCGCGGTCAGCGGCGAGAGCTGCTGTGTCGCGATGTAGCGCTTGTAGAGCTCGTTCGCATAGAAAGGCTTATCCCTCTCCATCGCGCGCATCGCTGCGTCCAGCTTTTCCTTCAGATCCGGGCGGCTCTTCGAGATACCGAAGTAAATATCCGAGCTGCCCGTGTCGATGATGGCCGTCAGCCCCGCATCCGCCCAGATAGAGGTCTCCGTCGACACCACGCCGTCCAGCTGCCCCGCTTCAAACAGCGCCTTCGCTTCGTCAATGCTGTCGACCGGCACGTGGATGGTCGTGATGTCATGCTTCTTTTCCCACGCACAGAACTGCGTGTACTGAACGGTTTTCTCCATCACCGCGATGCGCTTTCCCTCGAGACTCGAAAGCTTCGTCGGAGAAATGTCGGAATGCTCCAGATCCACGTACAGATAGTAGCGCTCCTTCCCCATCGGCTGCTCAGAGAAAAGCATATGCTCTGCACGCTCGTCGGTATAGGAAATGGCACTCATGATCTCGATCTGCCCGCTCTCAAGCTTCTCAAACAGCGTCGTCCAGTCATCCTTCACATAGATGTAATCCCAGCCGGTGTAGGATGCCACCGCCTGCTCGTACTCGTAGCCGTAGCCACTGCGACCGCCATCCGGATTCGTGATGTGGTAGGAATCCTCGTACCAGGCTGCACGGACATTGACATACATATCAGAGGCACTCGCTGACGTTTCCAGCGCCGACGCCTCCTCTGCCGAAGAAGCTGCCGCCGACGGCCCATCCAGCGACGCAGATCCTGTGACCACATCCTCCGACTGCACCTGCGCTGCACTCCCCTCCGTCGCAGCGAACGCGCTCAGCGTAAACAGCAGCGCAAAAAAGAAAAAGTATGCCACAGTTCTCCCCATAAAGAAGAACTCCCTGTCGGCATACTTTCTGAAAAACGTATCCAGATACGAAAAGAGCCCACTCCCTCTATGTCCGGGCTGATATCGATACTGCTGCGCTCTGTTCATAATTCCCCCTGCTAACTGCGTGTGGTGTTTTCATACATCGTTCTACACACTATAGCACATTATCCCTCCATATTGGGGTTCTTTTGCAGAACATCGCAGAGCAAAACAAAACGACGTCACAGATTTCTCTATGACGTCGTTTTATATGCTGCAATTTTATATCTCTTATACGAGGCCCTGTGCAAGCATAGCCGTTGCAACCTTCTCGAAGCCGGCGATGTTCGCACCAACGACGAAGTTGTTCTCATAGCCATACTTCTTTGCAGTCTCTGAAACGCTCTTATAGATGTTCACCATGATGTCGTGAAGCTTGCTGTCGACCTCCTCGAAGCTCCAGCTCAGTCTCTCGGAGTTCTGAGACATCTCGAGTGCAGAAACCGCTACGCCGCCAGCATTGGCTGCCTTAGCTGGCATATAGAGAATCTTCGCAGCGAGGTAAGTATCGATCGCAGCCTCGTCGGAAGGCATGTTTGCACCCTCACATACACACCAACAACCGTTGTCGATGAGCTTCTTCGCGTCCTCACCGTTGACCTCGTTCTGGGTTGCACACGGAAGTGCGATGTCACACTTTACGCCCCATGGACGCTCACCCTCGTGGTACTCGGAACCTGGAACGCGTTTTGCGTACTCCTTGATTCTCGCTCTCTCGACCTGCTTGATCTGGCAGAGAACCTCGAAGTTGATGCCGTTCGGATCATAGATATAGCCGTTGGAGTCAGAGCAGGTAACAACCTTCGCACCGAGCTCCTCAGCCTTCTGGATCGCATACTGTGCGACATTACCGGAACCGGAAACGACGATGGTCTTGCCCTTCAGCTCCTTGCCGGCACCCTTGACTACCTCATCCGTGATGTAAACGAGACCATAGCCGGTTGCCTCTGGACGAGCGAGGGAACCACCGAAGGTGAGACCCTTGCCGGTCAGTACGCCCTCATAGAGGCCGGTAAGTCTCTTGTACTGGCCATAGAGGTAGCCTACCTCACGTCCGCCGACACCGATATCACCGGCCGGAACGTCGGTATCCTTACCGATGTACTTATAGAGCTCCGTCATGAAGCTCTGGCAGAAGCGCATCACCTCTGCATCCGACTTGCCGTGCGGGTCGAAGTCCGCACCACCCTTACCACCACCGATCGGAAGGCTGGTCAGGGAGTTCTTCAGAATCTGCTCCATACCGAGGAACTTAAGAATCGACTGATTTACAGACGGATGGAAACGGAGACCGCCCTTGTACGGTCCGATGGCTGAATTGAACTGTACTCTGTAGCCGAGATTTACGTGGTTTACACCCTTATCATCGGTCCATGGTACTCTGAACGTAATGATTCTCTCCGGCTCGACAAATCTCTCCAGAAGAGCATTCTTACGGTATACATCCTCGTTCTTCGAAACGATCGGGTCCAGAGACTCGAGAATTCTCTTTGCAGCCTCGAGAAACTCCGGCTCGTGTGGATGCTTTGCCTTTAATCCTTCGTAAACTTCATCAACATAAGACATAAAATTTCCTCCTTCAGGAACAGCTTATTTGGTTTAGTTTAAAAAATCCGGATACCAAGACATAGTGCGCCCGTTCTTTCCTGAAGGCGCCCCCATTGGCTCCGAATCCATGTTTTATCGGGGTAACTATAACATGGTATAATCTTTACGTAAACAAAAAATTTCTGATATAAACAAATATTATGGTGGCGCGGGCGCTACTGTTCAGGCTTGGGATCGTCTTGGGCCGAAGCTGGCTCTGGGGTGGGCGAGGCCGGAGCCTGCGCTTTCGAGACTTGTCTCAACGTATTGAGGAAGTACGATTGCCTGCTGAGCCCGGGGGGGGCTTCTTTTATATTGTGTTTTCACGCTCCATGAACTTCCTGCGGAGTACGTGCAGATACGGCATAGACATTGACCGTGTGCGCCATGCGGCTGTTGAAGAAGACGCGGTCGCCGGCGTGGGCATAAATCGGGTGCGGATGCGCGTCCTGGCCGAGCCAGTCAGAGTCATGCTTACAGAGTGGAACCCAGTGGAGGGTGCCCTCATCCCAGTCCGGCTCGACCTTCGTGATGTAGGCGCCGTCCTTTCGATGCGGATCCGGGCCGTTGTCGGTCGAATTCTCACGTTCGATGATTTTTTCACCCGGCATGCGATAGTAGCCGTCGCAGGTCAGATTGCCGCGGTGGTCCATCAGGAAGTGGCCGTAAGCATTGTACTCATCCGGCAGGGCGATCTCCCAGAAGGTGCGGGCAGGCAGGCCATTTGCGTCGGTGCGTGTAAAGTCAATGTCACAACGGCCAACCATCGCTGGGCCGTGATTATAGCCGCCGTGGTAGATGATGCTTCGACCGTCGTCCGTCCACATCTCGTGGCAGACCCAGTCGTTCCGGCTCCGCGCATAGCCACGCGAATTCCCCTTCGTATCGTCGCCTTCCGTCCGAACATGGTAGAAGATGTCCTGTCGGTGGTCGTAGATGTTTACACGGCGGATGCCACAGTCAAAGGCGGACCACTCGTGGTTATACATGATGATGTCCGAATCGAGCGGGTGGAACTGCACATGCGTGATCCAGCAGCGCGGGATCGTCTTTTCATAGAGCAGCGCACCGCTCTCTGTGTCATACACGCAGAGATACGAGTTGAGGCCCTCGTCCTGTGCACGCTGGTCAATGTTGTACTTCGGACGCTTGTCGAGGCCCTCACCCTCGGTCTCGGGATCGAAATCGAGGATGCGCCCATCCGTCATCGGCACGCACAGCTTCGTGCCGTCCAGGCTGACGTGCGTGAATGCGGTCATCCGGCCATCCGGCACGCGGTTCAGCACCCGGATGTTGCCGTCCCGGTCGGTCCGACAGATTTTATCATCCTGAATATAGTAGACACGCTCACGGATATAGTCGAGGCAGACGCTGGCCTTGCCGAGGCCCTCATCCTGCGTGCCATCGAAGTAGACGTAGCTCTTCAGGATGCCCTTCTGATTATCCGTCAGCTTCCGGTCGGTTCCGCGGAACATGTCATGCATCCAGACATTCGGATGGCCGTCCCGGTCCGAAATCAGATAGATACGCTCGTCATCCGCGCTGAGTGACGAGCAGGTGAAGTAGAGGAGCTGGGTGTTGAAGCTGTCTCTGCCCAGCCCATCGCTGATTAAAACTCTTCCATTTAAAGGCTTCGATGTGTTCATAACTATTCCTTTTATTCGCGTTGCAGTACGCGACCATAAAGAATCAGAATCATTTCTGTCGGTCAGATCAGCATGGCGGGGCCGAAGTGATGGCTGACCTTCTGAAGACTGCTGGCACTTCGCTTTTCGTAGAAAACGAGATTACTGTGGAAAACCACTTCACTTCCTACCTTTATAATGCCATGCGCTTTCTGATCCTTCAGAAGATAGTCCAGCAAAACTTCCGTCGCGGTATATGCCTGTGCATACGGATTCTTCTGAATCAGATTCTGATACACATTGCGCTTCATCGCATCGATATTCTCCGCGAATACGTCGCTCCCCACCGCATAGATCTTCCCGGCTCTTCCAGACGCCTCCAGTGCCATCTCCAGCATTCGACTCGTTCTTGACGACACACAGCATACCGCTGCTACATCCGGTTCAGAAACGGCCTCCAGAATCTTCTGATAATTCTGTTCATTGATCGTGTGGCTGTACACCTTATATACTTTATTTTCGCAGTGATGCTCTCGGAGATACTGATCAAAGCCGATTTCAATGCCTCGATGCGAATAGATCGATGGCTCACCCGCACACATGAGAATACTTCCATAGGAAGCGATCCTTCCGGTAATCAGCTCAGCAACCGTCGCACCAATCACCTTATAGTCTCCCAGCACACAACTCAGACGACCGGAATTTTCCATATCCCGGTCTACCATCGTCAGCACCAGGCCCTGTGCGACAAACTGCGCAAGTTCTGCTTCTGTAAATGGCGAGGTATTCCCATCCAGAACCATGCCATCGATCGTCCCCGCTTCCAACTCTGCACGTAGTGCATTCAGCGAAATTACACCGGCCTGTTCAGCATCACTGGATATCTCCAGCTCACTGAAGCTGTTATATGGACACTGCAGAAGCTCGACATTCATGTCGCGCCCCTGTTCGGCATATGCATTCTGAAATCCGTGCCATAAGGAAGGATAGTAGTATCGGTTATTGCCTTCTACACTCGGAAAACAGCCGACGATGCGCTTGCTTTTCCGATTCAGCGAAGCTGCCGCAAAATTCGGGCGGTAATCCAGTTCCCTGGCCACCTCCAGTATCTTATTTCGTGTTTCTTCACTGATGCCCGTTTTCCCATTCAGAGCGATATGCACTGCCCCCAGGGAATACCCAGATTTTGCTGCGACGTCTTTGATCGTAACTCTGTTTTTCACTTTACTTACCTACATTAAATCCGAAGTACTGATTTGCATTTTCGAAGCAGATGCCTTCGATTACTTCCTTCAGATTCTGCTCTGAGCCGAAGTACTCACCCCGCTCACAGAGCTCACCCAGATAATTGCAGAGCACTCTGCGATAGAGCTCATGACGCGGATAGGAAATAAAGGATCGGGAATCCGTCAGCATACCGACGGACAGTGCGACCGGATAGAGGTTCGCACAGCTTCTGAACTGGCGGTCGATACCGAACTGCTGGTCGTTGAACCACCACGGTGCCGCCAGCTGTACCTTCGCTACGGTTCCACTGTCGCAGAAGCCGGCCGCAAGGACAGCCCAGGTCTCAATCTTCGTTCCATCCAGTGGATAGAGCAGTGTCTTCGGAAGCTCGCCCAGGATGGTCAGACGATTCAGGATCTCACCGACCGAGGTCACCGCACACTGGTCATCGGTACAGTCAAAGCCGGTCGACTGTCCGACCCGCTGCACGCCAGTGGTGTTCGCATCGAGATAGGTACCGATGTGAAGCTGCATGACATAGCCTTCCTTATGATAGAGCCTGCCCATCTCCACCAGGAACGCACTCTGATACTGGTCCACCTCATGTACCGTCAGCGCCTCATTCCGTCTTGCCTTCTGGAAGATTGCTTCGATTTCCTCTTCAGTATAATCGCTCCAGGTAAAATTAGGAATACCATCATCTGAAACTGTGGTTTCCGTCACCGCACGAAAGTACTGAAGCCGCTGATCCAGCGCGTCCAGCATCGTCCGAAAGCTCGTGATCTCTGTCTCTGCCGCTGCAGCAAGCTTCTGTAAATAGTCATCAAAGGTGTCGAGTGTGAGGAACATCGCCTTATCCGGACGGAAGGCCGTAATGACACGCACCTTACAGTTTGGATCCTGCTGCAGGAGCTTATGATACTTTAAATCATCGATTGGATCCTCGGTCGTCGATACCAGACGCACATTACTGTGCTCCATGCACCACTGACGCGTCATATGCTTTTCACGAATCAGCGCCTTCGTCTTCTGGTAGATTTCCTCTGCATTCTCCTCACAGAGCGGCTCAGCGATGTCGAAGTAACGCTTCAGCTCCAGTGCGCACCAGATATAGATCGGATTGCCGATCATCTTCGGCAGCACCTTCGCAAACGCGAGATACTTCTCATGGAAGGAGGTCTCCTTCCCAGTGATGAGCTTCTCATCGATTCCAAAGGTACGCATCGCCCTCCACTTATAGTGATCACCCTCGAGCCACATCTCGCCGAGGTCCTCGAATTCCTTATTTTCGTACATATCCTTCGGAGAGATATGGCAGTGATAATCGATGATTGGCAACGGCTCTGCGTACTTGTGATAGAGCGTCCGACCGGTTTCATTCGTCAAAAAAAGCTCTTCTGAAAATGTATGCTGTAATTTCATCTTCTGTACCTCCTTAAAAGCCGATCAGCGCACCACCGTCGACCGGGATGCAGGAGCCGGAAATATAACGCGCCGCCTTACTGCACAGGAACGCTGTGACCATACCGATATCCATCGGATCTCCGACACTCTTCGCCGGAATACGGCCTAAGATCTTCGCGAGACGAGGTGGATCGTTATCGACCGCCTTATGGAACATCGGGGTATCGATCCAGCCCGGTGCGATGGCGTTTACGGTCACACCATACTCTGCAAGCTCTGCCGTCAGCACATGGATCATGCCGAGGAAGCCCGCCTTCGCCGTCGCATAGCCACATACCTGTGGCTGTCCGATATACGAGGTCATCGATGCCTGGAAAATGATGCGTCCGTGACGCTGCTCCTTAAAGTAAGGCGCGACTGCCTTCGACATCGCGAAGGAGCCCACGAGATGCACATCAAGTACCGACTTATAGTCCTCGACCGTCATATCCCAGATATACTTCTTGCAGTGGTTGCCGGCGTTGTTCACCAGGATCGTCACCTTTCCGAAATCCTTCACAACCTGCTCCACCAGTGCATCCGCATGCCCCGTATCCGTAATGTCATGCTGATAGTAGCGTACCTTCTCGCCGAATTCTGCAAGAGTTTCCGCTGCCGCTTCCGGTGATCTCGATGCTACCACCGCCACTTCTGCGCCTGCCGAAACGAGACAGCGCACGATGGCGAGGCCCAGTCCGGACGCACCACCCGTAACGATGGCCACCTCTCCATCGAGGTCATACCAGCTCTGCATTCTGAATCTCTTCATCTCTTCCTCGGTAAATGCCGCCATATTCTCTCCTCCTTAGGTTAATCCCTCTTTCTTCACTTTACTGTTCACATGCCTTCGGTGGTATGTTCTTATCCTGATACTTATATGGGATATAAAACTCCTTATGTCCCATCGCTTCGGATTTACTGAGCACGCCGGAGGCGATCTCCGCCACATGCACCGCAAGTGCCTCCGCCATCGCATCCCGACTCTTCTCACCGGTGAGAATCGGGCTCGCATCGAACTCCATATCCTCCGACATCCGCTCGAAGGTCGCATGGTTTCCAGTGATCTTGATGCACGGGGAAACCGCACTGCCGACGACGCTGCCGCGTCCGGTCACGAGAAACACGATGTGTGCACCACAGCTGATAAGATCCATCAGTCCCTCATTATCATTCGGATTTGTGATACCGAACTGCATCCAGTACGGATCCGGTGTCGAATCCAGCAGCCAGAGTCCCGGCTTCGTCGGTGGCACCGCCACCTTCGTCACACCCTGAATCGACCGGGAACCACTCTTCACCAGCGCGCCCATCGACTTTTCTTCGATCGTCGTGAGACCCCCCGCGAAATTCCCTGGGCTGATCGAGTACTGTCGCACAGATTTACAGTAGTCCAGCATCTTGTCATAGGTATAGGACAGTTGCTGTCGTACCTCTTCTGTTTCACCGCGGTTCACCAGCATATCGCGAAGCCCGATGGCCTCGACGATCTCCTCGAAGATCGCCGTGCCGCCGAGATCTACCAGCTTGTCATAAAAGCGCCCGACGACTGCATTGCCCGCGAGCCCCGAGGTATAATCCGAGCCTCCGCACTCTGCACCGATCACGAGATCCTTTAAGCGCATCTCCGCGCGTGGCGTGTCCTGCAGCTGCTTCAGCGCCCATTCCACCCAGTCGAGTCCCTTTTCGATCGTCGACTGCGTACCGCCTTCCTTCTGAATAAACATCCAGTGACTCAGCTTCCCTTCCTTCGTCGCGATGTCCGCTAGCCACTCTGGCTGGATATACTCACAGCCGAGCCCCACCGCCAGCACTGCTCCGATGTTCGGATGCCGAATCATGCTGATCAGCATATTGACCGCATACTGATTATCCGTGCAGCCCGGGAAGCCGATCAGCTCGACGTCCAGATGATCGGCGCGCTCTACGATTTTCTGCGCCACAAACTCGGCACACTTCACGGTATAGATGACCAGCACGCGGTTTCGGATGCCGAGCCGTCCATCCTTTCGCTGATATCCCATCCAGGACAGTTCTTCCAATCTTTTCATCTCGTCCGTCCTACTCATACTTCGTATCCTTCGGTGCACCGGTGACCGCATCCAGATGACTGGAGCGCTCATCATAATTCGAGTGCATCACATGAAGATGCACCCAGGTACCGCGGCCAATGTCGGCGTTCGCACTGCCAATGACCACCCCGTACTTCACGATGGGCTCGTCCTTCTGAATGTCGCGAAGCGCGATTTTATGCCCCACCGGAATCGCATCGACCGCATAAATCTCATGCATCTCTGCTTCTCCGATGATCTCCGCCGTCGCGCCCTTCGGAATCTCCGTCAGCGCCGTGGCTACATTATCCTTTTCATCAATCTGGAACACCCGGTAATCCATCGTTCCTCCAAATCTCCATTTAAAAAATGGAGCAGATGCCGATTTCCACGCACGAAATTCTGATCCGATAAAATCAGGCAATCAGATGTCTTCTGCCGAAATGCACGCATCCGCCCCATCTGTTTACAGGATGCCAAACTTCTCAAATGCTGCCGTCGCCGTCATGCCGCCCTCGATGGCCTTCCGCACGAGCTTCTCGCCGGCCGCCTTCTCAAGCGCCTTTTCGATGACCTCATCCTTCACTTCCTTCGGAATGATCAGCACGCCATCGATATCACCGAACACGAGGTCTCCATCATGGATGGTCACCTGTCCGATCTCGATCGGGCAGCGATACTGGAACACATAGGTCCGAATCGAGCTGTCCTGCGCCCAGGTCGCACGGCAGAAAACCGGGAAGTTCTGGCTCAGCACCTGAGGTGTATCTCTGGAATAGCCATCGAGAACGGCCCCCACGGCACCTCTCGTCTTCGCGGTCGCAGTCAGCAGCTCGCCCCACAGTGCCGAGTTATGCGCACCCGTCGCCACATATATCTCATTCGGCTGCAGCTGATCGAGCGCCTCAGTGAGCAGTCCGAACGGCTTCTTCGGCGGTTCAAACACATCATTTTCGAGAACCGTACATGCATAACCCGCCAGCTTTAAGCGATTATCCGGCTCGCTTCGGTCGATATAGGCATCCGCCGGAATCATGGATTCCAGTGGACGAATTTCCGCCGGTAAAAACTGATGCGAGTAGCCCATCTGGTCGAGAATATCACCGACCACCGGGGTATACAGCTTCTCCTTCATCAGTGCAAACATTTCTTCATCTGTATTCCATTGCTTTGACATCGTTTATTTTTCCTTTCACAAGCTCTGTTTTAAAATGAAAAATGCTGCCGAAATGCCGTCAAGGCATATCAGCAGCATTCCAAAACCACATATGTACTTATCGATTCACGTCATTATCCCATGACCGGCATAATCAGATTCGGAAGTGTCATACAGAACGCCGGGATATACGTCACGATGATCAGAACGACCAGCATGCAGACATAGAACGGTAACATACTCTTCGAGAGTCTCTCGAGTGGAATCTTCGAAATCGCAGCACCGATAAACAGGGTGGATCCTACTGGTGGTGTTACGAGACCAATGCCCAGGTTCGTGATCATGATGACACCGAAATGTACCGGATCGATACCAATCTGTGTAGCGATCGGAAGAAGAATCGGTGTTAAAACCAGGATAATAACACTCATGTCCATCATCGTTCCGAAGATCAGCATCAGAATATTCATCATGATGAGAATCAGATACTTATTCGTCGTAAATCCGAGAATGGCCCCCGAAATCATCGCTGGAACCTTGAGGTAGGTGAGCAGCCAGCCAAATGCGCTCGAGGTAGAGATCAGAATCAGTACGATCGCAAGCGTATTCAGTGCATTCTCCAGCACCTGCCAGAAATCCTTGAAGTTCATCTTCCTGTAAATGAAGAAGGATACGATCAGTGACCAGTCAACGGCGATTGCGGCAGACTCGGTCGCTGTAAAGATACCGGCTACAACGCCGACAACAACAATCATGACCGTAAACATTCCCCAGACTGCAGAACCTGCCGTCTTCAGAAGATGCTTTACATTAAATGGTGTTCCCTTCGGATAATTCCGCTTGACAGAAATATAGTAGCTGTAGATCATCAGTACGACACCGAGACATACACCAGGCGCAAAGCCTGCCAGGAACAGCCGTCCGACCGATACACTTCCGGCCACTGTGGAATAGATTACCATGTTGTGGCTAGGCGGGATCAGGATACCCTCGACAGAACTTGCCATCGTGACATCCGTCGAAAAGTCATCATCATAGCCCTGCTTCACCATCATCGGAATCAGAATCGTACCAAGGGATGCTGTATCCGCTGCAGATGAACCGGAAATACCTCCGAAGAACAGTGATGCAACGATGTTTACCATCGCAAGACCACCACGAATCCATCCTACCAGCGCATCAGACAGTTCAATCAGCTTATCCGATATACCGCCCTTTCCCATGATTTCACCGGAAACGATAAAGAACGGAACCGCCATGAGTGAAAAGGAAAAGACGCCCTTTACCATGAGCTGTACCACCTGCATCAGCGGAAGCTGGAGATACATCATCGTAATGACCGATGCCACACCGATGGCATAAGCAATCGGCATGCGCAAAAAGATAAAGCCAAAGAACATAATGATCAGCATGGCTGTCGCCACGGTTGTATTAGGCATGGTTCTTCGCCTCCTCTCTCGCCGCAGATTCCCTTATCTTACGGGCATTTTCAAGCGCACATGCATTTCGTTCTTCTTCTGCCTTTCTTTCCGCTTCCTGCTGTGCCCACAGGTCGAGGTAGGCCTGTGGGATCTTATTCTGCTTTTTCAGAATGAACAGGAAAAATCGTTCACTCTGCATCAGCAGCATACACACACCCGCCATCGGAACCGCACCATAGAGTACTGACTGCGGAACCTGAATACCCGAAAGTGTGCTCTTCGCCATAAGTGTGCAGAATTTGAATCCATAAATAATCATGAATGTCGAAAAGCCGAAAATCATAAACTGACTCAGCATCTTCAGAAACTCCACTACCGGCTTCGGTAATATGAAATCTACCAGCATGACACGCAGATGCGTATCGGTCCGAACCGCAAGAGATGCACTGATCAAAGCCATATAAACCATGCACAACAGTATCGACTGCTCCCCCCATCGTGGTGTCTTGTGTAAAATATATCGGCAAAAAACGACATAACTGGTAATGCAGATAGAAATCATAAATACGACTTTACAGAATGACATAAACAGCCAGTATACTGTGTCATAAAACTTTTTCATGCGTCATCCTCCTGCGAACGATATCTTTAGTTCTGCACATCCTGCATCTTCTGAAGAAGATCCTCGATGCCCTCTGTATACTGAGCCCATACAGACTTGCAGGCTTCCTGTGCGGTAGCGATATCCTCTGCGCTCATATCGATAACGGTAACGCCGAGGCCTTCAAGTTTCTGCTTAAGCTCAACCTCTTCCTGCTCGATCTGGCTTCTGTCCCAATCCGTTGCCTTCTGACCAGCCTCACGAAGGAGCTTCTGATCATCTGCAGAAAGTGCATCCCACTTCGCCTGTGCCATCAGAATGATTCCAGGAGAGAAGGTGTGCTTGGAAAGGAGGTAGTAAGGTGCAACCTCATAGAACTTGTTGGAGTAGTATCCAGGATAACCATTCTCAGCACCATCTACGACGCCGGACTGAAGCGATGTATAAAGCTCACTGTACGAAATAGGCGTAGGCTCTGCACCCAGTGCCTTCATGGTATCCATCATGAGCTGTGTCTCTGGAACTCTGATCTTCATTCCCTTTACATCCGAAAGGCCCTTGATCTCATTTCTTGTAAACAGGTTACGTGCTCCCTCATCGGTGTAGGCGACACCAACCATGCCAGCACCAACCTCTGCACCCTCATCTAGGAATGCCTGTCCGAGCTCTGCATCCTCAAGTACCTTATACATATCGTCACGGCTCTTGAAAATGAATGGAAGGCCAAACATATTCAGCTTCTTAAATCCGTAGTCAGAAAGTGAGTTTGTATTTCCGCGATACATATCAACGGTTCCGCCACCCATCTGCAGAGAATTGAGACAGGTCTTCTCATCACCCAGCGTCGATGCCGAATTCACTTCTACGACGATACGGCCATCGGACATATCATGTACATACTTCGAGAATACATAACCCGCTCTGGTATTAATGTTGTCATCTGGATTGAGCTCGCCATACTTGTAAACGATCTCGCACTTCGGGTCCTTCTCCCACTCAAGAATATCCTGAAGCGTCGGAATCTCAACACTATCGCCCTCTGTAGCGGCTTCTGTCTTTTCTGCTTCAGCTGCGGTTGTTTCTGTCGCTGCGGCAGTTGCTGCTGCAGTTGTCTCTGCAGCCTTTGCCGCTGTGGTCGTCTCCGGTGCCTTGGATGATCCACAGGCTGCCAGGCTGGCAACCATCGTTGATGCCATTACCATCGCAATGAGTTTCTTTTTCATACTGTCCTCCTGAAATTTGTGGTTAAACGTTTCTCTATCCACTGTGAAACGTTTCATGTGATGTTTATAGATTAATTCGAAAGCAGCATTCTGTCAACATTTTTATTGTTCGTATTGCTGTATTTTTGTCGATAACATAACGTTTCATTATCCATTTTGCCGTCATATAACGGTGGTCCCACCGAAGCGTTCCGTCATTTTTCTTTTGTATTTACATTTTTCGTCCATGATGATAGTATAAAAAGTACAGATTAATTAAAACGTTTCAAAGGAGCCGCCATGCATACTACAGAAGATAATTTACTGGTCATCCATTCACGCCTGTCTGCTGCTGATTTTCGAGGCTTTTCTTTTTATAACGGATTAATTCGTGGGCACCGCCTGCTGAAGGTCCTTATATTCGCACTGCTCCTCATCCTTTTCGGATGGTGTCACTTCATGGCCGGCATGCCAAAATTTGCAGCAATCTACGCCTTTATCGGGTTCATCATCCCATTCGTTTATGTCCTGCAATACTGGTATAGCGTGCATCGCCAGACGATGGCTATGGAGCTGAGCGAAACACCACAGGATGCCTATACGGTAGGTTTCACTCAGCTAGGTATCTGGATTCAGCGTGGACAGGAGCACGCATCCGTCGACTGGAATCGTATCAACAGCGCTTATGCACGTGGCAAAGAAACTTATCTTTACTACATGCAGAATCGCGCACTTATTCTCCCGGATGCTTCGACCGACAGCGAAAGCGTCGCGCTTCTCCTGTCACTTCTTGAAAAAAATCTGGGTCATCGTTTCGAAAATCATCACACGAAATAATATGAAGGAGAACCATTATGATTATCACAAAATTTGAATCCTGGTGGGTTGAGCGTGGCAAGTGCTTATTTGACGAGAAGCGCCAGGGTGGCGCAAAGATGGGCTGGGATGTCCTGGTCATCAAACTGACGACCGATACCGGCATCGAGGGCATCGCGACCTGCATGGCCGCACGCTCCGGCGCTGTTTCTGAATCCTACTTAAATGAAACCGTGGCACCGGTCGTGCTCGGCCGCGATCCGCATGACCGCGAAGCCATCTTCCAGGAGCTCTGGATCATTGACCGCCACGAAGCCTTCTTCCCTGTGTTCCTGCCAGGTCCAGTCGATGTCGCACTGTGGGACATCTGCGCGAAGGAAGCAAATCTTCCACTTTATAAGTACATCGGTGCATATCGTGACAGCCTGCCGGTCTATGCAAGCTCCAACTTCCTGCCGGGCATCCAGGATTACATCGATGAAGCTCTCTTCTATAAGAGCAAGGGTATCAAGGGCTATAAGATGCACCCGGCCGGACCGGTCGAGTTCGATATGCAGGTGCATCAGGCGGTACGTGATGCCGTCGGTCCGGATTATGCACTAATGACGGATCCGGTCGGTGATTACACAATCGATGAAGCGGTCCGTGTCGGCCGCCAGTTGGAACGCCTTAACTTTGAGTGGTTCGAGGAGCCGTTCCGTGATTTCGAACTGTATAAGTACACCGAGCTCTGTAAGACCCTGGATATTCCGATCGCCGCGACCGAAACCACGCGAGGCTGTCACTGGGGCGTGGCACAGGTCATCAACCAGCATGCGGCGGACATCGTCCGTGCCGATGTCTCCTGGAAGGACGGTATCACCGGCACCCTGAAGATCGCGCATCTCGCGGAAGCCTTCGGTCTCAATGTCGAAATCCATACCACGACCATGAACTACATGGATATGGCAAACCTGCACGTCAGCTGCGCAATCAAGAACTGCAAGTACTTCGAGTACTTCGTGCCGGAGGATAACTACCGTCTGCCGATGAAGGGTGACCTGCCGATCGATGAAAACGGCATCATCCATGTACCGCAGGATAAACCGGGTGTCGGCGTGGAACTTGACTGGGATCTGATCGAGCACGCCTGTCATAATTACATTTGTCAGGAATATAAGGGTTAAACAAAAGGCGTTTTATGTTGCCACCGGATATTCGGATGCATCCAAGCATGTGAACTCCGTGGCAGTCCGCCCATAATCAGGAGGTTTCATATGGGAGATTTACATGGCTTAGCCGGTATTGTCACCGGAGGTTCAAGCGGCATCGGTCTGGATATCGCGAATCAGCTGGCACTACAGGGTGCAACCGTATATATTATTTCAAGAACAGGGCACGTGAAGGACGACTGTCCGAATAGCGTTCCAGGCACAATCCACATCAAAGGCGATATCACGGATAAAGCTGGTATGCAGAAACTCGTAGCCGAGCTCGCAGAAAAGCACGACGGCTGCCTAGATTTTCTTGTAAATAATGCCGGTGCAACCTACAAATGCGTTGCACAGGATATTCCGGAAGAGGAATTCGAACGAGTATTAAACACCAACGTGAAGTGTGCATTCCTTATGTCGCAAATTCTCTATCCATATCTGAAAAAAAGCAAGAATAAAGGACGAATCATCAACATTTCCAGCATGAGTGCGCACCTGGGATTCACTTTGGTCGTTCCATACTGTACCAGCAAAGCTGCCGTACTCGGCCTCACACGCGGTCTCGCCATCGAATGGGCGAACGACAACATCACTGTGAACTCTATCGCGCCAGGCTGGTTCCACAGTAAGATGCTCGATGAAGTCATGGATGACAAGCGTCGTCAGCAGATCCTGAACCGTATTCCGGTGCATAATTTCGGAGACACAAAGGACCTCGGCGCCCTCGCAGCTTTCCTGATCGGACCACACGGCTCCTATATCAACGGGCAGGACTATGCCGTCGATGGCGGAACCTTGGCATATGGCTATTAACCACATTTTCACACACATTATATCCTTCTATGATGAAACGCTCCAGACATGTAACTTTCTGGGGCGTTTTCTCTTAGATTCATCATGTCGTTCATCGAATAAAACTCCACCATAGCAACTCGAGCGCAGTTAATCATTGACTTTCGCTGGCAACCTATTGACATCTGCGGGTTAACTTCTTATAATTTTCACGTTCTGTAAACTTGTGAAAAAAGTGAGGTTAACTTCTTATGACGAATACAACCACGAAAACTCTGACCCTGACGGCTTTATGTGCAGCACTTCTCTGTGTACTGTCTCCGATGTCCATCCCGCTTCCAGGTGGTGTTCCGATTTCCCTCGCGACCCTCGCGGCGGCCTTCGCCGGTGCGCTGCTCGGTGCGAAGTACGGTACCCTTTCCGTGCTGATCTATCTTCTGCTCGGTGCCTTCGGTCTTCCGGTCTTCGCCGGCTACAGCGGTGGCTTCGGTTCCTTCGTGAAGCCGTCCTCCGGTTACCTCATCGGTTATCTTTTCCTCGCATTCCTGACCGGCCTCATCTACCACAGGTTCGGTCGTGAGCAGAAGGGCGGCCAGAAGTACCTGCTTCTCTTCGTCGCACAGCTCGCCGGCGAGGTGATCCTCTATATCTTCGGAACCGCCTGGTTCATGTACCTCATGGGTGCGCAGGGCAATGCTGCCATGGCGACACTCGGTGGCGCGCTCGGTGCGTGTGTGATCCCGTTCCTGCCAGGTGACTGCGCGAAGATGATCGCGGTCTGCATCGTCATCCCGGTACTCGAGAGAGCACTGAATGCCGCCGGCCTCGCAGTGAAGGTCGCGTAACGCGTTATTTTACTTATTCATTTTTTCTCCATACAGAAGCACCCGAGTCATATGGCCCGGGTGCTTCTTTCATTAGGCCAGGAAGAGGAATCCCCGTTTTCAAGGCGCTGAATTCAACGCAAATCCCCATCGGAAAGAAATAAATGGGTGAAAGTTTATGGGGTCAGACCCCCTTACAAAATTCTTAAGGCCGTCGTGATGGGGCTCTCCCCGCCACGACGGCCTTTTCATCCTATGATTTCCGACGGTCCACGCCGCTTTCACGGTAGAAGTACGCCTTCCGTTCGTACATACGTATATCGGCTGCCTTCGAGATCTCATGGACGCTTTCCCACGGGTGCTCGGTGCTCAGCACATATCCCCAGGCGATGCTCATGCTGTCCACGAGCTCTCCCTGCCAGTGCGCGACATCCACGTCGAAGTCCTGAAGCCGCGCGTCCAGCGCCTCCAGCTCCCCGGTGACGATCACGACGAACTCATCGCCGCCGATGCGGTACACCCTGCCGATATCCGCGAAGCTGTGCTTCATCGTTTCGGCCGCCGCACAGATCAGCTCATCGCCAGCCGCGTGCCCGCGCGTATCATTGACCTGCTTAAGTCCGTTCACATCCATCGACAGATAGGCCCAGGCATCCTGCAGATCGAGCTTCGCGATATCCGTCTCGTATGCGTGCCGGTTCCCGCAGCGCGTAAGCTCATCCGTCATCGAGGTATAGAGCAGCCTCTCCTTCTCGTACTTCTCCTTCATCACCTCCGCGAGCATATAGATCATGCCACACGACGCGAGTATCAGGTACACCCCGACGATGAGCATCGCGACGAAGCTGCTTTCGAGGTACACCGACTTCTCCTCCGTGATCACCACGAGGTAATCTGCATCCCGCTGCAGCATGCATCGACAGGCCTTCCCCTTCACAGCGGCGTCCATTCGTATGGTCTGGCCAATGCTGGCGGCCTCTGCATCGATGCCGAGCTCCTCGAGACGCCGGCCGAGCTGCGCACTGTCCGTGGCCCCCTCGATCTGCTTCGTCTCCGGATCGGCGACGTAGATATCCATGCCCTTATAGACCGGCATGTCAGCCACCACAGAGGAAACCTGGTTCTGCTTCAGCTCCTGCAGCAGATGCTTCGGCGTGATGCCCACCTGAATCATCTTCGAGCCACTTTCATCCCAGACGATGGCATACATCATCTCCTTACCTTCGGCGGTATTCGGCGTCACATCCTGGCACATCGACAGCTGTTTATCTGTCAGCATCGGCTTAAAATAAGCCATCTGCGCACCGGTATCGAAATTATAGCCGAAGTACTTCGGGAGCGTGCCGCTGTAGATCATGCCCGTCTGATCCAGAAGGTAGATCTCGTCCACCGAAATCAGCTTTCCAATCCGCTGGAGCTCATCGATATCAAGCTCCGCCTCCGGCTTCGCATCCAGGATATAGGACACCGCACGCGCCCGGACGATATAGTCCGACTTCAGCGATTCGATCATATCCGCTTCACTCTGGTCATTCTTTTCGAGTACCGTAAACACACGATCCAGCATCACCTCAGAGATCCTGTATGTCATCTGATCATTTACATATTTTAAAATGCCGGCCTCCAGCATCAGCGCGACCACGATGACGGCGACCGCCAGCGCCGCCAGCCTTCTCTTCTTCATAAACGCCACCCTCTGCCTGTCCGAACAGAAATCACCTTCTGCCGGCTCGAACAGAAAAAACTCTGTCGAAGTGCCGATGAATCAACACATTTATCATATCATGGCTCACCGCCATGCACCAGTTTATTGCGCCTCTTAAGTTTATGGGGTCTGACCCCATTAATTTTTTCTAAACAGAATCTAAACTGAAATTTATGGGGTCAGACCCCCTTACGAAATTCTTAAGACACCGCAATAAAAAGCCGCCCGGAAACATCCGGACGGCTTTTATTTATGAACTTGTTGCCACAAGGTTCAAACGATTTGATTAAGCGGTGTACTCATCCATGCAAGGAAGAACCTCGACTGGTGTTGCGTCGTTCTTCTGGTAAGCCTTGCCGTAGAATGCAAGCTTGTACATCTCCTTGATGTCGGAGATCAGCGGGTATCTCGGGTTTGCGCCGGTGCACTGATCATCGAATGCGTTGGTGCTCATCTCGTCGAGGGTCTTCAGGAAATCCTCCTCGGTTACGTTGTAATCCTGGATGCGCTCCTTGATGCCGACAGTACGCTTCAGCTCTACGATCTTATCGCAGAACTTCTGAACAGCCTTGGCATCATCCTTCTCAACGACACCGCAGAAACGTGCGCACTCTGCATATCTGTGGAGTGTGTGCGGATACTCATACTGAGGGAAGGTACCCATCTTTTGTGGCTGCTCCGCCGCATTGTAACGGATAACCTCGGTGAGGAGGAGTGCGTTTGCGATACCGTGCGGGATGTGGTGGTAAGCACCGAGCTTGTGTGCCATGGAGTGGCAGACACCGAGGAAGGCATTGGCGAAGGCCATACCTGCCATGCAGGATGCGTGTGCCATCTCATCTCTGGCCTTGACATTGGTCGGCTCGTTAAAAGCAGTCGGCAGGTACTCGAAGACGCGCTTCATCGCCTGAAGAGCGAGACCATCCGTATACGGTGTAGCCATCATGGAAGCGTATGCCTCGAGTGCGTGTACGAGAACATCGAGTCCGGATGCAGCGGTGAGGCCGCGTGGCTGTGTCATCATGTTGTCGGTATCGATGATCGACATGTTCGGAAGCAGCTCGTAGTCCGTGATCGGGTACTTGGTGCCCGTGGTCTGGTCGGTGATAACCGCGAACGGAGTCACCTCAGAACCGGTACCAGAAGAGGTCGGGATGGCTACGAAGAGTGCCTTCTCACCCATCTTCGGGAACTGGTAAACCTTCTTACGGATATCGATGTAACGCATCGACATATCGGCGAAGGTTACATCCGGGTGCTCATAGAGAACCCACATGATCTTACCGGCATCCATCGCAGAACCGCCACCGAAGGCGATGATGCAATCCGGCTGATAACGACGCATCTGCTCAGCGCCTTCCTCAGCATTGGCCAGGGTAGGATCCGGCTGTACGTGTGAGAATACGCGGTAGTCGATGCCGAGCTCATGGAGCTTGTCGGTGATCGGCTTGATGTATCCTGCAGAATCGAGGAAGGAGTCGGTTACGAGGAACACCTTCTTCTTATCATAAACTTCCTTTAACTCAGCGAGGGCAACTGGCATGCAGCCCTTCTTGAAGTAAACCTTAGATGGGGTACGGAACCAGAGCATGTTTTCTCTCCTCTCTGTCACAGTCTTATAGTTCAGCAGGTGCTTGACACCGACGTTCTCAGAAACAGAGTTTCCACCGTAGGAGCCGCAGCCCAGTGTCAGAGACGGAGTGAGCTTGAAGTTGTAAAGATCACCGAGACCACCCAGGGCAGACGGCTGGTTCAGGAGGATACGGCAGGCATGCATCACATGTGCGTGCTTTGCGATCTTCTCGGTCTCACGCGGATCGATGAAGAGGGAAGCAGTATGTCCAGGACCGCCCTCCATCAGAAGCTTCTCACAGCTTACAAGTGCAGAGTCAAAATCCTTCGCCTTATACATACCAAGTACCGGCGCGAGCTTCTCATGTGCGAACGGCTCTGCCTTCGAGTTATCGGTCACCTCTGCGATGAGGACCTTCTTCGAGTGCGGAATCTCGATGCCGCACATCTCGGCGATCTTCCATGCCGGCTGGCCGACGATCTTTGCGTTCATGGAGCCGTTGATGATGATAACCTTACCAACCTTCTCCTTCTCCTCCTTACTCAGGAAGTACGCACCTCTGTACTCAAACTCCTTCTTTACCTTATCATACACATCTGCTACGACGGTGCAGGTCTGCTCAGAAGCACAGATCATACCATAGTCGAAGGTCTTCGAATGAAGGATGGAAGAAACGGCCATCTGGATATCTGCAGTCGAATCGATGATGCAAGGGTCATTACCTGCACCTACACCGAGTGCCGGTGTACCGGAGCTGTACGCTGCGTTTACCATGCCAGGACCACCGGTTGCAAGGATGCAGTCTGCGTCATGCATGATCTCATCCGTCATCTCAAGAGACGGCTCATCGATCCAGCCAATGATGTTCTCCGGAGCACCTGCCTTGACAGCAGCATCGAGAACGACCTTCGCAGCATAAGTAGTGCACTTCTTCGCTCTTGGGTGCGGGCTGATGATGATACCATTTCTGGTCTTTAAGCAGATCAGCGTCTTGAAAATAGCGGTCGACGTCGGGTTCGTCGTCGGGATAACTGCAGCTACGAGACCCAGCGGCTCTGCGATCGTCTTGGTTCCGAAAGCCGGATCCTCATCGATGACACCACAGGTCTTCGTATTCTTATACTTGTTGTAGATATACTCAGCGGCGTAGTTGTTCTTGATGACCTTATCCTCGACGAGACCCATACCGGTCTCCTCTACTGCCATCTGAGCAAGTGGAATACGCATCTGGTTTGCAGCCGTTGCAGCGGCGTTGAAAATCTTATCTACCTGCTCCTGTGTGAAGTTTGCGTACTTCTCCTGTGCTTCTCTGACAACCGCGATCTTCGCCTGCAGAGAATCCATGTCCTTAACGATCTCCGGATTCTTTAATTCCTTACTCATGTGTGATCTCCTTTTTGTGGCAACAACTATAGATCAAATTATCTCATGCCGATTGATAATTAATTATCGTTAATTAATTATCAATCGAGATACAAGTAGTATACATGCTTGTTAATTAATTGTCAATTACGAATTCAGATAATTTTTCACCACATACAAATAGCGAAGCCAAAACACAGTAAAGGCCCCGGAGGACCAGCAACTGAAACCATACGAAGAGTTTTCCGAACTCGCAGTACTGTGTTTCAATTGCTGGCCCTCCGGGGCCTTTTCTGGAAAAGTCTGAAAAATTACGCCCAGAACACCCAGATAAACGCATACCCGGTGAGCACCGCCGCCAGCGTAAACGGCAGTCCGATCTTCATGAAATCACCGAACGATACCTCATAGCCACCGGCCTTCAGCATTCCGACCGCCGTGATATTCGCACTCGCACCGATCGGGGTAATGTTTCCACCGAGCGTCGCGCCGGTCAGCAGTCCGAAGTACAGAAGATACGGCTCGATCCCGAGCAGCTGACAGATGCCCGTGATGATCGGCAGCATAGTCGCCACATACGGGATGTTATCGATAAACGCAGAGAACAGCACCGAGCCCCACACGATGATCGTATAGAGCATGAAGATGTTGCTGCCACCTGCACGTACGATCAGGTCTGCGGCCGCATCGATGATCCCGACATCCGTGATGCCACGGATCACGATAAACAGCCCCGCGAGGATCAGCAGCGTATCCGCATCCACCGAAGCGATCGCATGCTTGAGGTTGAGGTGACTCCGATGCCGCGCATAGTCACAGATCATACAGATCGCCGCGATCGTCATACAGATGATACCGTTGATCATATCCGGTGTATTCGGGATGAAGGACGCGACGATGAGCGCAACGACGATACCACACAGGGCGATCGTCGGGAAGTAATCCGTCACCACGGTCTTCTCGCTGGCCTCCACCGGCTGTCGATACTTATGGAAGAGAAAAATCATCACCGGTACCGTCATCAGTGCACCGAACTCGACGGACCAGAAAATACCCGGACGCCCATGCATGAAGAAGAACTCCATGAAGTTCATGTTCGCATAGTCACCGAGCATGATGGAGGTCGTATCGCCGACGAGCGTCGCCGCACCCTGCAGATTCGAGGACACGGCGATGGACAGAATCATCGATACCGGCGAGATATCGAGCTTCTTACATACCGCAAGTGCCACCGGTGCGATCATGAGGACGGTAGCGACATTATCGATAAACGCCGACACCGCACCGGCAAACAGCGACATCAGGATGATGACCCACATGACATTTGCACACTTATCGAGGATGATATCCGCCAGCAGATTCGGCATCTTCGATTCGATGAAGAACCAGACGACGAGCATCGTGCCGCCGATCATCATAAGGACGTTCCAGTTGATGACCGACAGGATGTACAGCGGATTCGGCCGGAGGATCCCGACCAGCATAAAGACGATGGCGACGCCCCAGATCGCGTAGATCTTCCAGTTCGGCTTCGCAATCATAATCACATACATTAAAATGAACAAAATAAAAGCGATGGCTCTTAGATCCATAATCATTTCTCCTTCATAAATTCACAAAAGACAGTATCGAATCATGGACTCAACACTGTCTTTTCGTATCCCAAGCTGTGCCGCCTGCACGGCGATGTTCTTTCAGACCCTGTTGAAAACAGTTTCTATTCTACACAAGCTATATGATTTGTCTCTTTCTACGTCAGCCGATCTTCAGCCGGAACTTCTGCGCCTCGCGCTCACTGTCCACCAGCTCGATCTGTGCGCCGAGGGCCTGCAGCTTCTGCTCGAAGTGCTCATAGCCACGCTGGATGTAGACGATGTCGCGGACCGTCGTGATGCCATCTGCGGCGAGGCCGGCGATGACGAGAGCGGCACCAGCGCGGAGGTCGAGTGCATTGACACTGGCACCCGTAAAGCGCTTCACACCATCGATGACGGAGACGTTCCCCTCCACCTTGATGTTCGAGCCCATACGCGCGAGCTCATCGACATACTTGAAGCGGTTCTCGAAGATGGATTCGGTGACGACCGAGGTGCCATCGGCGAGGGCCAGGGTCACGGACATCTGCGGCTGCATGTCGGTCGGGAAGCCCGGATACGGGAGCGTCTTCACATCGGTCGGATGCTGCACCGGCGCGCCCACGACGCGTACGGCCTCATCGTACTCATAGACCGTGTTGCCCATCTCGAGCAGCTTCGCGGTGATCGACTCCAGGTGCTTCGGGATGACGTTCTTGATCAGGATGTCACCACGGGTCGCCGCGGCGGCACACATGAAGGTGCCTGCCTCGATCTGGTCCGGGATGACGGCGTAGGTCGTGCCATGCAGGCGGCGGACGCCACGGATGCGGATCGTATCCGTACCGGCGCCCTTGATGTTGGCCCCCATCGAGTTCAGGAAGTTCGCGACATCGACGATGTGCGGCTCCTTCGCCACGTTCTCGATGATGGTTCTGCCCTCTGCGAGGACGGCAGCCAGCATGATGTTGATGGTCGCGCCGACGGATACGACGTCGAGGTAGATGTGGGAAGAGTGAAGTCCTTCGGAGGCAGCGGCCTGTACACAGCCGTTCCGGATCTCTACCTTCGCACCGAGGGCCCGGAAGCCCTTGATGTGCTGGTCGATTGGACGGGAACCGATCGCACAGCCGCCCGGAAGCGGAACATCCGCCATGTGATGCTTGCCCAGCAGTGCGCCGATAAAGTAGTAGGATGCCCGGATCTTCCGGATGTACTCGTCGTCGATCGATACGCTCGTCACGCCCACGGCGCTGATCTTCGCGGTATGACGATCGATACGCTCGACGACGGCGCCGATCTCCTTCAATGCCTCAAGCATAACGTTGATGTCACGCACGTCCGGCAGATTCTCTATAATCACATCTTCATCTGTTAAAAGTGCGCCGGCGATGATGCCCAGTGCGGCATTCTTCGCCCCGCCGATCACGACCTCGCCGTGAAGAGGGGTGCCACCTTTCATGATAAACTGTTCCATATATCTCCTGTAAGTTTCCTATGCGCAGAGCATAAGAACCGCATTATTCAGACTGTTAAATCTTATAAATTATAAGTGAGTGTACACGCTTTTGCAAGCGTTTGTACTTTTTGCTTCTGCTGCCGGTAACCGCTCGGGCATGAGAGCCCGGAGGACTGGAATTTTAGAGTCTTCCGAGCTCGGGGTACTGCGTTTCTGCTGCCAGCCCTCCAGGCGCTCACCCGAGCAGTCCCATCATCATCCCGGATGCCCGCTCGCTGAGCGCCATCACGTTATTTAAGAAGATGATATCCTGCACACCGTACTCCTCGATCAGCTGCGCGATGCTGCCCTCGAAGTGACGATAGTCGACGACATAGACATCCTCATAGTGATCCACGAGGTACGGAGCGAAGGCATTGCCATAGGATTCCTTGATGAGGACGCAGGCCGAGCCGTCGCTTCGATGCGGATTATGGATGACCGTCAGCGGATTATCGCCATGGATGAAAGCGCTGTACTTGTCGCCGGCGTTCGAATTCGTGACGTCGTTGATGACCTGGGCATGGCCCTGCTCGCCGATCTGGTTGATGTACTCCATCTCGTTCGTCGCGATCGGCAGCCAGGCCTCGACAGTATCCGGGTTCTGCTTTAGCGCCTCGGAGCGGTTCGTCGAGAAGTAGAAGGTGCCGTAGAAGCCATCGAAGCTCTCCTTCTGGTAGTCCCGGAGGCTGTGCGGCTCGATGCCCTTCGCATCGCAGAAGCGCATGTAGGCATAGTACGCCCCGAGTCCGGTCCAGTGGTGGTCGGTATGGAAGTAGATGTACTCGTTCTTATGCTGCAGAAGCGTCTCGAAGACGGACACCTTATGGACCTCCGGATCGATCATGCTGTAGATGTAGTTGAACGCGTCCTCCATGTTGCTGGAGCCGAGCGCCGCCTGCGTGCTGCGGTCGAGCTCGACGCCGAAGCTGTTCGGCACGAGGATATCGTAGACCTCACACTTCGGGAAGCGCGCCCGATAGGTGTTGATCATGGACGCATACTTCACTGCACCGCCCTGATTATAATAGTAGATTTCGTAGCCGCGGTGGTTCGTGACGTAGATGCTGCCGGCCTGCTCGCCGTTCACCTCCGCTTTTTCTGCCTTTTTCTCCTTCAGCGTACCGTCGGCATTCGTCTCGACGAGGGCGGCATACTGATCGAGCGCACCCGTCGCCGACTTGTCATGTGCAAGTGACGATGGCGTGGCCGAAGCATTGGCCTCATCCGCGGCGCCCTCCGGCTCCGCAGCGGCGAGGGTCATGACCGGCGCGAGCGACTCGGCGGTCTCCGGAATCGTATCCGCGACGGCCGTGGACCGGTTTCCGTAGAAGGACTCACCCTGCGGGCCATAGAGGCTCTCGAGCTTCGCGCCGAGGCTGAGCAGGGTCTCGCGGCACGGAAAGGTGTCGGAGAACCAGGTCGCGAGGTCTGTGAAGTACGCACCGGACAGGAGGGTCTCCGTGGTCGCGGTCGGAAAGCTCGCGAGGGCGCGCTTCTCGGAGGCAGAGTACGTCGGGCGGAGTGGCAGGGCGAGGCCAATGCCGAGAAGTACGGTGGCGATCAGCGCTGCGGCGACCGCAACGATCTGAACGCCGCGCATCTCTTTATGCGGTTTTTCATGTTCATTTTCAGAAACTGGTTTCATGCTTTTCGATAGGCCGGCGGCTCAGCCGGTCGCGGGATGCCATGGACGTGGAACGGGCGCAGCGCTTTACGCGCGACGCCCGCGGGTCGCCGGAGACATCAGAACTGATTATACAGGAACGGGGTGTAGCTGGCGCCGACCATCGAGACGATGGAGAGTGCGAGGAGCAGGAGCATCAGGAGGAGGCGGAGACCGTAGTACAGGCCCTCGCTCCGGCGACGGGCTTCGCTGCTCTTCGTGATGCGGCGCTTCATCCGGGTAGCGACGCGCTCGTGATTCTCGGCGTCTTCCTCCTCGAGGCCCTCGATGCTGGCGTCGAGGCGCTGCACCTGCTGATCGATCTCGGTTTCCTTCTGATAACGCGCCTTCTCACGCTCGAGCTGCTGCTTCTCGCGCGCCTCCTGCTGAAGGCTCGCATCATAGAACGCCCGCAGCTTCGCGGCGAGACGGGCACCGAGTGGTGTGCAGGCGATGATGGAAAAGATCAGGAAGAACAGATTACTGCGGAGGGTCAAAAGCTCCGCCGCATCGACCGTCGCACGTCCGCTCAGGAAGAACATCGTGCGGAGCACCTCGCGCAGCACCTGGAAATCACTGAAGCGGAACAGCACCCAGCCGAAGAACACGACGATCAGGGTGTAGAGGTGACCAAGCGCACGCGTGAGCGCCGGCAGCGGCGAGCGACGCGGTGCCTGCGCGTTGCGCTTCGTGTCCGCAGCTGAAGCCGGGCCTGCAGCGGCAACTGCGCCGTCCGTAGCGTCTGTGCCAGACACTGCCTTCGCTTTCTGGAATTTCTTCACGAAATTCTCGATCGCGATGAAGACGAAGTAGTAAAGTCCCCAGAGGATAAAATTCCAGCTGCTGCCATGCCAGAAGCCGGTCAACGCCCAAACGGCAAGCAGATTCAGCATCAGCCGTCCGGTCGATACACGATTCCCGCCCAGCGGGATGTATACATAATCCCGGAAGAAACGGCTCAGCGAAATGTGCCAGCGACGCCAGAAGTCACGCACAGAAACCGCGATATATGGATAGTTGAAGTTTTCCGGATAGTGGAAGCCGATCATCCGACCGAGGCCGAGCGCCATGTCGGAGTAGGCTGAGAAATCAAGATAGAGCTGCAGCATGTAGCAGAGCGCACCGAGGTAGGCACCGCCGACGGAGAACGTGGTGTTACCGGCGAGCGGCAGGAAGGTCTCCGCGAGTGTGCCGAGATGATCCGCGAGTACGGTCTTCTTCGCGAGGCCCACCATAAAGCGCCAGAGGCCCTCTACCAGATCCTCGGCATCCGCGCGCCGATGGTCCATCTCCTCGGCCATCTCGCCGAAGCGCGTGATCGGGCCCTGCGCCACCTGGTGGAAGGTCACGGTATAGAGCAGCACATGGAAGAAATCGCCCGGCTCCGTCTTTTTCGTATAGACGTCGGCGACGTAGCTGATCAGCTTAAATATATAGAAGGAAATGCCGAGTGGGAGGCCAATGTTTCGGACATACGCGAGGATGGCCGCAGCCATTCCCGTCGTGGCACCACCACCTGCGTCCAGGTCGTCTGCATTGGTCAGAAACAGACTCCGGCAGATCGGTCCGGCAAGCTTATAAAAGAGAAGCACCGCGATCAGCAGCACGAGCGCGAGGATCAGCCACGCACGGGCACGCCTCTGCCCCTCGACACGGATCCGCTCCGCGTCCGGACTCTGGAAATCATCATCGCCCTCCTGATAGTCCGGATTTTCCGAAGCCGCGAACTGTAGCGCCCGTCCGATGCGCTGCCCGCTGAACCAGGCGAGCATCGTCACCATGAGGAGCAGCGCAAGCTTCGTGAGCCCCGCGAAGGCATAGAAAATCAGAGAAAAGAGGAGCAGCACGAGGTTCTTCCGCTGATTTCCACGCGCAAGCACAGAAGCGATCATGAAAACCGGCAGAAACAGCGCTATGAAAATCAGACTCGAAAAGCTCATAAAAACCTCACATCACTATGAATCATAACAGTTCCGTTGCCGCCCCTGCGGGTCCCCTGCCTGTCTAAACTGTTACCATGAATCAAGGTATTATATCACAGGATGTCAAGTATAGCTTGCCATTTCCGCGATTTTCAGCTATACTTTCTATGCTTCGGGCGCTGGGCCCCACGCAATAGATCCCTCGAACCGTGTCAGGACGGGAACGTAGCAGCACTAAGAGGATCCTTCTATGTGACGTGGATACACCTGGCCCCGAAGTTTTTTATTTACACACATGTGCTCTGATTCGTTTACATAAACGCAGAAAAATCCGAGTCCTTCTTCCGGCCGTCATATCATGTATGGCATGCGCTTTATCGAGAAGGATTCGGATTTTTGTTATACATAATTCAGATCATCTCGTCCTCACAATGTATATCATGCGAGGATGCCGGTCGACTGCAGAAAGAGGATCAGCATGAGGAACGGTGCCACGAAGCGAATCATGATGCAGTAGAGCTTTTTCCGGTGGAACGTCTCGCCGTTCCGCTCCATTTCATCGACGACGTAGTTCGGCGTCACAACCCAGCCGAGCAGGAGGGTAGACAGCAGTGCGATGAAGGGCATCATCACGCTGTTGCTGACGTAGTCCATGATGTCGAGCAGCTGGCCGACAGAGCCGTTCGGCAGCTGCACTTCAAAGTAGAAGATGCTGTAGCCGAGGGCGATGATGGCTGACGCTGCGAGGTAGATGACCGACAGTACCAGCACCGTCTTCTTACGACCGGTGTGGAAGATCTCCATGCAGTTCGCGGTGATGGATTCGAGCACGGAGATGCAGGAGGTGAGCGTCGCGAAGATCGCAGTGACGAAGAAAAGTATGCCGACGAAGACGCCAGCCTTCCCCATCGCTGCAAAGACCTTCGGAAGGGACACAAACATCAGGCTCGGACCGGCGCTCATGCCTTCCGTACCGGAGAACACATACACTGCCGGGATGATCATCGCGCCGGCGATCAGTGCGACGCCGGTATCGAAGATCTCGATCTGATTCACGGAGGTGTTCAGATTGACCTCCGGCTTTACATAGGAGCCGTAGGTGATCATGATGCCCATCGATACACTGAGGGAGAAGAACAGCTGGCTCATCGCATCGAGCAGAATCTGCAGGAAGCGGCCGAGGGTCAGGCCTTCGAGATGCGGGGTGAGGTAGTAACGGAGACCATCCATGCCGGTACGCACCTGTCCGGAGGCATCTTCATGATGCAAGGTCAATGCATAGCCCGCGATCACAATCACCAGCACGAGCAGGATCGGCATCATGCAGCGGGATACACGCTCGATGCCGCCCTCGACACCGTTATATACGATAATAGCGGTGATGCCCATGAACAGAAGGGCGAACACCACCGGTGAAACCGGGGAGGTAATAAAGCCTGTAAAGTAGCCATCCTCTGCCGTAGCGGCCGCATGCCCCGAAAGATACGCAACAGCATACTTCGTGATCCATCCGCCGATAACCGCATAGTAGGTCATGATCAGCACCGGCACGAGAAAGGTCAGGATGCCGAGGAATTTCCACTTCGGATTCATCGTCGCATAGGCACCGATGGCGCTCTGCTTCGTGCGTCGTCCGATCGCGATGTCGGAGGTCAGCAGCGTGAAGCCGAAGGTCAGCACCAGCACGAGATAGACCAGCAGGAAGAGCCCACCGCCGTCCTTCGCTGCGAGGTACGGGAAACGCCAGAGATTACCGACGCCGACGGCACTGCCGGCCGCCGCAAGAACGAATCCGATCTGTCCTGAGAAACTGCTTGACTTCTTTTCCATAGTTATAAGACTCCCTGATTACTATAATCTTTTGCAATATAAGATAGCATGGGGTATTATATCAGTGAAACGAATGATTTTATGACGGGATATTAATTTTACTGATACCTGGTAGATGTGCCACATCGACGACATGTGAAGCCGTTTGTCGGCTGGCCCAAATAGCAGCAATGGAGATTCTGATCATGCGGGAACTGAAGGATCGATATGAGATATTTCTGAAGGTCTGCGAGACCGGCAGCTTTTCGAAGGCCGCCGAGGCACTGAACTATACGCAGTCCGGCATCAGCCAGATGATGGCGGGGCTCGAGGAGGAACTGGGCGTACAGCTCTTCGCCCGCATCAACCGCGGCGTGACATTGACCGACAACGGCACACGGCTGCTTCCCTATGTGCGGGAGCTCGCGAACCAGAAGGACCGGCTGCGCCAGGCGGCGTTCAACATCAACCATAAGGTTGAGGGAAAGCTGCGCGTCGGCAGCATTTCCAGCATCACCACCCGCTGGATGCCGGAGGTCGTACATTATTTTAAGAAACACTATCCGAAGGTGGAGATGGCGATCCTGGATGGAAACTACGACGAGATCCGCGACTGGATCATCCACGGACAGATCGACTGCGGCTTCCTCTCGTCGATCGTCGCAGATGATCTCGCCTTCTATCCGCTCCTCGATGACCCGCTCTGCGCGGTGTTCCCGGAAGGGCATCCGCTGGCAGCGCAGGAAAGCGTGACCCTGCCGCAGCTGTTTCAGTATCCACTGATTATCGAGACCCCGGGCTGTGATAACGACATCCAGCACCTCATCCATAAGTGTCCGGTGAAACCGGACATCGCCTACAGCTTCCGCGACGATCCGCTCATCATGGCCTTCGTGCGGAGCGGCCTCGGCGTCACCATCTCGCAGGAGCTCGTCATGCAGGCCTTCGGCTGTCCCGGCGTCGTCTCCCGCCCGCTCGAGCCGGCCTCCTGCCGCACCCTCGGCCTCGCCTTCTCAAAAACAGCGAGCTCCGTCGTCAGCCGGACGCTGCTTACGTATCTCCAGAACCGTAGGCCGTCACTATAGAAAAAAGCCGTGCAGCTACCGCACCGCCGAGCAGATCGCGACCGTGAATGCTTCCTGGAAACACAGTACGTCAAGAATATAAAAACGCAGGCGGTCGTTCTTCCGGAGCCATTGACCATGGTTACGCGGAGGACGACCGCCTGCGTTTTCTTTATTCACTGATGCGATACACGCGCTTCGCGTTTTCGGTGGTGATGCGGATGACCTCCGCCGGATCCATCTGGCGAAGCGCCGCGATTTCCTCTACGACATACGGGAGATTTCGTGGATCGTTCCGGGTGCCGCGCTTCGGTACCGGTGCCATGTACGGGCAGTCCGTCTCGAGGACGATGCGCTCGATCGGGATGCGCGCCACCACTTCCTTCAGCTTTCGGGCATTCTTAAAGGTGACGACACCGCCGACACCGACATATAAGCCGAGCTTCACGAAGCGCTCGGCCATCTCCACCGGATAACCGAAGCAGTGGATGATGCCGGAATTTTCATATCCGTGCTCCTCCACGATGAGATCGTAGGTATCCTGCGCTGCTTCCCGCGAGTGCACATTGATCGGAAGCCCGAGCGCACGCGCAAGCTGGAGCATCCGTCGGAAGCAGGCCTTCTGAATCTCCGGCTCCGGATCGGCCGTCGCGAGACTCTCCGGGTCCGGTTCCTGTCCGGAAGCGGCGGCCCGCCGCAAAATACCTTCACGTGTATAGTGGTAGTCCAGGCCGATCTCGCCGATCGCCACGATTTTCTGATTATTTTCCACCATCTGCCGAAGCGTTTCCACATCCTCGTCGCGCAGATGATCACTGTGGTCCGGATGGAAGCCCACCGCCGCATAGACCTGCGGATAGCGCTCCGCGAGCGCAAGCGCCGCGCGACTCGACGGTAGATCGAAGCCGATCTCTGTAAACGCACCGACGCCATGGTCGCCGAGATCCGCGATGATCGCCTCGCGCTCATCATCGAAGGCCGCATCGCAGAGGTGTGCGTGGGTGTCAAAAATTTCACTTGATTCTTTCATAAAAATTTAATGGGGTCAGACCACCTTACGAAATCCTTAAGTTCATGTAAGAAAAAATTAATGGGGTCAGACCCCATTAATTTTTTCTAAAGTAACGCACCGATATAGATCATCAGGTAGAACGCGGTGAGGTGGAGCGGGTAATAAAGGTAGAAGAGCCACTTCGGATGCAAGCGGCCACGCTCGCCGTTGTAGAACCCGATCGGCAGGAAGCAGAGGACCGGCAGGAAGTGGGCGCTGACGGAGCCGGCGGCGGTGGTCAGGACGCCACTCGCAATCTGCAGGGTCTTCTCCTTATGAAAATTATACATGAGTGCCATACCGAGGATCGCAAACACGCCGAACTGGAGATGTGCGATATAGGCGGCGGCACAGCCGGCCACGACACAGAGCCACTTCCGCTCTATGCGCTTCCGGTTCTGTTTCATGCCATACATCACGAGGAGTCCGAGTGCGAGTGTGAGCATCGGGTTCTGCAGCGCGAAGTGATAGGTCTCGTTGTACATACAGAGGTCGAATGGAACCTCGCTCAGCAGTGCGAACACGAGCATACGTCCGAAATATTTCCAGAAGTCGGACGTATGGATGAAACCTTCGACGCAGAGAAATGCGAAGATCGGGAAGCAGAAAAAGCCGCAGAAATGAAGGATGTCGTAGAGCCGGAGCCAGCGCATCCCTTCCGCCGTGGCGATCGCCATCTGATAGTATTCCTTGGAGTATCCGTAGAGCTTGCCGTTCTTAATGATGACGACCGCGAAGCTGTACGCGGTCATCATGAGGGTCGCGAAGAGCTTCAGGAGGCCACCGGACAGTCCGATTCCTTTTCGGGTGCTTTTTAAAACACTTTGATATGTAGACATAATTTTAAGCGACGACCGGAACACAGTTTCCTGCGCGCCGGTCGTGTTTATACATCAGCCGATGAGACAACCGCTCGGCATCTTCGCCATCGGGCTCATAAGGGCAATGTTTCCATCATCATCCTCTGCCGCTACGATCATACCCTGGGACTCTTCACCTGCGATCTTCCGCGGAGCGAGGTTGGCGACGATCATCACGCGCTTACCGACGAGGTCCTCCGGCTTGTAGGACTTCTTGATACCGCTGAGAATCGTACGTGTCTCGGCACCGACCTGCACACTGAGCTTCAGGAGCTTCTTCGACTTCGGAACCTCCTCTGCGTGAAGGATCTTTCCGATACGGAGCTCGACCTTATCGAAGTCCTCGAAGGTGATTTCCGGCTTTGCTTCCGGAGTCGCGATGTGCGTATCCGGTGCACAGTCACCGTTCTCTAGGATCTCCTCTGGCATGCCATCGCCTTCTGCGTCGGTATCTGCTGCCTGGTCGCCTGCATTGGCCTCGGAAGAAACGGCGGCATCCTTCGCCTGCTGCGCCTCGTACTGTGCACGCTGCGCTGCCTCGATCTTCTCGACCTCGACCATAACCTCCTCTTCCTTTTTACGCTCGAACAGGGTCGCCGGTGCATCGGTTACCTTCGTACCGGACTTGTAGAGACCCCAGCGATCCATATCCTCGAGGGCACGCTTCTCGGCATGGAGCTCAGAAAGGATGGACTCGGCGGTCTCCGGCATGAAGCTCTCAAGGAGCGACGCACCGATGTTGAGCGCCTCGGTGAGGTTGTACATAACGGTCTTTAAGCGATCGGCCTGTGCCGGGTCCTTCGCAAGCACCCACGGCTCCGTCTCGTCGATGTACTTGTTAGAGCGACGGAAGATATCGAACACAGCGGTCAGGGCGTCGGCGACGCGGAGCTGATCCATCTTCTCGCTCGTGGTCTTCACCGCCTGGAGGATGGTGTTCTTCAGATCCTCATCCATCGGGCCGGTCACGCCCTTGTCCTCGACGACGCCGTCGAAGTACTTGTTGCTCATCGAGATGGTACGCTTCACGAGGTTTCCGAGGATGTTTGCGAGCATGGAGTTGTAACGCTCGACCATGAGCTCCCAGGAGATGACACCATCGTTCTCGTACGGCATCTCGTGGATGACGAAGAAACGGACGGCATCGACACCGAAGAGCTTCGCGAGGTCGTCGGCGTAGATCACGTTGCCACGGGACTTCGACATCTTGATGCCTTCCTGTGACTTACCGGCGGCGGTCAGGAGCCACGGGTGGCCGAAGACCTTCTTCGGAAGCGGAAGGTCGAGGCTCATCAGGAAGATCGGCCAGTAGATGGTATGGAAGCGGATGATGTCCTTACCGATGAGGTGGAGATCCGCCGGCCAGAACTTGTCGAACATCGGGTCGCTGTTTCCGTCTGCATCATAGCCAAGACCGGTGATATAGTTCGTGAGCGCGTCGAGCCATACATATACGACGTGCTTCGGGTCCTCGACGACCGGGATTCCCCACTTGAAGGTGGTTCTGGAGACGCAGAGATCCTGGAGACCCGGCTTCAGGAAGTTGTTGACCATCTCGTTCTTACGGGATACCGGCTGGATGAACTCCGGATGCTCGTCGTAGTACTGCATGAGACGGTCCGCGTACTTGCTCATCCGGAAGAAGTAAGCCTCCTCACGCTCCTTCTGTACCGGGCGTCCGCAGTCCGGGCACTTGCCGTCCACGAGCTGAGAATCGGTCCAGAAGGACTCACATGGGGTACAGTACCAGCCCTCGTACTCGGACTTGTAGATGTCGCCCTTGTCGTACATCTTCTTGAACATCTTCTGTACCTGCTTCTCGTGGTAGTCGTCGGTGGTACGGATGAACTTGTCGTAGGAGGTGTTCATAAGATCCCAGATGGTCTTGATGTCACCTGCGGTCTTGTCGACGAAGGCCTTCGGTGTCATGCCGGCAGCAGCGGCCTTCTCCTCGATCTTCTGGCCATGCTCGTCGGTTCCGGTCTGGAACTGGACGTCGTAGCCCTGGAATCTCTTGTATCGTGCGATGGCGTCAGCCAGGACGATCTCATATGTGTTTCCGATATGCGGCTTGCCGGATGCATAGGCAATCGCCGTGGTGATGTAGTAAGGTTTCTTTTCCATAATACTCGCTTTCCGGGCGCCCGAATGGAAGGCGACCTGATGTATAGATCTGCGCACCGTATGTGGGTGCATTAACTTATTAACTATAATTTATTTAGGGCGTAAATGCAAGAATCGGGGCCGAAGGCGCGGGCGACAGCATCCGGCATTGAGGACTGGCGATCGATGACGCATTTAGGGTCCTCTGTCTGAACTGTTACCCTCAGCGCCGGTTACGTCCGGTGATGCTGATGTAGCCGCTCCAGCTGCTGGGTGCGGTGCCGCTGTACGTCGGGGCCGGCTTCACGCTGCTCTTCTTCGGCATCCGCTGGAAGAGCTCATCGCAGAAGCTGGAGTGCTGGGTCTTCATCGTGAAGACGTACAGCTGGTCCTTCGCGCGGGTGATGCCGACATAGAAGAGGCGTCGCTCTTCTTCGTAGGCTTCGAGCTCCGCCTTTTCGGCCTTTTTCAGGTCCTTCGGAATCTGCGCCGGGAGGACACCGTCGATGACGTCGAGGAGATACACGCTGTCGTACTCGAGGCCCTTGCTGGCATGGATGGTCGAGAGGATGAACGGGCAGTCCCGCTCCGACGACTTCTCCTTCAGGACCTGTCGGAGCTTCTCGAGGCGGTCGACGAGATGGCGCGGGCTGTCCTCCTGATCCGCGAGGATGCGGAGGATGTCAAGCTTCGTGTCCTTGATCTCGCTTCGCTCCATGTACTCACGATAGCCCATGTACTCGACGATGCGATAAACCGCGCGGCCGGCGCTCTCCTTCCGCAGGTTCCGCATATGGGTCTGAATGGCGCGGACCTTTCCCTTGGTATAGGCATTGAGCCCGCCGTGTTTGAGCGCCACATCCCAGACGGAGAGGCCCTCGAGCTGACTGATGTCTGCGATGCTCTGCGCATCCTGCTTGCGCAGATAGGTGCCGAGCTTGTAGTAGAGCTGCATGAAAAGCTCCGTGTTCAGCGGGTTCTCGGCGAGGCGAATGATGTTGCAGATGTCGAGTACGACCCGGTTCGTGAAGAAGCCAATGTCGGCGTTCCGCATCTTATATGGCACGCCGTTTCGTTCGAGGAGGTCGATCAGTGGGAGCGCGCATTCGTGATCCCGGTAGAGGACCGCGATCGGAGACAAGCTTCTACGCCTGTCCGCGTGCAGCGTGTCGGTCGCCGGGCCGCCATCCGCTCTCTCCTTCACTTCGTCGGCTGCGACCGCCCGTTGTTCCTGATCCGCTGCATACGCGGCCGTACAGCCCTCCGCCACCTTCAGGAGATAGCTGTACTGGGCCTTCCGGTTCGCGAGCGGGATTTCCCGGATCTCGCGCTGCTTCGGTCGGGCGGGCTGCATGTGCTTTTCGTGGCGCAGGGTGTTCTTCTGGATGAAGCGGTCAGCGGCGCGGACGATGCTGGCATCCGAACGGAAATTCTCTTCCATCAGGAGGACCCGGGCACCGGGATGATGCTGCTCAAACTCGAGAAGCGCATCGGGATAGGCCGCACGGAAGCCGTAGATGCTCTGATCCTCGTCGCCGACCATGAAGAGGTTTTCGGTCCGGGACGCGAGGAGGGCGATGATGGCGTGCTGGATCTTCGAGGTGTCCTGGGCCTCATCGACACAGATGTACGGGTACTGCTGCTGGAAATGCTCGCGCAGCCACGGGAAGCGCTGCAGCATGGTATAGGCATAGACCATCTGGTCGTCGTAATCCATGAGCTGATGCTCCCGGAGCTCTGCATTGTATGCCTTATAGATCCGGAGAAGCTGGATCTCCGCGTCCTTTTCGAGCGTCCGGATTTCCTCCTCCCCAAGCATACGGTTCTTGATGAAGGTGATGAGGGTGCGGACATTCTGCAGGTCGCTCTCGGTCGGATAGCTGTGCTCGATCCGCTGGTAGATGCCGGCGAGCATCGCAGCGATGCGCTTTTCATCGGTGAGCAGCGAAAACGCGGTTCGACCGCTCTTCCAGCTGCAGTACTGGATCACGCGGGCACAGATGCCGTTGATGGTGCGGAACTCGAGGCGCCCGGCCATCTGTGCTCCGAAGCGGCATGCGAAGCGCTCCGCCATGTCCTTCGTCGCCGCTACCGTATAGGTCACCGTCAGGATCCGCTCCGGTGCGATGCCCTTACAGAAAATCATATAGCCGAGCCGCGTCACGAGCACGGTCGTTTTACCAGAGCCCGGCACCGCGAGAAGAAGCACCGGGCCCTCGACGGACTGTACGGCGCTCTCCTGCTGCTGATTTAACTGTATCGGAAATCGACTGGTGAACTCGGTCCAGGTCATCACTGAAATACCATCCTTAAGTTCGCGAGCTCTGCCTGTGCCGCAGCATCATCGAAGTTCTGGTACGCATAGATGCCGAAGCCGCTCACCTGGCCGCTCTGTCGTGCGAGCTGCACCTCCCGGAGGAGGATATCACTGCGGCGGAGCCACTCCGGCTTCGCATTGCCGTCCCAGGCAGAGGTGCCGCACTTGTAGAGTGCGAGGCCGACGTAGAGCTTCACCTTCCCACCGGTCTTCTGACGAAGCTGCAGCCAGCTGCCGAGGCAGTTCGCATACGCAGCATCCGACGCCACACCGCTGCCGGTCTTCTGCTCGAAATCGAAGTAGATCTGCGGGAGCACGTAGTCGATGTAGCCCGTGTGACTCATCCATGTGTCAATGTCTACGAAGTAACTCTTCTCACTTCGCAGATTCCGGAGCGGCCCCACCGGGCTCACGCCGAACACCGCAGACGGACGGACCGCATGCACGGTCTGGTACACGGCGGCGATGAGGGCCGAGACATTGGCCTTCCGCCACTCCGTGATCGACGCGTTCCCGCTGTAGAGCTGGTACTCCGGGTAATCGAAGTTCGTCGCGGCATCCTTTCCGAGATCCGGGTAGAAGTAGTCGTCGAACTGCACGCCATCGATCGCATACTTCGTGAGTACCTCGCGGATCGAGGAGACGACGAGATCACGCACCGCCGGCTGTGCCGGATTCAGGTAATAGTTCCCGTCGAAGAGCAGCACGTTCCGGTTGCCGGACGCATACCACTGCTTCACGATGGAGCCCGCCGGCACATCCGACCACTTCATCTGGTAGCCCGTCACGCGGTACGGGTTGAACCACGCATGGAAGCGGAGGCCGTGCCGGTGCGCGCTGTCGATCATGTACTGGAGTGCGTCGAAGCGGCCGTTTCCAGGGAGAAACTTCGATGTCGGAAGTACGGAGGACGGATAATACGCATCCGAGTGACTATGCACATGGCAGAAAATCGCATTCATGCCGTTCTTCTGGATGTCGGACATCACCTGATCTGCCGCGGCCTTGAAGCCCGCCTCATCCGTCGGCATGTTCTGCCAGTCGAGGTAGGAAAACCACGCACCGCGGAGCTCGCCGCTGTCTGCGCCCGAGGCACTGCCCGCGGAGGTGCTGCTGCCTGCGCCGGAGACATTGTCCCCCGCCGGACTGCCCGTCCGCGTCATGCCTCGGCCCACGACGCTCGCCGCGTATGTCTCTGTACCACCGGTCCACGCTGTCGCCCCGAACATCGTCACGACACAGAGTACCATGGCTGCCAAACGTTTAAAATTCATGCTTCCTCCTCTCATCGGTCCCCGAATATGAAAAAACGCCGCAGGAGGCCCTGCGGTGTTTTCGTCTCGTGTCTTACTGAAGTGTTACAGTGCACTGGTTCAGCTCGAAGTTTGCAGCGTAGGTGTCGGCTACAGCCTTCTCTGCAGTTGCCTCATCGAGGCCCTCACCCGGCTTAAAACCGGACAGTGTCAGTACACCATCCTGTACCGCCATGGTATCCTGTCCCTCCGGAGCGCCCGGGCCGGCCAGAACGGTCTCACCCGTATCGACCTTCTCGAAGCTGACGAGGGTCGTGCCCTCTGCGACGGTGCCCAGCTCGATCAGCTTATCAAGCAGTGCCTGCTCGTTGAGCTCCTCTACGGAATCCATCACCTGAGACATCTTGCCATTGACCATCGCATATACCATCACGGTATCTACGACCGGTGCCGTCGCATCCGGCTGACGATTCGCCGGGAGACCATTCTCTGCATTGGTCTCTACCTCTGCAGCCGCCTTCGTAACAGCCGAACCATCCGGCGCGGTCTCCGCTGCCTTTACGGTCTCCTGTGTCTGATCATCTGCCTTCTTACCACATCCTGCAACTGCCATACAGATCATCGCTGCCAGGACAAGCATCGCCATGAGTTTCTTCATCTTTTTTCTCCTCATCATCGTCCGGTACGTGACTACGCGGATATATGCGCATATACGCAGCACCGGCGACCGATTTTATATACTCTGTAAGTAAAAAATAAAGCCCCGAAGAGCCTTTTAATCATTCGTAATATAGCAGAGCACTACTATATTTGCAAGTAATGTGCTGAAATCTTAAACATTCTGAAAAAAATTAATAGTTTATAGGAAGCGTTTCGTTTACAATGGAGCTTAACGATGCAGCTCCCGCCGGGGACGCCGGTCGCATATGCCGGTCGGCCAATGTCGTCGACCGCCCATGTTCTCGCGACGCGGATCGTGACGGTCCCGGAAGAAGCTGCAGTTATGGAGGTTTACAATGGCAGGAACACTGTATGTATGCGCGACACCGATCGGTAATCTCGATGATATGACCTTTCGCGTGGTGAAGTGCTTACAGTCCGTCGACGTGATCGCCGCGGAGGATACACGAAACTCGATCAAGCTGTTAAATCATTTCGAGATCAAAACGCCGATGACGGCGTACCATGAATTCAACAAATACGACAAGGCCCGGGCGCTGGTGCAGGATATGCTTGCCGGGAAGAGTGTCGCGATCATCACGGACGCCGGCACGCCTTGCGTTTCCGATCCGGGGGAGGAGCTCGTCCGGCAGGCCGTCGAGGCCGGCATCACCGTCACCTCGCTGCCGGGACCGGTCGCAGCCGTCACCGCCCTCACGATCTCTGGACTCCCGACCCGCCGCTTCGCCTTCGAGGCCTTCCTTCCGACGGAAAAGGCAAACAAGAAAGAGCGTCAGCGCATCCTCGAGGAGCTGCGCACCGAGACCCGCACGATGATTCTCTACGAGGCACCGCACAAGCTGCGTGTCACGCTCCGGGATCTCGCGGACGTCCTCGGCCGTGAGCGCCGCATCTCCCTCTGTCGTGAGCTCACGAAGAAGCATGAGGAAGCGATCCGTACCACCCTCGGCGACGCTATCGCACTGTATCAGGAGGAGGACCCGCTCGGCGAGTATGTGCTCGTCATCGAGGGGCGCTCTCCGGAGTCCATCACCGAGGAGGCGCAGGCGAACTGGAACGCCATGCCGCTCGCGGAGCATATGCAGCACTACCTCGATCAGGGTATGAGCGAGAAGGACGCCATGAAGGCCGTTGCGAAGGACCGCGGCGTCTCGAAGCGTGATATTTATACCGAATTGAAGACGTAGCGAAAGCCACCAGAGGACGACCACTGGAAGCACAGTACTGCGAGAACGGAAGAATCTAAAATCCTACCCCTAAGAAGTACTAGGCCCTCTGCAATCACTGAGTTTTCTTGATGAAAACTCAGCGTTGCAGAGGGTGCTAAGGAAAAATTACTCCAAGTACTTCTAAGGGGTAGGATTTTGATTCTTCACGTTCTCTACGTATGGCTTTCAGTGGTCGTTCTCTGGCGTCTTCCGTTACAGTATCATCTCAAGTACAAACACCGTCACGCTGCAGGCTATCGCGGTCGGGAAGAGTCCGCCGCCGAACCAGGCGATGATCATGCCGAGCAGGAGCGAGGCGAGGCCCGCCATCGGCTGCGCGGTCGCGTCCATGATCGCCGGGAAGGTCATGACCGCCAGGGTCACGTACGGCACATAGTAGAGGAACGAGCGGATCGTCCGGTTCTTGATTTCCTTCCGGATGAGTGTCAGCGGCAGCACACGGATCAGGAACGACACGAAGAACATGATAAAGATATACACATATTTCTGATGCATCACTTCGTGTCCTCCTTTCCTGCAGTGACCGCGTTATCCACATTTTCTTCGAGCTTCTCCACTTCTGCATCCAGCGCACTCTTCATATCTGCCGCGCTGATATCGACCCCCTCACCCTGAGCCTTCTCCTCTTCATCTGAAATCGGGAAGAGGACGGCACCGGCACCGGCAATCAGGACCGTCAGGATGATGATGCGCGTGCCATCGCTGAGCTGTGAGATCCAGGGTGCACGTGCAAAGATGAAGCTGAGCAGCATGGATACTGCCACCAGCAGACGTACGATCCGGTCCTTCCGCGCCGGCGGCATGATGATGGCGAGGAACATGCCGTACAGGAGTACGCCGAGCGCACTCACGACATTCGCCGGCAGGATATTGCCGACCACGACGCCGAGGCAGGTGCCGAGGGCCCAGAAGCTGAGCGCACACACCGCGAGTCCGTAATTATAAAATGGATTCAGCTTGCCTGGTACCGTCGCGGAGGCACCGAAGATCTCATCCGTGATCCAGAAACCAACCAGCAGTCGATGACCGAGCTTCGTATCCGCCGGCAGCTTCTGTGAGAGCGCCGCCGACATCAGAAGGTAGCGCGCATTCGTGATCGCCGTGATCACCGCCATGGTGAGGTAGGAGGCATTGCTCGCGATCACCGTGAAGCCCGCGAACTCACCTGCGGAGGCATTGCACAGCAGGCTCGCGAGCGTCGCCTGAAACGCGTTGAGTCCTGCGTTCCGCGCCGCGATGCCAAGCGCAAACGACACTGCAAAATATCCCGCCGCGATCGGAATACCATCGCGTAATCCCTTTGAAAACCACTGTTTGTTCATCTTCTCTTACAGGCTTCCCTGCCTGTTCTCCCTATGTAAAGTCGACAAACAGTATAACGGAGTTTCTCAGGAATGTTAAGTGGAATCTGCCATATCTGATATTTATATCACAAATTCACAAAAGATCCCCGGCGAGCTGCTGGCAGAAGTACGGTGCTTCTGCAGACAGCCCTCCGGGGACCTGGCTTCACGTATATAAAATTATCTGTTCAGGCAGATGCCGTCGGCTGCGAAGCTGTAGGTTGCGCCGCCGATCTGCTGTGTGCCGGTGTACATGGTGCCGCAGGTCGCGCCGACCTTCGACTCGAGGTAGTACCAGTGGCCGTTCCACTCGAGCCAGCCGGTGTGCATGTAGCCGTCTGGGTCGAAGTAGTACCAGCTGCCGTTGATCTGGCGCCAGCCCTGGTTAAACGCTGTGCCGTTCACGATGTACTGCCAGTGGTAGGCGACACGGTTCCAGGCGCCGTCCTGGCTGCCGGTCGAGGCCGTGGTGCCGAAGCGGGCTGCGCTGCCACGAAGCTTCGTCGCGAAGTCACCCTCGACCGTCGCCTGATAGCTGGAAAGGAATGCCCACTTATCGTCGATCTCATAGTCCGAGGTGTCCGCTGTATATCCGCCGGCACGTCCCCACTCAGAGGTCGCGATGTTGTAGTACGCCGCGTCGTTCTGCTTCGGCAGGGCACGCACGGTCACCACGAGCGAGTTGTTCGCCGCGGAATTCACATACGCGCTGACATCCTTGCTTGTGTCCGTGGTCTTGCAGCGGGTGGTCTGCTTCTTTCCGTCGTTCAGCGTATAGCTGATCTTCAGCTCGTACTGGTTTGCAAACTCCGTGAGTGCATCCCACTTCGCGACGCCGTTCACGATCCCGCCGTTTGCGACGGTGAGCGTCTGATAGCCCTCATCGCCCGTCGGCAGCGCGCGCACCGCGACACCGACCTGACCGTTATAAGCATTGGCCACCGCCGACGCGATGCTATAGTGACAGTTCTTCGTCGTATGATGCGTCGTGGTTTCGTTGCCGCTCTTATTTACATAGGTCGTCACGATCTCGTATTTTCCGGCGTATGGCACCTCGGCCCACTGTGCCTCTGTGCCGTTGATCGTCACGGTCGGTGCAAGCAGCTCGTAGAACGGGTACACCAGCAGGCGGCCCGTCGCCTCGGAGTTATCCACCGACACGGTATCCACATAGGTGCTGCGGATGCCGGTGCCGATGATCCGGAGGTCGTCATCGAGATCCTCGCTGTCGCTCTGGATCGTGAACTTCACGGTCGCCGGAATCGTCGGATTCGCGCTGCCCATCGCCGACCTCGCCTCTGGGGAGAAGGCCACGGTCAGCCCGTTTGCGTCGTCATCCGATACCTCGTACTCCGGGAAAAACGCCGTGCCCGCGCTGTAGCTCGGTATAGAATCCGTGTCCGCGTTGATCTCGATCGACTTGATCATCGCCAGTGCCGGCGACGCCATCAGTGCTGCGAGCGCACCGGTGATCATCAGTGTTTTCTGTATCTTTTTCATAGTGCTTCCTTTCCGCGCCATCCGCCCGCGTCCTGGGCCAATGCTTCCATCAGCCCTCGCTGCGGGGGATGCGGCGAAACCGTGTCGTTCGGGCTGCCGCACGCTGCGGATCCGCCACGCCACGGGGATCTTCTCTTCCTCTACGTTTTAGTCGTCCATGCCGAGCAGGGAACGAACCGTGTTCCAGAGCTTCACAAATACCGCCTTGATTCTGCCGAGGAGGGTCGTCGATGCATCCGGAACCTCCGCATCGAGGGTCTTCGTCGTGTCATCGTCGACGGAAATCTCATCCGAACGGCAGATGATCGCGATGGAGGTCGGCTCCTGGTTCTGATCACTCGTGAGGGAAACCTTCGTCGCCTCCGGGTCCATGTTCAGGAAGTTGTTGTCTGCTTCCTCCTCATCGAGCTTGTTATTAATCGTATCACGAAGATTGCGTCCGGTGGACTTAAAATCCTTCGTATCGTCGACGATCTTGTTCGTGTTGTCGATCGCCATGTGACCGACCTTGAAGGAGTTGTCTGCCGCTGCAGAGAAGTCAGGCTCTGCGGAGCGAAGCGTCGAGTTCAGATTCTGAAGCGCCGTCGCTGCATCACCGGAGGTCTTCTGAATCTGGGTCAGCACATTCTCGGAATCCTCGAGGGTCTTCTGCACATCATCGTAGTACGCATTCATGATGCCGATCAGCTCATCGATATCACTGATCACGCTGCGAAGTGTGTTCAGCGTCTTCGCCGCATCGAATGCCACCGCACCACCATTGTCCATGATCTCATTGAGATCCGATGTGACGCTGTTGATGTAGTCGACCAGGTTCTCGGCCGCATCACTGTCGACGAGACTGTCGGTCGCATTCAGGATATCTTCGATGGCACCGGTAAGACCATTCACATCATCTGCAAGCTGCGATGCACTGGAGCCAATTGCAGTCTTATTAAGAGCCGAAGCATCCTCTTGAAGTTTTGTGAAATCCTTAAGATGATTACCGTAAGCATACTTCTCTTGATCTGTTAAGCCACTGCTTACTATTGCCTTCTGAGTTTCTGTCTGGATCAGGGCTTTAACAGCCTTTTCCTTTGCTTCCTCACCTCTCGATGATGCAGAGAGCGTTGGCGCAAGTGCTGTTGCCACATCTCCACCAGACGCTGCTGTTGCAAGTGCTGTCCCCACAGACTTTGTTATGGTTTTCGTATCGGTGATACCCATATTCTGAAGCGCAGTTGCGAGGATATAGATGGTGTTCTTCTGCGCAGTCAAGGCTGCTTCCGGTAATTCACCACTGGCCACAAGCGCCTCATACACAGCCTCGCCTAAATTCGTATTTAGGTTCGATCCGGCCTCAGTTTGCGCAGATGAAAACTCATTCTTTATTGCTTCCGTACATACTTCTTTAACCTTCGCTACATATTCTTCATTGCTTTCCTGACCGCTCTGCGCAATCTTAGCTGCTTTCTGAATCTTCTTAATACGAGTTTCGATTTCATCTGTTACTGCGGCAGATGCTGATGTGTTTGCGTTTACACCCGTTGTATGATTCTTTACATGTGAAAGTCCGGCACCGACTGCAAGTTCCGACGCACTCGCCTTGAACTCCTCCCGATTCTTAGAATCCGTCAGATTCTTGATATCGGTATTCACCTGTCCGAGCGTCGATGTCACGCCATGGATTTCATCCGACATATCCTGAATCTGCAGGTTGTCGATGCTGGTGCCGCTCATGGAGCTGCCGAGCCGCTTCAGCTTCGTGCTCAGGCTCTTCAGCTTCGCGCTCGAGTCCATGAGATCCGAGTCGAGGGTGTTCAGGTTCTGGTTTACATCATAGACCATCCACTGTGCGGTCTTGAGATCGTCGTTCAGCGGGGTCAGGGTGCCGTTCAGATCGCGGAGATCCTGGATGGCGACGTCATTGCCGTCGAAGATGACCTGCGCGTTGCCGTGGATCTTATTCTTGCCGGACTGCAGCTGCTCGAGGATCTGGTTTGTGATCTTCAGCTGTGCGCTGACATCGGTCACATCATCGAGGACGTTATCGAAGTCGTCGAGCATGGCGTTCGTATCATCACGGAAATCATCCTTGATGTCCTTGAGATCCTTAATCTTGTTCAGCGCACCGACGGTGCCCGGGGTCATCGCGAAGATCGCGCCGACCGACTCGAACTGATCGGTACCGAGACGAACCTGGAAGTGTCCCTCCTGGCCCGGGAGCGCAGTGAACACGATACCGGTATACTGGCCGAGGGTCATGGTCTGGCTCTCCGGTGCATCGACCGAATAGCACTTCTGGATGTCGACCGGAATCGCCACGAAGAGCATCATGTTGTCCTGCATGTACTTCGACACGCTCTTGTTCGGCGTGCAGTCGATGTCCATCTCGACGAGGCCGGACGCACCGGCGATCTTATCCGCATCGGTCACCACGCCGTTCAGCTTATAGGTGATGTCGAAGGTCCACGGTGCCTTGATTTTATCCGGCTTCAGCTCGCCCTGGAAGAAGAACTTTCCGTTCTTGTTTTTCTCGAAGGTGATGGAACCGTTCTTGATCTCCGGCTTCTGCTCATCGGTCATGTTGGTGATCTTCAGATAGTCACCGAAGTCCGTGTAGCTGCTTGTGCCGTTGAAGTTGATGCCCTTCACGACATTGGCATCACTGACGTTGCCATAGTAGTCGAGGTTCAGGTACAGGGTCTCATCGACATCTGCGGTCGCCTGTCCGGCATACGCCGTCATCGGTGCGACCAGGATATTTGTGGTAAGGCAGCTTAAAAGCACTGTGTAAGCCGCCGTTTTTTTCATCATTTTCTGGACTGAATGCTTTCTCATTGTCCTCACTCCTTCACTTTTCGCTTGATGCTTCGTGGTCACTGTTTTCAGATGCGGTTTCCTTCACTTCGTCTTTCGTGATGCTGCCGGCGGAGGTATCTCCCTTCGCGGTGGAGACATTGGCTTCGGACGCTGTGCCCTGGTCAATGCTTCCGGCGGAGGTATCTATCTTCGCGGTGGAGACATTGGCTTCGGAAGTGGCTGTGCCATGTCCACCGAGGAGCTCCTTCACCCGCTGGTGACGGGCACGGCGGCGTTCGCGGAGACCGAGGATCGTTTCATTGATCGCGGCTCTACGGCGTGCACGCTTGGTGGCAGCCGGCACGGTGATGAAGCGGTCGGCCAGCTGCAGGAGGCACGGCATCAGGAGGGTGACGAAGGTCACGGAGAAAATCGCGCCTCGTCCTACGAGATGGCCTACCTGGCTGATCGCCGGGATGGACGACATGAAGCTGATGACATAACCGCAGACGATCAGGATGACACCCGATGTCAGGATGGACGGGAAGCTGAGCTGCGTCGCACGGATCGCAGCCTTCCGCTTATCCGGCTCGACGGCACGAGTCTGCAGGTAGTTCTCGGTCGACGAAATCGCATAGTCGATGGTGGATCCGAGCTGTACGCAGGAGACCACGGCGTAGGCGATGAAGATGAGCTCCCGGCCGGCGAAGTACGGGAACGCCATGTTCACGTAAATCGCCATCATGATCGGAATCATCGCGATGATCGGCATCACGACCGAGTGGAACGAGATCGCGACGACGATGAAAATACAGATCATCGCGAGACCGTTGACGAGGTTATAATCCGGGATCAGGACGGTTTCCATATCCTGGGTCGTCGGGGTGTTACCGGTGATGTACGCCTCGCCCGGGTAGTAGCTCTTGATGATGTCGGAGACCTCATCCGAGTACTTGAAGGCGGTCGTGGATTCCGGTTTCGTTCTTATATAGATGAGCAGTCGCGCATAGCCGTCCTTATGGAAAAGCTCGGTCACAGAGCTCGGAAGGAAGCTCTCCGGAAGTCCCTCCGGAAGGTAAGCCTCCATGCCGGTGACATTCTTTACATATGGAAGATCTTCCAGTTTATCGCAGAGCTCCTTCTCCTTCAGCCGATCGGTATCCGGGAAGATCGCGACGAGCAGATTGCTTCGACCGAACTCCTCGTCGATCGCCGCGGAGTTTTCATACATCGAGGTTCCAGGTCCGGCACCCGTCGCATCCGGGCCGTACATGAACTTGTTCATGCCCTGTGCGAAGTAGATCGGACCAGCCACCACGAGGGCAGCCACCAGGATGATCGGGCTTAATTTATTGACCGCGATACTGAAGCGGTGAAACTTCGGCAGGAACGGCTTGTGCTTCATGCGGTCGATACGGTCAGACCAGCTGAGCAGCAGGGACGGCATCAGGAAGATGACCATCAGAAGGGAACAGATGATACCCTTCGCCATCGCGATACCCATGTCCCAGCCGATGCTGAATCGCATGAAGACGAGGACGATGAAGCCGAAGAAGGTGGTCAGTGAGGAGGCCAGGATGGTCGTGATGGTACTCATGAGGCCCTGCTTCAGCGCAGCGACCTTTTCGAGGCCCTGCTCACGCTGTCGCTCATATGCATGGAGCAGGAAAACCGCGTAGTCCATCGAGGTGGCGAGCTGCAGGATATCCGAGATGTTGTTCGTGATATACGAGATCTCGCCGAGAAAGATGTTCGTTCCTTTATTCAGTACGATGGCACAGCCGATGATCGTCAGGAAGAGAACCGGTTCGAACCAGGAGGTCGTCGTAAAGAGGAGGATGATGAAGATCAGGACGACGACGATGCCCATGACCTGCTGCATCTCTTTCTTTACGTTTTCCTCGATGAACTTATTCGTCGGCGACATGCCGACGAGGTAGCCGCGGTCACCGATCAGATCATCGATTTCCTGGATGGCCTTGTGCGTTCGCTTCGAGGTATCGCCCTCTTCGAAGGTGATATCCATGACGGCGTTGTTATCCTTATAGTAGTCATCGATATCATCGTAGTTGATGAACTCGGAGGAGCCATAGACCTGCGTCGTCAGGTCACACCAGATGACCTGGTCGACGCCATCGATGGCCTCGATTTCATTCTTATACTGCTTCGCCTCATAGAGAGTGACATCCTTCAGCATCAGTCGTCCGGTACCCGGATAGCCGAAGACATCGCGCATCTTATTGATGGCGATCTTCGAATCCACATCATTCGGAAGGTACTTCGTCAGATCGTAATTGACCGAAACGAGTGGATAACATAAACCGAAGAAAACCACCAGCAGAATGATGAGATTTCGGATGCCCTTGTTATGATCGACGATGAAGTCGGCGAGATTTCCGTGCTTATACTCCTGCTTCCTCGCTTTTTTCGCTTCCTTCTTCTTTTTGTGGGCTTCGATGGCTTCATCCTCCGGAAGGTGGATTTCATTTCGTGCCTGCTTTACAGACGCTTCTCTGGCAGTATCCTGCGTTTTCTTCTTGAATAAGCTCATGTTGCTCTCTCCTGCACTGTCTTTTCGATGAAAAAACAAGTTTTAGTATGTCCCGCCACTGAATCCACGACATTTTGCGTTTTAATTGATACGAGTTCTTTATTAACCTGCGTTTCATTTATTGACACATGTCTATTTCTGTGGTACTGTCCATTATATAGACGAGCGTGCAAATTATCAATGGTCAATTTTGGCCACTTGGTTTATAAATAAACATTTTCATAATATGTGTCTAACACGTGTGAAAAACCACGAAATATATATATTCAGGCTGTTAATGGCCTTTGGAGGGTATGGATATGGGAAGTTCTATAAAAGAAAATGATACGATGGATCGTCGTATCCGAAAGACCAGAGCCGCACTAAAGGGTGCACTGGCGAATCTGATGCTGGTGAAGCAGGTGAAGGATATCTCGGTACGAGAGCTCACCGATCTCGCAGATGTCAATCGTGGCACCTTCTATCTGCACTATAAGGATGTCTTCGATCTCCTGGAGAAGACCGAGGATGATATCCTGGAGGAGTTTAAGGAAACGCTGAACGAATTTGACGAGAAGAGTGTTTCAGATGATGCGACCCGCTTCTTCGAGAGTGTCTATACGCTCTGTATGAAAAACGGCGATTTCATCCGCATCCTGATCGGCGAAAACGGAGATATCCGTTTCCTGAACAGTCTGAAGGAGCTGGTCCGTGAGAAGTGCCTGAATGAGTGGTCCTTCATCACGAAGAAGCAGCGCCCGGAGCAGTTCGACAGCTACTATGCCTTCATCGTCGGCGGACTGATCAGTCTGCTGCAGTACTGGTTCTCGAGCAACATGAAGGAGACCCCACACGAGCTCGCCATCATCACCGGCGATATGCTGAGCGGCGGACTCTCGATGAAGTCGAAATAAAATATGAATGCTGGATACGTAACCATTCAGGCAGTGGGGAACCTGGAGGAGGCGGTACTGCCTGAACGGTTGCAGAGCGTATAAAAAAACAGGGCGCACATGACGCCCTGTTTTTGTGTTTCGGTTTGGATTTATGCTTCCGGCTGCTCTGTCTGCTGTGCCTTCTGTGCCTCCTCGTACTCGAGCAGTACATCATTGAGGTCGGCCGTCAGCATATCACAGTCGATGCCGTGCACCATGCAGGCCTCTTCCAGTGACTCCATCATGGATGACGGGCAGTACACACAGCCCATACCATTCTGCATCAGAAATGGAGCGATCATCTCATTCATCTGAAGCAGATCGCCGATGCGCATATCCTTCGTAATCGTCATAATTGTGTTCTCCTCTTTCATGGCTGCGTTCTGCAGCCTGTCTATGTTTCTATCCTCAGATGCTTCTCAGCTTCTGCAGGGCATTTTCCTTCAGGAAGAGCTCATAGTGCTCACTGAAATATGCCTCATATAGCTCATTCTCCTTCAGCTTGCTTCCATACTCCGAGAGGAGATTAGACGCACGGTTGAGTGCATTGGCCCCACCCTTTCCGGCATGAAGAACGAGATAGAAGTGATGGTCCTGCGGGTCCTTATACAGGGTATTCGGACCATCATAGATGTCACCGATGGCAGTCGCTGCATCGATGACACGATCCAGGGACTGGAAGGCGTAGATGCGATAAACATCCGTATCGTCATCGTGGCGATCCGCATCTGCTTCCGCATGTCCGTCCGGTCCACTCGTCGCGGTGTTTCCACCATCCAGTGTATTCGCCTGCTGCGATGCCTTATCCTTCATTTCCTGAAGAAGTCCATGTGCACCCTCGAGAATTTCACTTGCGAGCTGAGAGATCCAGCCGCTCTGACTGCCGGCGGCAGCCGCTGTAAATTTCGAAAAGCGTGTGTCGAGCTCTTCCGGATCATCTACTTTTGAAATCACGAGCTGAATCGAACCGCCCTGAAGCGGTACGGCCTCGATCATCAGAGGTCCGCTGTCGGCGGTGAAGCCGACCTCGTTCTGCGCTTTCTGCATCATCTCCGTGAACAGTCGCTTCGCGGCTTCTGACCCATAGGTCATATCCCGGAGATTGATGTTACGAGAGCTCAGATCCAGGCTCGTCAGTGTGCATCTGATGGAGTTGTCATCAATTCGTTCAATTTTCATAATGGCGCCTCCTTCGCTACCGGAAGAACTCCGGTATTTATATTCAGATTATAGTAACTGAAAGCGGTATAAAATGCAAATCTCTACATGAGATTTTATAAAACTTTTACGTGCAACCGCAGATTTCCGTCTGATTCTGGTGAAATCTGCAGAAGCCGCACGTTCTTACATCCTCATCCTGCGTCTGATCAGTGATTGTCGCGATCGAGGGCAGCGTTTACAAATCGTGTATACTCTGCCTGCCATCCGAGGATGACGGTACCGATCGGACCGTTACGCTGCTTCGCGATGATGACCTCCGCCTCATGCGGATGCTCCGTATCTTTATTATAGTACTCATCACGATACAGGAACATCACGATATCGGCATCCTGCTCGATCGCACCGGACTCTCGCAGGTCGGACAGCATCGGACGATGATCCGGACGCTGCTCTACCGCTCGCGACAGCTGGGAAAGGGCGATAACCGGACACTTCATCTCTCGTGCAACCGCCTTCAGGGAACGGGAGATCTCCGAGATCTCCTGCTGACGGCTCTCGCCGCCACGTCCGCCACCGGACATGAGCTGGAGGTAGTCGATGATGACGAGGTCGAGTCCCTTTTCGAGCTTCTGCTTACGGCACTTGGAGCGGAGCTCTCCGACCGTAATACCCGGTGTATCATCGATGGTGATATTTGCATCTGCGACACGGTCGACGGCATTGATCAGCTCGCCCCAGTCCTCATCCGTGAGGGAACCCTTACGGAGCTTATCTGCATCGACGAGCGACTCCATCGAGAGCATACGGTTGACGAGCTGCTCCCGGCTCATTTCGAGTGAGAAGATCATACATGGCTTCTTCTGCCGTACGCCGACATTATCGAGGATATTCAGGACGAAGGCGGTCTTACCCATGGACGGACGAGCCGCTACGAGGATGAGATCCGAGCGCTGAAGCCCTGCGGTCTTATAGTCGAGCGCTTTGAAGCCCGTCGGGATACCGGTGATCTGTCCACCGTTCTGTGCGGCTTCCTGGATGTTCTCGAGCACCTTCATCGCGACGGTTGCGATATCCTCACTGTCGCCGGTGTTTCTGGTTTCCAGGAGCTTGAAGATCCGCTGCTCCGTCTCATTCAGGATCGTATCCGCGGACTCCGTGCCGCTGTAACACATATTTGCGATATCTTCGTTCGTCCGGATGAGCGTACGGAGAATCGACTTCTCCTTCACGATGGTGCAGTAGGATTTTACATTGGCACTCGTCGGCACCGACATGACGATATCACGGATCACCGCGATGTCGTATACCTCCGGCGGGATGTTGCTCGTCGCCTTCAGCTTCTCCGACAGCGTCACGAGATCGACCGGCTGATCCTTCTGATAGAGCTGGGTCATCGCGTCGAACATGAGACTGTACTGCTTCTGATAGAAGTCCTCCGGGCGAAGCATCTCCGCAGCAGTGGAGACCGCATCCTTATCCCGGAGCATGGCGCCGATGACACTCTGTTCGGCTTCCTGACTGTGGGGAACGACCCTGGTCAGAATGTTTTCATTATTCTCTGCCATACTACTCCTGTGTGATTCTGTGTAAACCTACCGTATCGGATGTTCCTGCAGGATCTCCCCACAGAACATCGATATGGGATATGTCACGCTTATTCGCTGATCACAGAAACTTGAAGAACCGCCGTGACATCCTTATGAAGCTTGACGTTTACACGATAACCGCCCAGATTCTTCATCGGTACATCGCAGGAAAGCTTCTTCTTATCAACCTCGATGCCGGCCTGCTTCTTCAGCGCTTCCTGTACTTCCTTCGTGGAAACAGAACCGAAGGTCCGTCCGTCCTTACTGGACTTGATCGGGATCGTAACCTTTACCGCCTCGATCTTCTCCCTCAGCTCCTGTGCCTCCTGAAGCTTCTCGGCTGCGATCTTCGCATCGTTCTGCTTCTGAAGCTTCAGTGTGTTGAGATTCTTATTATCTGCGAGGACACCTGTCTTCGACGGAAGAATAAAGTTCCGTCCGTAGCCCTCGGATACCTCTACGATTTCACCCTTTTTACCCAGTGACTTTACATCCTTTAATAAAATAACCTTCATTATGAAGCCTCTCCTTCCTTAATCATCTCGTCGATGGCCTGCTTGATCGTGGCGATCGCCTCTGGCAAGCTGCCCTCGCGAAGCTGCGCCCCGGCGATCGTGCGATGTCCGCCGCCGCCGAGCTTTTCCATCAGTACCTGTACATTCATCTCATCGATGGAGCGTGCAGATACATAGATGATATCATTATACAGTGTCAGTACGATGCTGGCCTTGATTCCGCGAATGTTCAGCAGCTCATTCGCAGCCTGCGCACACACGACCGTCGGACTCTCGAGTCCCTTCGGTTCGATCGTACTGAAGGCGTACGCGTCGCGGTAGATCTCCGCACTGGAGATGGCCGCTGCCTTCGCCTGATAATCCTTGAAGTTCTCACGGAAGATTTTCCGGATACGTGTGATATCTGCACCACAGCGGCGGAGATAGGCCGCCGCCTCGAAGGTTCGTACGCCGGTCTGCACCGTAAACTCCTGTGAATCGATGACGATACCGCCATACATCGCATCTGCCTCCGGCCCCTTGACCTTGATTCCGTCGGCGATGTACTGCATCATCTCGGCGATCATCTCGCAGGCACTCGACGCATACGGCTCACAGTAACTGAGCACCGCGCCCTGAATCGTCTCACTGCTCTGACGATGGTGATCGAAGACCACGATCGTCTTACATGCCCGGAGCAGCTCCGGTTCGTCGATGATGGATGGACGGTTACAGTCGACCACCACGAGCACGGTACTGTTATCCACCATCTGCAGCGCCTGCGCACCGGTGATGAACATATCCTCCGGATAGTCAGCGCTCTGCAGGAAGCGCTCCTTCAGCGGCAGAATCGGTGCCGTCACCGTATTTTCGACGATGTAGCATCGCTTTCCGAGTTCCGTCACCATCCGATATACACCGGCGGACGCACCGAGGCAGTCCACATCGCTGTTCGCATGGCCCATGACGAGCACGCGGTCCCGTGTTTCCAGGAGCTCCTGGAAGGCCTGTGCCTTCACACGCGCCTTCACGCGGGTTGCCTTCTCCTGCGTCTGCGTCTTCCCACCGAAGTAGGTCAGATTTTCGTTTGACTTCACGACCGCCTGATCGCCACCACGACCGAGTGCCATATCGATGGAGGTATGTGCATACTCATAGTTCTTCTGATAGGAGTCGGCACCATAACCGATACCGATACTCAGTGTGACGGCCATTTCATTGCCGATGTTTACATTTTTCACCTCTTCGAGAATCGAGAAGCGATCCTGAAGCATACGATCGAAATACTGCTCCTTCAGGATAAAAACATATTTATCCTTCTCCAGTTTATAGATCAGTCCATTCACCGACGAGATATAGTGGCTGATCTTTCGATCGATCAGCGCTGTCAGCAGTGAACGTCGAACCTCCTCGATCTGTTCGCGGACCTCATCGTAGTTATCGATGTAAACGAGACCGATGACGATATGCTCCTGATTGAGCTGCGTCCGAAGTACCGTTTCTTCCGTTTCATCCCGAAGGTAAACCGCGATGGTTTTCTGATCCGGCGCATACAGCGATGGCGCACTGCCATCCTCTGTCGTAACCGCTGTCCTCATCAGATCGACGAGATATTTTCGATCCTGATAATCCGAGTGGATCTCCAGGATAACGTCATCCTCCTCCAGCATCTCCTTATGGATATTCGGAAACATCTGCAGGATATTCCGGGCATCCGGACGATTCCCGGCGATTTCACGAAAGCTGCGGTTCGCCCACAGGACATTGCCACGCTCATCGACCATACAGTATGGCGTCGGCATCTCATCGAAGATGGTCGTATGCACCTCACAGGCGCCGATCGCGTAAGCCTGCAGTGCGCCCTGCAGCTTCGACTGACGTGTAAAGTACAGCAGCAGCGCAAAAGCAGTGGCGATGAGAATAAAGGGCAGCAGGATCAATGCGCCACGCGGTTCCGTCAGCCAGAGAACGATATCGCCGAGCAGCAGGATGGCGATGATAACAATTGGCCAGGCCAGATATATATCGATGACACTTTGTGTTTTTTTCTTCATCATAAGCTCTCCCTGAAACGAAGGCATAGCAATTCGAATACGATTATAGCATAAACCGGTATACGAAAAAAGCTGTACCGGAAAACTCCGGTACAGCCTCGTCTTCTTTTCAGTCAGGCTGAAATTAATCTACCTGGTATGGAAGAAGTGCTACGTGTCTTGCTCTCTTAACTGCAAGGGTGATCGCTCTCTGGTGCTTAGCGCAGGTTCCAGTGATTCTTCTAGGAAGAATCTTACCTCTCTCAGAGATGTACTTTCTTAATGTAGCAACGTCCTTATAATCGATAGGCTTAGCCTTCTCGCTGCAGAATACGCAAACCTTACGTCTGCTGCGGAAGCCGCCGGCTCTTCTAGGTCTAGCTGGCTTATCTGACTTCTGAAATGCCATGGTTAATCCTCCTTGTAAAATGTCACAAGGGCATGTCCTCACCTTAATTAAATGGGAGACCCTCGTCCTCTACCCCATCAGGTATATTCATAAAACCATCACCGATCGCAGCACTGCTCTGCTGGCCGCCATGTGACTGCTGTCCATAGCTGCGGTTTGCGGAATAGTTTCCACCATTTCCAGCCGATGCGTTCTTGCTCTCTGCAAACTCCTGATTCTCTACGACGACATCCGTGGTGTAGACCTTCTGGCCTTCCTTGTTCGTGTAGCTTCCGGTCTGGATTCTACCCTCAACCACGATTTTGGTGCCTTGACGCAGGTACTTCTCAGCGAACTCTGCAGAACGTCCGAATGCTACGCATCCGATAAAGTCTGCCGTCTGCTGATCCTGGCTGGCGCCATCCTGTGAGCGGCGCATACGACGATCCACTGCAAGCGTATATCTTGCGATCGCCATCTGGCTCTCACTCTGTGCGTATCTGATATCCGGATCTCTGGTTAATCTACCCATGAGGATAACTTTGTTCATTGTTTTTCTCGCTTTCCGCTTGCTTATTCAGCTTTCTCTTCTGCAGGAGCAGCTTCCTCAGCTACTGGTGCTTCAGTCTCAGCTTCTGGCTTAACAACAAGATATCTGATAACTGGTTCCATAATACGAAGCTGGCTCTCGAGCTCGTTCGGAGTCTCGGAATCACCTGTGAATGGGATAAAATAGTAGAAGCCTTCCTTCATATGCTGAATCTCATATGCAAGTCTCTTCTTGCCCCACTCCTGGATGTTCTCTCCGACAGCGCCACCGAAACGAGTAACATACTCCTTAATCTTCTCGATTGCAGCTGCTCTTTCATCATCTTCGAGCTTCGCACTCAGAACAACACATAACTCATATTTGTTCATCTGCTTTTACCTCCTTTTGGTCTCTGGCTTCCGCTCCTGGGCGGAAACAAGGAATTTAGTCATACGATATTGCATCTTAACAGAAAACAAAGTTGTTTGCAAGCTATTTTGATTGAAATTTGCAACTTATTTTTTTCGGATTTTCCGTGCTTTTTTCTGCTTCTGCACGTCCTCCGATAGATGATTCTATCCTTTTATACAGTATCATCTATCATCTGCCGCTTCATTCCGGCGTACGGATGTGCCGGATCATCCCGTCCACCTTCGCCCTCGGAAGCATCAGAAGATGCCCACATCCCGCACAGCGAAGACGGATATCGGCCCCCACACGGAGGACGATCCAGTCATCTGATCCGCAGGGATGCTTTTTTTTCGCACTGATGATATCTCCGACATGGATTTCTGTCATACACACCTCTTTCTATGCCACGTTCAACGATCCGATCAGACAGTGTACCATCCGATCATAGCTTATGCCCGTCGTGGATCATCCGATCTTACGATAAAATCGTTCCACTGCATACTTTTATACAGCTTCTGCGATATAGATCCGCTGCTGCCGAAGCCAGTGGATCGCCTGCGCCCGGTCGGTCTCCTCCGGGAGACCACTGAACGAAAGGAAATCCGGCAGCGAGAGGATCCTCGCCATGATGACCGGGTGCGCCGGAAGCCCGGAATCGGACAGTTCATCTGCCTCCGCCGCCATCGCCTGCTGCGCCTGCACACGACGTACATAATCATCGTTTTCTTCTATATATACGTCATACGCCTGCTGCACCGCCGCATAGTCTGTGGCCTTCGTGGTCTGAAAGTCACATACCGTATGGAAGTCGAAGGGCTGATAGATGGCTTCATCGACGGGGAGGAGGAAGCAGAACGGGATATGCGCTTCCTCCATCAGCTGGAAGCTGCGGCGAAGAAGTGCTGCCATACAGCCCTGATGGCGTGCCTCCGGTGCTGTCGCCACCGCATAGATATAGTATACACGGGCACGCGTGCCTTTTTTTGTACACATCACAAATGGATTCAGATGCGCCATCGCGACCAGCTGTCCATCCTTCCACATCGCAAGGATGATGTTGTCGCTGCAGCGATCCTGATAGTACCAGTCGAGAAAGCGTGCACTGTCCTCCGGAAATACCCGCTCATACAGTTCGCGTGTCCCTGCTTTTTCTTCGCGTGTTCGTAACACTCTGATTTCTGTCATACGATGTCTGCTCTTTTCTGATGCTCTGCATCGCTGTCTGGTTCTGCTGTATCGATGTGCATCCATGCACTGCACTGAGCAACACCGAAACCGCCGTCCCACGTACTCATCCTTCGGATGCGGTATGTTCGTACTGATCGATCTCCGCCTCATACCGGTCGGTGATTTCTGCCTGCCAGCCAGTGAAATCCGTCTGGAGGAGCATGTATTTCCGTGCATATCCGCACGGATTGTAGCTTTCCTTCGCGCGCCGCAGTCCTTCGAGTCCCAGATCGTCCTCCCGGTTGACGAGCGCAGCCTCCGGAAATTCATGGATGAGAAACTGCTGATTGATGATCTGATAGATACCCGGAATGTCTGCATTGCCCTTCTCGACACTGATGCAGGCCATATTCTCACGAGGGTTTAAGGCGCCCATGGAAAAGGCCTCCAGCTTTCCATCGATAAAGATGCCACCGATGTGGTAGTCCGGGAGAGAGAACTCCGACTGAAGCACCTGGTGAATTCCCTTCACCTCGTACTCCAGTGATGCTTCGGCTTCCTCATCCCCGGAGTGTTTCGCATACCACTGATCGAGAAATCCCCAGATCGTCAGCTTATCTTCGGCATGAAGTGTACGATATTCCCAGCGTCCTTCATATTCCCGGCAGAACTTGTTCACGAGATTCTTTTTCTTGTGAAACTTCTTTCCCGGCAGCGTCCGGAGCTCCTCTCCATCGTAGAGATAGTCCCGGAGATCGCGCTCCTCCTTTACGAGGAAGTGCGGATCCTCCTCGAGCTTCAGGAGCTGCACAGCCTCTTCATCTGCGAGATAGATCTTCAGCGGCTTCTTCAGCACCTCATTAAAGTACTGACGAAGGAGATCGAAGTAGTATGGCAGATCCGTCTCGCTGCAGTATGGCATCGCGGAGAAGTACTCATCGCCGTTTTTCATCTGTACGAGTACCGCCCTCTCATCGACGATGGCCGTCTTTACATCATAGTACTCGCTCCATAAAAATGTATCCAGCACACCGCTGTCACAGGTCTTATTCGGACGCATCGCGTAAAATGGGGCCATACGCGCTGCCTCCTTCGGATTCGCCCTGTTAAAATGTATATCCATAAAACCTCCTGTTTTTCATAGTAATCGCTTACAGTATATACATTCCCTCCCCGAAATAAAAACTTAACTTTTTCTAAAGTGTGCTCGGGGTGGCGATTTTCTCAGCATCCGGGCACGCTGCGATGGCCGTTTCATCGGGCAGCATTTCTTCCTCACCTCCTTCTTCTGGTGTTTTCTGTAACACATCCGTTTCCTGCGACGCATTCGTCTCCTGTGCCTCGATCGTCATCATCGCAGCTCCCGCCATCACCTCCTCGGCACAGATATCTTCATACAGCTGCGCGCTCATCGCTGCCGCTTTTCCGCCTAGAAAGGACATCATCGGGCTTTCTTTTCGTTTCGTCTTAGGAAGTCCGCTTTCTTCCGATCGACATGGTCCGTTCAGCTCCGCCCCTACACCGAGCTCTGTCAGCTTCCATCCGACGAAGGCATAGCGTTCTGCTGTCGCCCCGGCGGATGCCCGCCCGCTTCTGCGCCCGGATGAAGTGCTTTCCCGGAGCTCCGGCAGTGACAGATACGTGAGGTTCTCTGTCAGCGTCTGATACGAGGTGCTCCCCGCCGACGGCACTGCGGCTTCCTCTGTCGGGTCATGCAGTGCATAGCGGATCTGATAGTAGAGATCCTGGTAGCGCAGTCGAAGCAGGCGCTCCATCATCTGCTCCCTTCGTTCGGGATGGTCCCGGTGTACGGCATAGGCCCCGAGGTAGATATCATGAAGCAGAAACTCGTCCGGCAGCCCGCTGAAGATATACTGCTCTCCGAGCGCCTCTTCCTGCTTATAATACAGATAGATTTCCGGCGGATCCGGCACGATGAAGCGGATCGGCTGACAGTTCTTTTCGTCCTCGATTCGAAACTCCCGGTTATTGATGAAGACCGTCTCGAAGCTTCCACTCGTGCTGTAATCCGTATACTCCTCCGAATCGATGCGGATACTCGAGCCCGCCCGCTGGATCTTCGTATTCAGAAAACCATCGTGCTGACCAGATAGACCGATGGCCTCCTCCATGGTTTCAAAAAAATCATGATATTCCGCATGTGGATTCTCCGCGAAGTTAAGCTTGATTTCCGGGATACGGATCAGCAGCTTATCCCGGGGGATACCCGACGCAGCGCTCTCGCCCGCCGGTCGCAGACTCTTCACTTGAACATTTCCTGTGATTTCCACTTCGACGGTATTGTCATCCGCATCCATATGAACGATGTAGGCACGGCTCTGTCCACCGGACATCGTATCGAAGCAGATGTCTGCCCGCGCGCAGAAGCTGACGCTGAGTGACAGTGCGATCGACAGCATCGGCAGTCGCAGCGCTCTAGCTTCCATGGCTCACCTCCCGGATCCTGAGTCCGCGCGCCGTCGGCAGACGGTAGTACACCACGGCATAATTCTCACCCAGGATGCACTCCTGCTCCGCCACCGTCGCGATACAGCGATAGCAGGTCGTTCCGAATCGAAGCGCCTCCGGCTCGAAGCAGTTCTGCGCTGCACTCGCCGTGCCGATATCCACATAGCCCGCCCCGTCGATGCTTTTCTGCCAGCGGTAGCTGCTGTATCCCCGTGGCTCAGTCAATGCAGTCTCACCGGCACCCGCCCGGTACAGGTAGCGGATCCCGCTGACCGGATCCGTGAGCGTCAATCCGCCTGCACTTCGTCCGGCCGGAAATCCGAAATGCCGGATGTAGTCCTCCTGTGACATCCCTTTATCCTCCAGTATATGCTTCGTGATGCCCCGGTCATTCCAGAGCCCATCGAGCTGATAGCGATGATTCGCCGCATGATAGGAGAAGCTGATGGCCTGCACCTCTCCTGTCGCCGGGATGAAGCACTCCTCCACGCCCAGCGGAAGCACCTCCGCCGGCTGAAACGGTGCACCGACATCCCCGACATCCTGCCAGAACAGCACATCCTGCTCCGCCGCCAGTGCGCGTAACAGACTGCCCTCCAGCAGTGCCCATACGCTGAGGACAAGCAGTGCCCGGAAAAAGCGTGTGTTCGCTTTTCCACGGTGGCTGCATCTGCACCTGATCATATCGCCTCCTTGCTTACGGAAATATCCGCACTCACTTCCTTCCCATCGAAATAATCGTACGCCTTCGCCTGAATCCCCTGTGATGCCAGCGTGATTTCATATACAGGGGAACGCACCACCCCGGCCTCTGCCACGAGCTCATAGCGCACATACTGCGGGATGTTTCGCTGTAGTGTCAGCAGCTTCGCTGCATCGAAGCTGCTCCACTGCATCTGACTTCCAGGCGTTCCTGCGCCCTCCATACCAACGGCACGATACCAGCGGATCTCCTCGATCGGGTGTGAGCCCGCCTCGACCAGCTCCGACAGAAGCACACTTCGACTGCGTGTCGGGATCTGCAGCTCGCCACCCGTCAGGTCGAGAACGCCGGTGACCGGCCCATGCGTAAAGCCGGATGTCCCATCCGCACTGGTCGCTGCACGAAGCAGCAGCTTTCCCTTCAGCGCGAGGACGCCTTCCGGCAGTGCTTCTGCACCAGGGAAGGACAGAACATAGTCCAGCACCAGACGTTCACCTGCATCGAGGCGAAGAACCGCATTCGTGCCTGCTGCCGTCCCACTGTTTCCGCCTGTACCAGACGACGCTGTGCCCGTCGTTCGTTCGAGTCGTACGCGACGTTCCTTCTCCTCTGTTCCATTGACATAGAGCACGTGCTGATCGCTGAGATAGACCGGAACACTGCTCTCATTTCGTATCTGAAACTGTACCGTCAGTCGGCTGTCCTTCTCGATTTCCTTCGGTATCGTTCCGTACGATGGTTTCGAAACCGTAAGTCCCATCGATGCGGCGGCGGCCCGTATGCTCGCCTGCTGCTGATCCGTAAAATACGCTCCAGCCCCACAGAGCAACACGAGCATCAGAAAGATGAGTGTGAGGAGAAGGTTGAGCCGCCGTCTCATGATGCCTTCTTAGACTCATTGGCGACGATCAGCCCCTGGATATAGGCGAAGTTTGTGGCTGCACCATCCTGCTCCAGATTTTCCTTCTGGATCGCATAGATTTCTGCGCCGACATCACATTTTCCACCGGCGAAGCTGTTATCGGCACTCGGACTCAGCCGCAGCGTGAGATTCACCGGGATACCATTCGCCTGACTGTCCAGAACACCATGACCGACGATGAACTTTGCGACCTTACTGTCCTTCGACAGCGAGAGAAACTTGAGCGAATTCGCCTTCGAAAGCTCTGCCAGCGGGATGTCATTGACCGTACCGCCGCCGGCAACGCTCCCGGCTTCATCCTGCAGCATTTTGATTTCCTCCGGCGTCAGCGGCTTTCCGGTCATCTGAATGAACCACTCCACCGGATCCGACATCGGGATACTGGAGGTCAGTGTCACCTCAGAAAAAACGATGGCATCCTTCGAGCCGACTTCCTTTTTGATCGTATAGACGAGATCCCGGGTATCACCCGGCACCATATTCGCGACCAGATCGTCCGAAAACTTCGTCTTATCGACGGTGATACCGAGCTTCGCAGCGGTCGCCGACACCTTGATATCCTTCTTATCTGTGAAAAATGCATAGGCACCCGCCAGGACCGAAATCGCTGTCACCGCCATCACACCCGCCATCAGTATTCGTTTTTTCATGTTCATCTCCTTTTCTTTTTTCATTCGTGTTCTGTACGCCACCCGGTCGGTGCTCAGAAGAGAATATATTCCACCGTGCCGAGGATGTCCGCCTCCTGCACCCGTCCCGGATCTGCGTGTTCATTATGATCACCCTTTGTGATATAGCCACCCTCGTCTTTCCCTATCAGTCGATGGGTGACATACGTATCCATGCCGAAACCAGTCGCACGAAACAGGATGATATCATCCGGTTCCGGGGCACCCGTCCGCTCCCTGACGATAAGAATGTCACCAGAGGTATATGTGGGCTCCATGGATTCGGAGAGTACCACGACCGGCTTCCATCCGAAGAGGAAAAACGGCGTTCCATACCGCCGCTCCCGATAGGATGAAAGCATGGCATAGACTGCAATCACCATGAGAAACAGCGTGAGTATGCCGGATATCCATCCGAAGAACGTGTTCAGCTTTCGTTTGAGACCTCCTTTTGTTTTTTTACACGCTCTGTTCTGTCGATGCATATGCACTGTCCTCCTGGTTTTCTGACTGTGTGGCCCGATACAGGAGCCAGCACTTCATGATGATAAGGATCAGTAAGAGGACGAAGAGGAAGAGACAGATGACAAGCAGCACCTTCTCCCGCTGTGTCGGCCCGATATACAGTGTCACCGGATCCTGTATCGTCCCGCTTCCACCCTCTGTACTGATCTGTACGCTTGCGTGCTTCGGGCTTACATCCCGGATACGAAGCGCCAGCCTGGCGTTTCCGCCATCGTTCGTTGTGCCGTTTTTCTTCTCATTTTCCGTTTTTCCCACGCTTTTCGCTGCAGAAAAATCCCGCTCCGCTCCGGCGCCTGCTGCCTTCCTTCTCGTCTCCGGCAGCTCCTTCTTCGTACATTTCCTTTCTTCCAGGGAAGGCTTCGATATCCCCGACACATCGGGCGTCGAATCGATCCCGGACAGTTCCGCCGGATGTTTCTCAGCAGCTCCATACGGTCTGGAGGCGGTTTCCACCAGATCCTCCGGATGCGCATAGATGCGGTCGATCCACTCCATGAGCTGATCCATCAGTGTTCCCGGCGGATCCTCTGCGTGAAGACCATGCGTTTTTCCGTCATAGCCCTCGCCGCGAATCGAGGTTCCACCGTGTCCACCACCACCTGTCTGGCTTCCTCCGGAAGGACGGCCATCACTTGCGTTTTCCACGTCCTGTGTTCCGGCGCCGGATGACGGCGGTGGTTTCATCGTTTCTTCTGGTTCTGCTGTTCCCGGCGGCTTCTGTGTCTCCGTCGGTGTTTCCGTTTCCGGTGGTTTTTCCGTCTCTTCCGGCGGTCGCTCCTTAAGTGGAGCATCCGTTCCGGAGAAACAGATCGACAGCGTCAGCGTATTCCCGGCCACCGCGTTCGTCGCCTCCTTTCGTAAGTGGAGTCGAAGCGCCAGCTGTTGTTCACACCCCGCAGGGTGTGTGAGGATCTGCTCGAAGCTGTCCGTCCTGGAAAGCGAAGCGACCGTTCCATGAAGGAAGGCTTTTTCCCCATCCAGGAGGCTCAGCTCGAGCTCCTCTGCCAGTGCCTCCGACCCGGTAAATGTCACGGATTCTACCATGTACGCAAGGCACCTGTCTGTATGGTTTTGTACGAGAAGGATGTGTTCTGAGAGATCTCCCGGCAGAAGTTCATCCACACTGGAGAGATCAAGTTGAAACTGGAATTTTTCAGAATCGGCAACAGCCGTCGCCGCTGCCGGAAAAGAAAAAAGCACGAGAAACAAGGAAGTAAGCGTTAAAAGCTTCTTGATATTTCTCATGCTCAAAGACTAGCACAGTATGTGATTTTTGAAAATGTCTGAAAACGGACTATAATCTGAAAACAGACTATAAAATATCACGGTTTCAAGCCGTAAATCTGCATTATTTCATCCGAATAAATTTTTTTCTGACGGTACACGATCAGCGGTTTTTCCACCGTCAGCTGGCTTTTTCCACCCTTCACCGCCTCGATCAGCACCATGTTCGGTTCACTCTCGAGATACGGATACACGAGACGCATCCGCTTCGGCTCGAGATGCTCTGCACGAAGCGCGCAGAAGATATCCGCGAGCCGATTCGGCCGATGGACCATAAACAGCCGGCCATTCGATTTCAGCGTAAAGGCCGCTGCCGCACACACATCCTCGAGGGTACACAGGACCTCATGTCGTGAGATGAGCTTCCGGTCGGTCTGGTTTCGAAGGCCGGACTTCATGTATGGTGGATTTACCGTCACGATGTTCATACTCGAGTCATAGCCCATCGATCGGATATCCCGGAGATCCCCTAAGCGCATCGTCATCCGCTGCTCCTGGTGATTCAGCGCCACCGAGCGCTCCGCCATCGACTGTACACTCGGCTGCACTTCCAGACCGATCAGCTCCTTACACTCCGTTTTCGCCGCAATAAGAAGCGGGACGATCCCCGTCCCGCTGCATAGATCCAGCAATCTGGTTTCTGACGTCACGGCCGGCACGGCGAAGTTCGCCAGCAACACGGCATCCATACCGAAGCAGAAGCCCTCACTGTCCTGTATGATTCTGTAGCCATTACACTGTAAATCGTCGATTCGCTCTGCCATACACCTTACGCATCCTGTCCCTGCACGATGTCCACACCCAGCTTTTCCACCTGCTCTACGATCTCGACCACATCCGGCTGAGCCGCCTTCTTCTGCGGATCACCGCCCTTCGGACCATGTGCACGCTCATGTCCACCGCTCGCCGCATGCTCACCGCGACCGCTACGACCTTCCTTTTTTCCACCCGAAGCACTTCCCTGCGCGTTCTGTGCACGGTTGCCCTTCTGCTCCGGCTTCTTCTTATCGCCACTCGGACGCTTCCGCGGCTTGAACTTAAGCTCGGAAACCTTATACTCCCGGAGCTCCTTCTCATCTTCCTTTTCGAGACTGACGACGACCTTTACCTTCTGGCTGAGCACAGAGATGCTGCTGACCTCGCCTCGAAGACCATCCGGTGTAGTAACTGTATCACCGACGGACGGAAGACGTGCATTCAGGAACTCGTAGACATCCTCCTCGTTCTTAAGGCAGCACATCAGACGTCCACAGACACCGGAGATATTCGTCGGGTTCAGGCTGAGCCCCTGCTCCTTCGCCATGCGGATCGACACCGGCGCAAAATCGGACAGAAAGGTATGACAGCAGAGCGGGCGACCGCAGATACCATAGCCTCCCAGCATCTTCGTCTCATCACGTACGCCCACCTGTCGAAGCTCGATCCGCGTACGGAAGATCGCCGCGAGATCCTTCACGAGAGAGCGGAAATCCACACGACCATCCGCCGTAAAGTAAAACAGTACCTTACTGCTGTCGAAGGTATACTCTACATCGATCAGCTTCATCTCGAGATTATGCTTACGAATCTTCTCCTGACAGACCTTATAGGCCTCCTTCTCCTTCGCTTCGTTGTCGAGGTGGCGCTGATCATCCTCAGCGTTCGCCTTACGGATCACTTCCTTCAGCGGCTGTACGATTTTCGCATCCTCCGTCTCACGGTTTCCCATCACGACGAAACCATACTCGATACCACGTGCCGTTTCCACGATGGCATGCTCTCCGCGGGTGAAGTGGATATCCTTCGGATCGAAGTAGTATATCTTCCCGGCGGTTCTGAATCTAACTCCAATTACTTCTGTCATATATTCCTCATTTTATCGCATTTTATATACTGGTATCCCTGAGCCGGAGCAGAAAATTCTCCAGCATCAGATCCCGGTTCACATTAAACGTCTGATTCCGAAGCATACGCTCCAGATCATCCGTGGCCTGACCGAGTTTTTCGTAGCTCATCGCGGAGGCCATACGTATGATGACATTGACGGAGTCCTGTGCATACAGAAGCTCCATCTGCGACGTGCTTTTATAGCATAGCACATCCCGTAAAATAATTTCAAGAAAGCCAAGCAGGCTTCCCTGCGGCACCTTCCAGTCCTTACTCACATGTGTACAGAAATCGAGAATTTCGCGACCTGTGCGGAAGCGAATCTCGGACAGAAGCTTCACCGTTTCCTGCGCCCACTCCTCCGTGATCATCTCCGCATAACGCTCCCGGACATCCCGTTCGCCCGCCTTGATTTCGATGACACGCGACAGTATCGTCGGCAGAAACGCATCTGCGTTCGCCGCAAGCAGCATGATCACAACATACTCCGGCGGCTCCTCGAGGGTCTTCAGAATCGCATTCTGTGCCTGCGGATTCATCATCTCCGCATGCTCGATAAGATAGACCTTATAGGCCGCCTCATACGGACGCACGGCGACCGTATCCGTCACGTGGTCACGGATATTGTCGACCGAGATGATCGTCGGATGCTCCTCCGGCTTATTCGGCACGATTTCAAGCATATCCGGATGCTCATGGTTCTGCACCCGCTTCCGGACGCTATCCGCCCACTCCTCACAGCTCGCATACCCACGCTGCTGATAAATCGGCATCGCACCTGTATCCACCGATGACGGATCCCGGCTGAGCAGCTGCACTGTAAATTCCATCGCAGCCGACTTCAGAAGCTCCATATCCTCGCCCTCGATCAGATAGGCATTGTATATTTGATTTTCCGGTATTTTAATTGCTTTCATTGATACAGCTCTTTTTTATCCGTGGTCACTCCGCGCATGCCCCTGCACGTCTTCTGCCTCCGATTCCACCCACAGGCGCTCTTCCGGTTTCAGCCTCTCACATCCCGTTCGATCTCTTCGATGCAGTCCTCGAGATCCAGATTCAGGTACCGTCGGTCAATGCCGGCGGCCGCAAGCTTCTCCTCGGAAAAATCCACACGGTCCGCCTCGAAACGGCGCTGCATCTCCGCAAGCTTCGGTGTCGCCTCCTTCATCTCTCGAGCCCGCGCACGCGCCCGTCGGATCTCATCCGGCACCTCGATATAGATCGGGAAAACATGTCTGGCACCGAAATAATCCCGGGTACTGACATAGCTCTGGAGCACACCGATCATCAGGTAATCCTGCCCCGTCCGGAGCACGATCTGTCCATCATCGACCGTCGCATAGCGCCATGGACCATAGACCGTCTGGTAGGTCCGTTCCTCGATGATCCGACCCGTCTGCTCAAACTGATCCATCCTCTGATCCGTCACAAAATGATACTCGACACCCTCGCGCTCACCCTCACGAATCGGACGCGTCGTATACGGCGTGACCTCCTTCCAGTCCGGATGAAGCGCCTTCAGCCGCTTATAGATCGTATCCTTTCCGCTTGCTGACTTTCCAAACAAATAATAGATCATCTCATCCTCCGACCGGACCGCCCTCGCTGATGATCGCACCATCCTTCTGCACCGTCTCCGGACTTTCCTTGACGGTATCCGGGCCGACGACCGGACCGTTACTGACCTCTCCCTGACGGTCACCTCCAGGCACAGGGCCTTCGATGTCCGTATCCTTTCGAGACGGCAGCTCCTCTACCTTATCCGTGGACTTCGATTCCTTCGTCTCTCTGCTTTCGTCTTCCGCCGTGCTTTCCTTCTTCGACTCTGCTTCAGAGGACTTTACACTCTCCTCGATGGAGGCTTCGACGGACTCGATCTTCTTTTCGATCTCCTCATCCTCGGCACCGGTCGCTGCCGTTTCCGCCGGCTGCTGCGCACTTTCTGTCACCTGGATCTGAGCGCTCGTTTCGACCTCAGCACTCTTCTTCGTGTCGATGCTGACCACAGTCGCTGTTTCACTCTCCTGTGTTGCTACCGCGGTCACCCGAAGATCTGGAAGCGTAAAGCCACTCACATTTTTAAATACGAAAAACGCCACCAGGATCGCGATGATCAGCATCGACACCGCAAAAAGAATCTTAAACAGATCCCCGACCAGCGTCGCCTCCTTTCGCTTCTTTCGTTTCGTACTCCGCTTTCTATAATCACTCATTTCACATGACTCCCAAACTTATTTGTACACGATCTGATCGCCATCCCGCAGACGCACCGAGACCTCACCGAAAACCAGTGTACCCTCGCTTCCATCCTGCTCGACGATCTCCAGCGTTCCGTCCGGGCGGATGCCGGTGGCTCTGGCCGGCCGCTGTGTCTTTCCATCGATGACCATGATGTCATGTCCCGGCACCATGTTATGATCGATGTATTCCTGTGCCAGTGTCTTCTCTGGTGCGAGCGCATAGAACTCCCGAATCAGCTCCGCTGCGATGCGGTTACGATCCACGATTTTTCCCTCGGAACGCTTTCCGAGAATCGATCCGGCCTTCTCGCGGATATCCTCCGGGAAGCCCTCCTCCGGTTCATAAAGATTGATGCCGATGCCGACGATGACGAATTCCATGCGGCCCGACTCCATACTGGTCTGCCCCTCCGAGAGAATACCACAGACCTTGTGGCCCTCATAATACAGGTCATTGACCCACTTGATGGAAAGCTCGACTCCGCAGACCTTGCGGACTGCACGATAAACTGCGACGGCAGACTGCGCGGTCAGCATCAGATTATCCATGACGGTACCGTCCGGACGAAGCAGCATGCTGATATAAAGACCGGTTCCTTTCGGTGAGAAGAAACTGCGCCCGAGTCTTCCCTTGCCGCCGGTCTGATAATCGGAAATCACCGTTGTCCCTTCCGGCACGTGCTCTGAAACCGCCAGCTTCTTCAGCACATCATTCGTACTCGTAATCTCCTGAAATACCGAAACCGGATACGCATGCTCCAGATAACGGGAGATGGCCTGTTCTGACAGCACATCACTTTCCAGTGAAAGCATGTATCCCTTATTTTTTACAGCCTCGATTTCATAGCCATCCTCCTTCAGCTGATTTACCGCCTTCCAGACCGCCGTACGAGAGCAGTGAAGCTCCTGTGCGATTTCCTCACCGGAGATATAGTGTCCCTTGTTTTCTTCAAATAATCGGATCAATGTTTCCTTAACCGTCATGTCAGCCTCCACCAGATCTCAAGTTTACTATTCTGACCCGTAAATAATAACAAAAATCCATATTGAATACAAGAAAGGAGGCCGTACCAATACCGACCCCCTTTCTTACGATTTTCTACAGATTTTTACGCTACCTGCTCCCTCATGCCAGTGATACCCACTGGAAATTAATCGAGGATGAGCACGCATCGACATATTCTCGTTTAAAAAATCCCCCATCTTTCCGATGAAGCATCTGGTCCCAGTTTTCAGCCGGGCACTCTTCTCCATTAAACAGGATCTGAAAGCCCTTCTCACGAAGTCTCTGAAGGCCTTCAAGAAATCTCACGTTCATCTGGTAATCCATACTGCTCCTCTCCTGCCGGAGATACACATCAGACCAATCCCAGATCGTCTGTATGCACCACCGAACATCATGAACACATTGTTTTTTCGTTCTGAATCGCCAAAACATTTAAAATAGTCAGGATGATTCGAAAAGAGGGGGATCTGCGACCGCAGAGGCACCACTAAACCTTCGCAGATCGCAATCCGTAGACGTCTCGCTCTCCAAACAACATCTGCCGGATGTTCCGAGGATTGTACTTTCTCGTAAACAATTGCATTATACCGTATAAATTTCATTCTGCATATAGTCTACATGTAGACTATAGTCCTCAAAACGACTATGGTCTGTTTTCAGACTATACCTTATGTAGTATGTATTTCCATCCTGAATCGTTTTCATATTATATATGTAGAGAATTATCTTCGACCGATAATTTTAAAATTTTTTCTGACACCTGGATTTCTGCTCATTATATATGCGAGATATGTTCGAAACATATACTTCTGATTCACATATTCCGAATCTTTTTTTATTTCCGGGCACAAAAAAAGTCCCAGGATACTTCCCAGGACCTGATGACGCCAACGAGATTCGAACTCGTGATACCACCGTGAAAGGGTGGTGTCTTAACCGCTTGACCATGGCGCCAAAGAGAGGCGAGAGTCGGATTCGAACCGGCGCTCAGGGTGTTGCAGACCCATGCCTTACCACTTGGCTATCTCGCCATAAAATACATTCTTAAAAAACAAATAGGGTTAAGACAAGCATCGATGTCTTAATCCCACTGTCCAGAAGCTCCTCCAGTTGGACTCGAACCAACGACACCGCGGTTAACAGCCGCGTGCTCTACCGACTGAGCTATGAAGGAATAATAACAAGAATATCTGCAAAATCTTTCATTCTAAAGAAAGATTTTAAAACATCAAACCTACCAGCACATCTACTGTCGTAGATGCCGCATACTCGTGATTGTGGAAGTAAATCTTCACGCTTCACTCGTCTTGCGCACATTGGATAAGCCCTCGACCTATTAGTAACTATCACCTGAATGCTTTGCAGCACTTACAGCTTAGCCCTATCAACCTTGTAGTCTTCAAGGGGTCTTAC